>CAIMVM010000347.1 GCA_903844895.1 uncultured Pseudomonadota bacterium
AAATGAGCCCATGCTCTGGCACGAAACCCACCAAGATGTTCACCCCACCCGCGCCACTTACGATGAAGTCTTAAATAAGTTTATTTCAACGGCCCGCCTAGTGAGAAAAGCAGATCCTGATGCCGTCATTTTTGGACCTGCTTTATGGGGTTACCTTGCCGTAAAACAGTCTGCATTTGATGCTCCGGGGCCCTGGAGTCAAGGCCAGAGACATTCTGACAAGAAAAAGCACGGGGGCGTAGATTTTCTCGAGTGGTTTCTAAAAGAAGTTACTAAAGAGGAAATGCGAACCGGGGAATCTTTGTTAAATGTAGTAGACGTTCATTATTACCCTGAAGGAGATCATGTTCGAAGCAGCTCTGCTTCACCATCAATAAGCAGGCAAGCCCGGCTTGAAGCCACCAGATCCCTTTGGGACCCCTCCTATAAGGATCCGAGTTGGATTGATGAGGAAATCTATTTCATTCCTTATATCAAAGGAATCATCGCCAAAACCAATCCTAAATTGAAGTTTGCTATCGGCGAATACAAGTTCTACGGAGAGGAAGATATCGCTGGAGGGATTGCCCTCGCAGAAGTTTTGGGAATCTTTTCTAAAGAAAAACTCGACTACGCGTCTTATTGGACCATCCCGCCTCCTAAATCACCTGCAAGCTTCGCATTTAAACTATTTAGAAACTATGACGGCAAAGGGAGCAGCTTCGGGGACATATTGATACCCAATACCTACGGCATTCATAAAGACGCCTCCATTTTTTCAGCCCTTAGAGAAGCAGATCAGACGATAACGTTAGTGATGCTCAACAAATCACAAACTAAAACAGCGGCATTCGATTTGAACTTCAGCGGCCTCGACGAGAAGACTTCCATTACACTCTACAAATTTAACCCCACATCAAGAGCCCTCGAACCTACCTCTCTTGCCTCGCTTAAGACACAACCAAGCTTGCCCCCTCTAAGCATGGCGCTTTTAGAAATAAAGAGAGTAAAAAACCAACTCCAAAAGAAATCAGGTAAAAAAGAAACCTTAGACCAGGGTGAAGCAAAAAACCTCTAAGGAAAATAAACTCTAAAAATTCATTTGAGTAAATTCTTCACGTTTTAAGTGAAAAATTTTCTATAAAAATCTCGCGGGTGGCGCAAGGCATGTTTCCAAAACAAGAATTGATCCATTCTTTTAGGCCATGTATCCTCCCTCGAGGAGACGGCATCATACATGGGAATGCGATTGTCTTTAAGCCAATGGAGCCAATCCCTATACTCCCCCATTGGCATCTTGCCGCCCAACTTTTGGCATTTGATCATTAAAGATAGAATCCAACCCAGCGCATACTTCGAGGAGACAGCTTCGGGCCTTGTTACGGCAAGCTTTGCCTTAGCCACTTCTTTTTCAAAGGCCAGTTGATTTTGAGTGGCCTCGAAATAAGCGAGTCGAGGAAGGTCTACCCCTCTGGCAATTTCAAATGCCATTTGACCATAATACCTAGGATTAAAATCCACCAACAAAAAATCACCCGTCGCTTCATCCTGCACAAATTCAGCCTCAAAAACCCCAAAATACCCTACGGATGCGCATAGTTTTAAAAGGCAGTCTGAAATTTCCGTAGGAACGCTTCGAGCTGAAAAACCAATTCCTACTCCTAAGCGCCTAGGCCTTTGAAAAATCTTTTCAGAACCCAAAAAAACAGCGTGTTTATAGTCCCGTGAAACAAAACCAGCAATGCTCAACATCCCGTCTACGGCACTTTGATGATAAGCCTGCAAAAGAGGTAAGTTCAGACTGGGGTCGTAATCTAAAATCTGATCCGAAAAAGTTTCACGCTCTAAAAAAAGCTTAAGGGCTGCAGGAACATCGGCCTTCGTCGGGCAAAAAATTCCTTTTCCCTTTGTGAGTAGTCCTATCTGGGACTTAGGCTTAACTAAAAAAGGACCGGGGAAATTCTTGATTTGATCCAAAATATCTTGGTTCGATTCACCTGAAAAGGTCTCGGGCATCTTTAAACCTACCTCTTTTGCCTTAACAGCTAATCTGCTTTTATCAAGCAAACTCATAATGGCATCCAAGCTAGGTTGATACAAAGCAAACGTCTGACTAAGACTAGTGGCACGAGAGGCTACGATGTAGGCCATATCGTCACTTGTCGGATAAAGAAAGAGACCTGGATGGTTCTTTCCGAAGGACTCTAACCAGTCCCCATAGCTTTTAAAATCCAGAGGCGAAGGCGCCACAACTCTTTCGACTACATACTTTGAAAATGCGCCTGAGGTCAAACGCCGATGGTCCGCAAAAATAACCGGCGCCCCTAAAGCCCCTAAACTTCTGGCAGCTGCCAGAGAGCCATAATAATCGCCTAACGACAATAACGTCCCAGGGATCCGGACAGGAATACTCACTTAGCCCCCTCTCTTCTTTCTCTAGCAGTCCGAATCCACTCTTGGGGCTTTTTCTTCAAAAGTACTCCCATGCGCCAAATTGCGTAATAAGGGGCAAACCATAGACTCGCCAAATACCTCACGGGCAACCTCATGATAAAAAAAGGCGAGCCGAGGTAGAAGAATATACTTAAAACGTTCAATGCCGCAGCGACACTAACAATCCCTAAACAGCCCTGTGTTACATACATACCAATCAAGACAAAGAAACTTAGAAAAACAATTCCGCACAAATTCGAAAGAGACGGCATCCACAAATCTATCAACCATAAAAGACGCTTTAGAAAAGAAACATCCGCATGAAGTAAAGCCTTCGTATACTCTTTCTTAAGATAAGCACGACCATGTTCCCAGCGAGCGCGTTGTGAAACCGAAGGTCCTGATTGCGATGGCATTTCCGCAAAGATGGTAGCCTCCCCCAGAAAACAAACCTTCTCTCCCTGGAATCGAAGACGCCAAGAGAATTCTAAATCTTCCGCCAAGGAAGAGGCGCTCCAAGGCCGACGAATATAGCCAGCCCTTGAAAATCCCATCCCATTCCCCCTAAGATGAGCCCCAAGACCGGCACGCTCTAGTCCGTGCATATAGACCCCATTGAACAACGAAAGGGCATAGGTAAGTAGCTGAGTACGAATGGAGGCGTCTCGATTCCCCACACTGGAATAACACTGAGCAAAATCAGCCCCCTTTTGCAGGGCATGCGCAAATTGCCTTAAGACATCTGACCCCACTGTGGAATCCGCGTCAAGCACCATAAAGCCTTCCATTTCCGAGAATCTAGGATCTTTCAGTACCTTAGTAAAACTATCCTCCAACGCAAAGCCTTTGCCTCTGCGCAGAGCATCCGTGCGAACGTAGACAAAAGCCCCCTCTGCCTCGGCAATCTCTGCCGTGCGATCGGAACAGTTATCTGCAAGTACGAGAACTTGAAAACTGTCCTTGGGGTAGTTGGCAGCCAGTACGCTTTGGATGGTAATAGCGATCGAGACTTCCTCGTTGTGAGCGGGGATAACCACCAACAACCTAGGGCAGTAGCCTGATCCTGAAACTCCTTGAGCAGATCTACCGCTGCGGCTTAGACCTTTAAACGTTAAAAAAGCTAAAAACAATGAAAATGGAAACATACTCCAGGTTCCAACAGATGCTAAGAACCAAACGAAATCACTCATAGCAGAACTTCCAAAAAATAGACTATAACTTCTCACTATGATAATCTAACCCTTAAGATTAGCAAATATATCAGCTAGGTTTTTCTAAAAATTACTTTAAGGAGTTACTTCCCTTGGATGGACCCATGCAAAAACGCCCACGAGGCGTCACCCCTCCTAAAATCGATGGTGAATTTGTTTTAAAGATCATCAGACGCCATTGGCTTCCTGCGACGCTGCTGTTTTTAATGATCTTGAGCGTAGGAATTTGCCTCACTTTTTTTGTGAAAAATTCCTACCGCTCGAAAGTTGTAGCTTCCTTTAGCCGCAATGACTCGGCGATTATGAACCTGGAAGGAGGGCTCGTAGTTGGTGGCGAACGCAGTGACTGGAACTTCGAAACTAAAATGACAGACCCATATTTTTTGAGTAAACTTGGGGACTATCTCATGTTGGATATGACGAGCACATTTCAAAAGATCGCTTCCAGGTTTCTCTCTTTGCCCGTTGAATCAGAGGCCAACCGTAACGCTAAATTGGTAAGTTACTTTTCTAAACGGTTGATTCCCGAGGTCAATGGCGAGATTGGGCAGTTAAGTTTAAATGTAATATTAGATGATGTGCCAGAGAAATCGCAAAATCTAGCTGCGCTTGCCATGGAAAGCTTCATCACCTCAGAGCTCACATCAGCAGCTAGTCGCCTATCTGTTAAAATTGATGCGCTAGCAGCAGCCATGAAAAGGTCCCAAGAGAGACTGCAAGGTTTAAAAGTCAAAATCCAATCGGGCACAAATACACAAAACCGAGAAAACCCGACAAACACTCCTATAGACGTTCGACAGAGAGAATCAGACCTATTGGACCGGATCAAAGCTTCCGAACGAGAGTTTGCTGGAGTGGTTGACGATCAAACCAAGCGCCGAGCAATTCTTGAAAGCGAATACCAGCGGCTTTCTGCAAGACTATATTCGACTCACCCTGACCTAGCCGCCAAGCGCACGGAATTAGAAAATACCGTAAACAATACAACCGCTGTAGAAAACTCTGCTCGAAACCTAAGCCGCCTCCGCCGAGAACTTTTGCTCATGAGAACCGACTCCATGATGCCAGGCCTCGGGATTCTTAGCGATGATCCCTTTAATTCCATGGATGGGCGCCTAGAAGTCACTCAAATCGCCACCTTGAAGCAGTCCATCACAGACTTAGAATTAGAGCGCGAAAGCCTTTTAAAGCAAGCAGCAGACCCAAGCCTTCGCACCAGATTAAAAGTCATTAGGCCTGCAACTTATGAAGTGAAGCCTGTGTCCCGCAAGAAATTTCAGGTATTCTTAGCATTCTTTGTTCTCGCCTTTTTGGGCTCTCTTTCCCTTGTTATTCTAAGGGAGATCAGAAGCCCTATCATCAGGGACGCTTGGCGCGCCTATCGGGTTACGGGCGTAAATGTTTTAGCGCAGCTTGCTGAAATCAGTGTAAAAACGTATCCCAGAGTCAGCCCCCACAACGCCGACCAAATGCGCGAAAAGCTTTCTTCCTTAGCTGCCCGAGACCGTGCTGCAGTGAGAACCCTGCTATCCTACAGAAAAGTAGAGTTGTCGTTACTTCAACAGTGCGAAGGCAAAACAGTCTGCGTCTTATCAGCCGGCACTTCCGATGTCACTTCGGACTTTCTATACAGCCTTGCAAATATCATCGCCACAGACACAGGACGTAAGATCCTGGTCATTGACGGCAATGCCAATGACCCTATTATTAAAATGATCCCCAAAAGCTCCCCTGACTTCATCGACAACTTAGTGGAACAGCAACCAGTATTAACGTCGGTAATCACTGGAGACGAGTCCCGTTCTTTTGATCTTTTAGCGGTTAACAAACCCATGCATGGTCGCCGAACTCGAGCCCTCGGAGCGGGGTTTTTAGTCCCTTGCTTCAGAGAATTAGAGAACCTTTATGACCTGATTTTAGTCCGCTCGCTCCCGGAATCCCATTTTATTGAAAACGTTGAAATCGTATCTGCGTGTTCAGATTTAGTTGTAGGTATTGATGCGCAAAGAACCACTTTTTTCGACTTAGCAAGAAATCTAGATCAAATCGGCGATGCTAAGCTCCGCGGTCTTATATTAGTAGGAACCTAGATCATGGAACGAGTTGCAGAAAAGTACCTCTATAGAGAACGTATTGCTCCTCGTGAAAAGGAAAAGTCACAAGACACTTATTGGTTTGTTTTTGCATGTATTGTTTTAGGGCTTGCCTTTTTTTTCGACGCCCCCTGGGGACGAGCCTTTTACAAATACACCCCCATAACGGAAACCCTTGGCGCGATTTACTTCTCAAGTTTTTCTGAGACCTTTGGCGTCCCTGGCGTTTCCGTCACACCGTTTGAACTCTTTAGTATAATCCTGGCCGGCGGGGCCCTCTCTAAAGTTTTTCGGTTATTGCCGGACGATACCGCGAAAAACATTTTTGTTGCGATGCTCGCTAGCTTAGCCCTTATCTTTGTCGCTGGGGTCACATCAGGATGGGGACACGGAAACGAATCTAGAGTTATGTTAACCCAGGTGAGAGCGATCGTCTCCCTTCCCCTCTGGCTCATCATAGGCGCCGCGTTTCTTACAACTGAAAAGAGAGCCTGGATTTTTCTTTCCGTCATAGCCTCCACTACCTTTGTAAAGTCGCTGCAAGGTCTTTGGAGCTTCTTATATATTTTAGAACGCCGCAAGGGTTCCCAGGAATACATCGTCGAGCATATAACTTCAAGCTCCATCGTGACAGCATTGGTCGCATTCAATGCTTTAATCTGGCTAAAGGAGATGAATCTTTTCAAGAAAATCTTCTTATCTCTTACGGCGAATTCTGTTTTAGGTTTTGTATTTCTGGCCAACGATCGCCGTGCCGCATTAGTGGGATTAGCCATGGGGTTTGTCTTCCTATTTATATCATTTCCCTTAAAATTCTATCGCCGCTATTTTTTAGGGATGCTAGGTGGGCTCCTGATGGGTGTTCTTTGTTTAGCAGCTACCTGGGAAACATCAGGAGCCCTAGGCTTTCCAGCACGAGCCATCAAAAGCTTAACAGACCCTAGTGAATCCTCTTCCGGATACCGAAAAGTTGAAAACGCAAATCTTCTATTTTCTATCGCCAATGAACCTCTCACAGGTTTAGGCTTTGGAAGACGCTTTCCTGAGATATTCCCTCTCCCCAACATTGCCACCATTTACAGCGAGTACAACCTTATTCCCCACAACACGCTCCTATTTGTGTGGACATTCGCGGGTCCTCTCGGCATCGCTGGCCTAGGAACTTTTTTTGCTCTAGCATTAGCTCTTGCCATTAGGATATTTAGAAGATCTTCCTCGCGAGATGGCTGTTTACTAGGCGGAGTCGCAGTCATAGTTTTTGTCCAAGCCCTTTCCTATATCTATGCAGATATTGGGCTACGTGAAGTGAGATTACTCGCAGAAGTTGGCGGCATCGCCGGCTATTTAGTTGCCTTATCCCCTTTGACTCTAAAAGAAGGAAGCCTATGAAAACTTGCCCACAGAGCCTTTTGATTCTCATGAACACTTGCCTTTTAGGGCTATTAGCAACCATGATTTCAGGTTGTCAAACTTCTATTTCAGCACTTCCTTTAAGTCAGGCACCTAGAGCCCAAATCCTCAGCCCTCAAGGCGACTATATTTTAGGCCCTTTAGATGAAGTAAAAATTGCGGCTGTAGGAGAATCTACCTTCGACGGCATCTACACTATTTCGGAAGATGGCAATATTCAGCTACCCCTCGCCGGAAGTGTTCAGATTGCCAAGAAAAAACTTTCCTCCGCTTTGGAAGTGGTAACAAAAGCTGCAGCTCCTTTTTTAAAGAAACCTAACCTTTCTTTGACATTAGCCTCTAAAAAAAGCTACCGCACATTCTACGCCGGAGAGCTGACTAGGGTTGGGATGATTGTATTAGATAGCCCGACCAATCTTCTCTCGGCGATATCTCTTGCTGGCGGGTTGACTCCCTATGCTTCTGGAAGAATCGTCGTCATCCGAAAAGCATCTGACGGAAAGACTCACCGTTTTGCCGTGCTCTACAAAGACCTACAAAACGGTCTTAAAGACTATGATTCTTTCCTTGTGGACCGAGGCGATTTTATCATCGCGGAATAGGAGGCACGTTCATGGCCATCGCTAGCTTACTGAACATCCTGGTGGCAGGCTGGATTCTTGGAATCCGCCGAAAGCCGATCACTCGTCAAACCCTCATTGGGCTTTTCTTAATTTTCTTTATGATTCACCTGATCTCTGGGATGTTTCTAGCAATAACAGGCATTGAACGGCCCAAGGTCGAGTTTAAAAACAAAAGAAGCGTTTAGGCACAAAACTAAAGAAGAGCTCCTAATCCAATCTGATACACTTGGCCTTGACGCCGGGAGCCGGTGTCTTCAAAACTCCATGTCGCAGCGGTCAATACATAGGGATCCCTTATGTCAGTTCTAGTTTTCAATCCGTCCCATCGACTCATAAGATTCATGGATGCGTCAAGGCGCCTCTTATTGCCCAAGAATGGGCCTCCCACATCACGGTCAATAATATAGGCAGCATAAAAGCTTGCGCGATCCTTGAGACCTAGATTTCGAGACACTCCCATCGCTAGTTTATCACTTTCTATAAAGTCTCCTGAAAAGAAATCTTTATCAACAGATCTCGTGATCTCTAGGCTTTCTTTAAAAAGCGGCCCCCGACGCCCAGCAAAACATCCTCCCGAATAGAACGCCTGACCAGCGCGAGAGGTCGCATGAATTTCGCCAAAACCCCCTTTGCAGCGCAGCTGCACGACTTCATCTAGTTTCAAACTACTCATAATTTCGACCTCTTGGATCGTCTCTTTTCGCACGCCTAAATTAGGACTTTTTCCAAAGAAATAAGAGTTGCTCATGGAAATCTCGTGCGTCAGGATCCGAGTCGCTTCGTGCTTGATGCCAGTGGATAACTTAAAACGATCACCCTGGGCATAATGAAGCTGACGACCTGCATTCAAACCCAAATCAATCGCAGATCTTTCGGTCAATCGAAAGAGGGAACCTATTTGGGTTTTGTAGTTGAATTGATGTCGTTCTATAGGTCCTGCTCCATCGGCATCCACAAACAAGACACCATCTTCTCCTTCGCGCCATTTTCTGGAACTCCCCTCCATATTGAGGGTGAGACTCCATCGTCGCCATTTGAGTTCCTTAGAGTACCTTAGTCCAAAGCGACTTTGTGGGGGCCTACGGTTCAGCATTTGAGTCAAATTACCAAAAAGACTCCATGTTTCTGGCTCTATGGGATCTCTCTCATTTCTAAACAACTCTGCCTTCAATTCCACACCACTCGTTACCTGTGTCGCGCGGATGCCTTCTTTTTGACTGGCACTGACGGCGTAGATTCCCCCTGAATATACCTTGATTCCCTCTTCGCTTCGCTCACTGGTCTGGGCTATAATAGAGGAAGAAGTAATCGCTGCGAGGCAAATGATAGCATTTCTATTTCGGAAAGGACTCAACCTTGAACATCCCTTCATATAAATGGGTAAAGATAGGTAAAGCAAACATCACAAGCCTACTCTTTGACCAAGCCGTTGAAACCATCTTAGAACTCGCAAAGGAAAGAAACTCTCATTATATAGTAACACCAAATACAGATCATATTCTACAACTAGAAACGAACCCTGAACTTAGAGCTGCCTATGTGGGAGCAAGCCTCGTCTGTTGCGATGGAAGACCCGTACTCTGGGCGTCCCAAGTATTAGGCGCCCCCCTTCCTACTGTCGTCACAGGAGCTGATTTGATGCCAGCACTCTGCAAAAAGGGCAGTAGCCAAAAAATACGTATCGCCTTGGTTGGAGGCCCTCCCCATACCGCTCACACAGCTGGCGAAAACTTAACACGCTCCTATCCTGGCTTAGAAGTGGTGTGGACCCACTGTCCTCCCTTAGGCTTTGAAAAGAACCCTAGCCAAACGATGGAAATTG
>CAIMVM010000348.1 GCA_903844895.1 uncultured Pseudomonadota bacterium
CACCAAATCGCTGGGATTAAAAGTAGTATCAAATCTAAAATATCCCCATTGGAATCATGTAAAGACTTGGATAAAGTTAACTTGAGGAGCCGTATACGTGATCCGTACGTACGGTTCTGTGGGAGGTCGGGGCTTACGCCCAATGGCATTCGGTTAAGACCTGACCGCATTCGGTTAAGGGCTCGACGTAACCCCATGATATTGTATTGCTAGAAGCTACGCAACTTTGGCAGTTCTTGCTGCCGATCGGTACTCAGAGTTACTCCATTTAGACGGCGGAGTTAGAGATACCCTTGAATAGGATCTGTTTGGTCTCTGTTTTTGAAACCGAGCGCTTACGGTGCTGAGCAAATTGAATATACCCCATTCTAGGGCTTGAGACGTACCGATGATAAGGCTTTCTATATTTCTTGTAAATGCGGCTACGCTGTTTTTAAAATTGGTGAGGGTTTTTGCTTTTGTTTTGGACAATTTATTTTTAGTTTTATGATTGTCATCTGTATGATTGGTAAAGATTCGGTTGAGGGTGATTAGCGCAAGTTGGGCGTAAATCTCTTGGCGAACTCCGCGCAGACTTTTTGAGTGAAATTCTTCGGTTGCCATTGTGTATTTAGTGGTTTTGTAGAGTTCTTCGATTCCCCAGCGGCTATGGTAGAGGTCTTGAAGTTCTGCTCGCGGATATTTTTGATCAAGCAAAGTCGTGCCTAGAAAATATTCTTTGTCATTTATAAGATATCTTACTAGACGAAGCTCTATGGGCTCAATTGAAACATTATTCTTTTGTAATTTCGCAGCTGACTTTACTCCGGGGGTGACGCTAACAATGCTGTCCGCTTCGTTGCCATCCATGAATTTCTGGATTACTGTGTATGTGCTCTCATACAATCTAAAGACGCCATGTATTCCTTGCTCGATATGGGCGCGCAATAGCTGGTACGAAAAGTACCCCCTGTCGTAAACGATGATGTCGCCGGTTTTTAAGGCGTGATGATGGGTTAATGAAGCCTGCCGCTCATTGGTGTCATCGGTGAGTAAAAAGTCGCATGGGATACCAGCCTTAAGGCGATAGAGGCAGCTTAAAAGACCTTGGGGATAATGCGTTTTGTCATTTGATACTTTAAATCCCTCACTGATAAGCTCATGCGGAAGGTTGATTTTGCTACCGTCAATGGCATAGAGTTTGTGACCATGAAAATTGTAGTCTTCGTTTGAGAAGCTGTTATCGTATGCTTTAATCACGCGGGAGTTAATGATCTTAAATATGTTTTCATCAAGCTTTAGCCTGCCTTCGCCAAATGTAGATGGAGCAATTGGCTTTTTTTGCGGTAAAGGAAGCCCTTGATTGCGACAGCTTTCCCAAACCTCATCTATAGTTGATCCGTAGCCTTTCTTGGCGCGAGTAGCCACGAGTCTAAATATAATGAAAACTAGTAACATCGAGTCGGTGACGCGTCGCCTCTTTTGCCAAGTCGCATCAAATTCTTCAGCAATTGTTCTAATCAGCGGAGCAACTGAAGACCAAAATACTAAAATATTATCGTGGATTCGGCATAAACGATCTCTTATATCTTCATCAGTCGTCTTTTTGATGGCTTGTCCATGGCCTCGTAGCAAAATATCGCGGAAATTTTCTACTAGCGGATAGAGGTAGATATCTTTGAGGGAATGCTGCTGGTTTCTGGTCTCCTTCGTTCGTCCTCGCCCTTTGGTTTCTCCAACTTTCTTCCAATTAGCTGCTTGATAACAAGTCCCAAGGTACTTTTCTTGATCAACAAAAGTCTCAATTAACACCGGACGATATCCATATCGAATAAACCAATCATCGGCTATTCTTGTCGGTATCAGGGACAAGGCCTTGCTTGCAAGATTTGGCACATGAACCCAAGGAAAAATCAAAAATCTTGTGTTGGAAATAACAAGATTAAGGCGCTTTATCCGATGTTTTCTTTGCCATCCAATCCAGTCGTCACGATCTTCTAAAGCCCACATTGACGAGGCAAAAAGAAGGAGACCTAGTTCACGGCCACTGCCATCGATCACGGAGTAGCGAAGAAAGGCGCCATAAGGTTTCCTGTACCCTAGGTAATGATGATTTGCCATTTGTTCTTTGAAACGTTCTCCATCCTCTTTACTTTCGACAAGCCTTAATGAAATTGGCTCTATACTTCCAAGAGTCTCTTCTATTGCTGGCGGGATCTCTACTTCAACTGGAGTTTTTAAAACCTTAACACGGCTGCGCCTCTCCTCTAATTTTGGAAGCGAACATAGACCTTTCGCTTCAAACTTCTCTAATAAGCTTAACGCCGAATTTATTTTTAACGAGCCGGTCGGAGTCGACCAATTAAAGTGCTCACAAATAGTATGAGCAAGCTCTCTTCGTGTGAGATTTTTAAATATTTTTGTCGTCTCGATGATTTGATGAATCTGATTTCTTGAAAAACGCCGTCCACGAAATGTTGTCGAGCTCAGTGTTTCCACTAAATCTGCTGGCATGAATGATTCTCCATATAAGGTCGCCATTCAAATATCCAACAATTCAGAAAAAAACGCTAGCAAAAAATCATGGAAAAGAAAGTTTCCATAAAAACTCATAAAATACTACAGGTTACACTTCAAGCAAAACATTTGATTGCGAGTTTTACGTTAAAAAGATGCCATTGGGGCTTACGCCCCTCCTACCCGATCATGTACCGGTTCGTAGTAGCCAAGTGCTGCTTATGCTGGCACACTGTGGTTTGGCTTTAGTTCGAATTTTTGGCGAAAAAATCACAAAGAATCCTCTAGAGAAATACAACTGACAGAAGACAGATATTTGTATGTTTTTGCTGTCAAGTGTTTTTAAGGTTCATAGGTGCCTTTTTACAGGGAATCCTTGAGGAAAAGACGGTATAGATAGATACCTAGAATCTACTTTTATACACCTCTCGCCGTCTTAGCAATTACGATATTTTATAAGACGAATGATCAAGTTAGCCTAAGTTTTTGGTCAACTGCTTGAGCCCTAAAACAGAGAACTACATCACATCAAATCCCAACATCATCCCTGAATGCAGGTGTTCTGCAATGTGGCAATGGGCCATCCATTTGCCCGGGTTAGATGCCTCGAGCACGATATCCATGGTGCTTCCATTAGGTACGAGGGCCGTATCCTTCCAGACGAGATTGCTTATGGATTTGCCGTCA
The DNA here is from genome assembly GCA_903844895.1 of uncultured Pseudomonadota bacterium. Taxonomy (GTDB): domain Bacteria; phylum Bdellovibrionota_B; class Oligoflexia; order Oligoflexales; family CAIMVM01; genus CAIMVM01. Next base: position 3,184 of record CAIMVM010000348.1, read on the forward strand.
AGGGCTGTAATAACAAAGCGTTGTCCATGAAAATGAATGGGATGGTGCATAGGATGATCTGAGTTGGGGTCATTAAAGATCCTAATTTTAGTCAAGGAATTGAGCTTAAACTTCCAATCGATGTCCATATTCGTTTTACCTGAAGACTTATCGATGATTTTCCAAAAGGTATCTTTCGAAGTCGATTCGTAATTCATGGACTCCATGGGATCATCCCACTCTATGGCAGGAGCACTGCCGTGATTCATATGTTTCATGTGCTCTTTTAATGCTTCAGGGAGAGTCACAGAAAGTACAATTTCCTTCTCGGGCTTAGAGTCTTGTAATTTGCGTACCGATTCCATTTCTTTAGTAATTTCAGCTAGCGACCTGAGGGTCTCAAAGTCTTTGACATTTTTGGCAATAAAGCCTTTTTGTTTTTTCACTTGGACTTTAAACAGAGTTTGACTTTTTCCCGATCCTATATGCGCAAAGGAAAACTCGCCTGACTTTGGAAAATAAGCTTCGACAACAAGGCGTTCAGCGGGTGCAAGTATTGCTTCCTCGATTTTTTCCTCTCTTTCATAACGGCTCAGATCAGAAGCAATCTTTTTCAAGGAAACGCCTTTTGCAGTTAGTCGGTACACCCGAGTGTTGGAGGCGTTAGTTAAAAGAAAGCGTACCACTTCTCCTTCGCGAACGTTTATTTGGTACTTGGGGTCGTTATTCGCTAAAAGGATATTTCCAAATCTGCCCATAAGCGCATAATTGGTCTCCTCTTCAAGGAATTTCGGCATTTTGCCTTGAGAGTTTAAATTCAAATCATCCAGTATAATATTTTCTTCGCGGTCTACTGGGTTGTAATACTTGGGGTCTACTGGCGTCACGACATAAGAGCCGTAGAGGCCCATCTCTTGAGCGTAGTCTTCTCTGATGTGCGGATGGTACCAAAATAGTCCTGTATCAGGAAAAGTGATTTTGTAGACAAATTCCTCCCCTGGCTTTATCGGCGCTTGACCCACGCCTGGTACGCCATCATTCAGGTAGCCAAGCCGAAGGCCATGGGAATGCAAGGTGGTTTCGATATTTGTGCGGTTGATGACTTTTAAAGAGATAGAGGTTCCGACCTTAGCTTTTAGAATAGGGCCAGGAATCATGCCATTATAGGCCAAACGCCTCACCATGCGATTTCCAATTTTTTGTTTTACAATGCTTGCGATAAGGGTAATGGTTGCCCCACCTTGAACTTCGATTGTCTTACTTTTTTTGACTAAGGCGGCGTCGGTGGGGACTAGATCCGATAGCGTTTTTGCTTTTTCACCCTTAGGTTGCTTTTGCGAGTGATTTTCCTTGGAATGTTGCCCAGCCCCAGCAAATGCCAAAGAATACCCTGCGACATTTAGAATAGAGAAAACGAAAAAGGCCAACGAGCAATTGTGCTTGATAAAAGAAGTCATAAAGCCTCATCACGATAAAAAAAATTCTGACTTAACTAAGGAGCCAGTTTAGTCCGTTCTGAAGATGAAATCTAGCGCCTAATCTGCAAAGTGTGGGGATATGGGAAAGAGGCGATGTGATGGAGGTTTTGGATCCTTGCGTGATGAGTTTCGTCAACCACGAGGTGGCTAGAGTCTTGACACCTTTGGCTTTTAACTTAGACATTTTCTGAATATCTGGGGGCTGTTTTGGTTAGATTTTTCATTATTTACAGCATGATAGCCCAAGGTTGAATCCGGCATAGGGTTTGCAGCTAAGTCTGCGAGAGGGGAGTTTACCCCTTGTGGAGGATTTATGAAAATCAAACTTTTTGCACCTATGAGTCTTACTGTCATGAGCTTGGTTTTCATAAGTGCATGTTCTAGCAAAGCGAATTTAAGAGGTAAAAATGGCGTTGGGAATCCGCAACCCCAGTATCAGCCTCCGAGTGGACAACCCAACACGGTTCCCACGAATCCTAACTGTACAGTCAATTGTGGAAATCCGACGACACCTCAGAGCTATCCACCTCAGAACTATCCGCCTCGGAACTATCCACCTCAAACAAACCCTCAGGGTCCTCAAAATCCCATTCCTTTTCCAATACCAACTCCAGGCCCTGGCTACGACAAGCCTCCGTATTCGAATCCACTACCAACTCCTAGTCCTGCTCCGGCGCCAAGGCCGCTTCCACTTCCGACTCCGGCACCAACGCCGCTTCCTCTTCCAACTCCGGCACCGGCACCGGCACCAGTTCCAAAACCGGTTCCTGTTCCCGTTCCGACGCCAGCTCCTGCACCCGTGCCTGTTCCTGTTCCGCCCCCAGCTCCTACACCCGTGCCTGTTCCTCCCCCAGCGCCAGTGCCGCCAAATCCTAATCCGGTTAGCGCCTGTCTGATGCCGATCAATAGATCCATAACTGTAGGTGGTATGACATTTAACCTAACGGCCTATAGTGAACTTGCGCTCGCGACAAACGGAAATGGCAATATGGTTACAGTGCTTGATGCCTCAGGCAAACTTGTTTCGATATTAAATAGTTTCTCTTATGTGGTTAAAAATGGTGTGAGAATTCTCCCAACAGCATTAGGAACAGCTTCAGGATTAACTCAGATCAATGGAAACTGGATTCGATTTTCTACGGTTACTAGCGGAACCTTTTCAGCTCAAGGTGGAACTTACAATACCAGACATGACCTTAAACCCCATGGCGCTTGTATAGCTCGGTATGGCAACTTCTCTGGCGGTTATCCGATCTTAGTCATCCCTTAAAAGACCTTCAAAAAAAACTTGCCCTTTGATTCGTGATCAGAGGGCAAGTTTTTTTTTAAACTTAAATGAAAATCCTTAAATTCTTACTCCTTAAATTCTAACATTTTTGCGTCAGAGATTTTTCAAGTTTCCAAGGATTTGCGGTGGGGACTATGGCTTAAGCTTTAATGTCCAAAAGGATTTTTTTGGTGGCTCCTTGATAGTATTGGTCCCACAGTGGACATTGCCATGGTTGGGCTGATAGGCTCTATCGTCTACCCAAAGGGTCTTGATTCCAGCTTGGGCAAATCCATCTTCAATGCTGTTTCCATAAGGGGAAGATTTCAGGGATCCTGGTCCTTTCTCTCCCGTATTGCCGACGGCAACAGTCCGGTTTAGGTGAACGGAGTTGATCGGGCTAGACCATAGGTTTTCACCACCAGCAGCATAAAGGACTGGAAATCGAATGACGTCGGATGGGCTCATCCCTAAAGCATTGAGAGCCGTGTTTACATCGCGATCAATGCGGACTTGAATGTTGGCGTTTTCAGCGCTGAGGGGAGTTCCGCCGAGCTTTGCGGCAAGCTGGGGGCTTGCTACTATCATTTTTGCGTTACCTTCTGCATCCACCACGAAGTTTAGAAATTCGTCCACATGTTTTATAAGTAGCCAGGTGGGGTCGATCACAAAGGGGCTTTGTACTTCTTGTTGTCTTAGTATAGAGGCAAGATTTTCGTTAAGATTCTTTCCAAAATAGATTCTGCCTAATGGCCACTTGGGCGTGGCGGGCGAAACCTCTAAGTTTCCATACCAGTCGTCCCATGCGCCGTAACCTTTGCGAGGGTGAGCAGGGATTCTAAATACGCCAAAGCTTTCAGAAAGCAAAGTGGGAGCAAAATGATCGCACTCTTTCTCCTCGCAGCGATCTGCTTGTAGCGCCGCGTATTGAATTCCTTTGCCAGGGACTTCTTGATAGCCGATTTCGATGGTATCTTGCATCCACATTTCTTGCCACATGGAGGTTCCAAAGACCTGTACATTGACGAAGGGCTGCAAGGACTCTTTGAGAAAGTGGGCATCTCGATAAGGGCCATCGGCGATAAACAATTTCTTAGTCACCGCTGCATTAGAAAGCATAATCCAAGGAGCGACTCTAAAAGTGGTGTTATCACTTCCAGCTGATCCATCAATTCTAAAATTGACATAGCCAGAAAAACTATTCATACCTGCAAAGTACTTTGCAGCCACCATTAATGTGGTGGGGCCTTCCACTTGAGAGCCTGACTTCACTTCGTTCTTTCCATCTTCCTTGTAAACAAGAACGTGCTGCCCACCATTATGGGTAAACGTGAAAGTTCCCGCTCGCTCTATTCTAAGGGGTACAAATTGTTTGAGCATAGCTGGGGTTCGAGGGCCGGCATCCATGAAATCAGGGACTTTATTCTTATTGGCATCTACGATATCTGCCATCATGAAGGCGCCGCCGGAATTCCAGTCCCAAACCCCTGAAGTTTTATCGCCCTCGTCAATAACACCATTGCGATTGTAGTCACCATAAATCCCAGACGGCTCCATAGTACCCGAAGTGAGCTGGGACGAACGCGCACTTGCGCAAGAGGAATTGTTAATGGTAACAAATCCCAAAAACAACACAGTCAGCTTTACATTCATAAATTAAGCCCCTGATAAATTGAGCCTTAATTTTATCTGGGGCTTGTTCTAAAAACAATTAAAATTGATGCGTCCAGGAATTTGATTCTGTCCGCGTCTACTTAGAAGCTAGAATTTTTTCAAACTCATCTTTGTCGATTTCAAAGTTATAAAAAACTTTTTGAGTATCGTCATAATCTTCCAGCTTTTGTACAAGCTCCCAGGCTTGCTTGGCGGCATCTGAGGAGACTTTGGTTGTATTTTCCGGGATCATATCTATGGAAGCTTGCTCAAAGGAGATTCCTGCTTTGATTAACGCAGCTTTTACGGGCGAAAATAGTACCGGATCCGTATAAATAGTAATCACTCCTTCGTCGGTAACGACATCCTCAGCGCCCGCTTCTAAAGCAGCTTCCATGACTTGGTCTTCCGTATGCTTGCTTAAATCAATATCAAACACACCACGCTTTTTGAACATCCATGCCACACTACCCATTTCACCCATGTTCCCACCGCTCTTTTGAAATATCTTTCTCAGCTCTGGGTTGGTGCGGTTGCGATTGTCAGTAAGAACTTCCACTAAAATAGCTGTTCCCTGGGGGCCATAGCCTTCATAGGTTATCTCTTCGTAGCTTGCGCCCTCTAACTCACCAGAGCCTTTTTTAATGGCTCTTTCTATATTGTCTTTGGGCATGTTTTGTTCGCGGGCTTTTTCCACAGCAAGGCGTAATCTTGAATTGGAATTCAAGTCACTTCCGCTTCGAGCGGAGACCATGATTTCTCGTGCTAATTTTGTAAACAATTTACCTTTCATAGCTGCAGAACTAGCTTGCCTTCCGGCTACAGTGGCGTGGCGTCCCATTTCTTATCCTTTCTCGTCAGTTAACACTTCTTCATTTATTAAATAGATATCACTTAATACTTAGGATTCCTTTCGGAGGAAAACCTGAATTAAATTTCAATTTGAATTCCTACTTCCATAACCTGTTTTGCAGGTAGATTAAAATAAGAAACTGGCGACTGCGCATTTTTACCCATAAAAGCAAAAACCTTTTCTCTCCATATGGCCATGCCGCGTTTTCGAGTTGCTAAGACAATTTCTCGGCCGAGAAAGAATGTAGATTCTTCCGGATTGATTTCTAACCCCTGCGCGCTGATCAGTTTGATGACATTCTGCAAGTTGGGATCATCCATAAAACCTAGGGAGACTATGACCCGAAAAAAACCATAGGTTAAGTCTTCAATAGAAACGCGGCGAGCTGGTAAAACATGAGGAATATCCATCGTAGCAAATGTAATGAAAACGACGCGTTCGTGGACCACTTTGTTGTGTCTTGTGTTGTGGCTTAAGGGGAGTGGAACTGTATCTGGGCGTCCAGACATAAAGATAGCGGTCCCTTCGACTCTTCCGTAGTTTTTCTGTTTAAACTCAGAGATGAGGGCCTCAAAGGTTAAGGAGTGTTCTGCCAGTCCGTCAGACAATAGTTTTCGACCTCTGATCCAGGTGGACATGAGTAGGAAAATGCAAGAAGCGATCACTAAAGGAATCCACCCGCCGACAAGAATCTTGAGGGCGTTGGATCCAAAGAAGGCAATATCAATAAGCATAAAGGGAACAAAAACGCAGGAAACTAACCATAAAGGCCATTTCCAAACGCGTCTTGCTACGATGATAGCTAGAAACGTGGTTACCAACATAGTAGCTGAAACGGCAATGCCATAGGCTGCTGCCATAGAGGAGGAGTTTTGAAATTCGATGACTAACCAAGCAGCGCCTATAAAGAGGGCCCAATTGACAAAAGGGATATAGATCTGGCCGATTTCTTTATCAGACGTATGAATGATGGACATCCTTGGGCAGTAACCAAGTTGAATGGCCTGTTTGGTTAAAGAGTAGACGCCCGTAATGAGGGCTTGAGAAGCGATCACTGTAGCCAAAGTCGCTAAAGCTACCATGGGATAAAGAGCATAACTGGGAACCATTCGGTAAAATGGGTTTTCCACAGCAGAAGGATCTACAATAAGAAGAGCTCCTTGGCCAAAATAGTTAAGCAAAAGGCAAGGAAGAACGACCGTAAACCAACCAATGCGAATGGGCAATTTTCCAAAATGCCCCATATCTGCATAAAGGGCCTCACCGCCCGTGACTGTAAGGAAAATCGTTCCTAATATGATATAGCCATGGCTGCCATTCTCGACAAAAAAGTGATAGGCATGAATGGGATTGGCAGCTGCTAAAACCGCCGGATGAGACCATATCTGCTTGATTCCAAGAAGGCCAAGTGCGACAAACCAAGCCATAGTAATGGGTCCAAAAATCGCACCGATTTTCCCAGTGCCATACTTCTGCACAGAAAAAAGACAGCCCAGAATCACAATCGTAATCAAGGGCACAAAGGGCTCAAATACCGGAGTGGCGACTTTAAGACCCTCTAAAGCTGATAAAACAGAGATGGCAGGTGTGATAATTCCGTCACCATAAAGGAGCGTGGCGCCGAAAATCCCTATAAGCATGATAACAGTAGCGCTCCGGCTACGAAGCATTCCATTCTTTCTAGCCAAAGTTTCAAGGGCTAAAATTCCCCCTTCGCCCTTATTGTCAGCCCGCAAAATAAGGACCACATACTTCAGGCTTATGATCAGCATTAATGACCAGAAAATCATGGAGAGAGCACCTAGGATATTCGTTTCATTTGCCGGAAACGCATGAGCGCCATGAAAAGATTCTCGAATTGCGTACAGAGGCGAGGTGCCGATATCTCCGAATACAACCCCCATAGCTCCCAAAACTAAGGCATGAATATTTGATTTTGGGTGACTAGATTCTGTCGATAGGCTTTCATGAGATGACTTAGACAAGCAGGCTCTCCGTTTATTTATAAAGAAGCCATAGTAACTAAATAGTGGCATAAAGCGCAATGGGTCTCTGCATATCCATAAATTGCAACAATAAAATGGAATGAATTCGATGACGGCAAAAAAGAGTTAAAAAAGAGTATAAAAAAAGTATAAAAAAGCAGGCCTTCTCAGAAAGGCCTGCTCTTCATAAGGTTGCTGCTTGCTATCTGGCCCGTTTTGTGAGTTCTAAGATTTCGGTGGGCATCGTACTCACGACAAGACGTTTATTAAGGAGAACAGCCATTTTGTCATTGATGTTGAATTCTTTGGCCAATTTGTTGTTTTTTCTGATAATTTCAGCGGTTTCTGTGGACTCAAAACAGGTGTCAAAAGTTCCCTTATCAAGACTTGAGTCAGAAACAGCGCCCTCGACTGATGCTTTTATATTTGGACTATTCGGTGAGGCTTTCATAGCCGCCAAATAGGCTGCCCTAAACCACGACTGGGCTTTTTCTTCGCCTTGCTTGGCAGCACAAACGGCTCCTTTAGCCAGGGCAAATCCTAAGCTGGCTTCATCTTGTGCATAAGCTATATGTACTATATTTGCATTTTCAGAAAGTTGGTCCCATACAGAGGAGAGTCCTAGATAGGCCCCGCGGCATTGGGGACAAGAAAAATCACTGATAAGAGTAAGGTTGTTGTTAATTTTCATTTTAGAGGTAATTGTTGGCTGGTTTGTGGCGTCAAACTCAATTTTTGGGCCACAAGGTGGGCGGAGTAGAGTTTGGAACTTCCCGGTGTCTTTGAGCTCTTTCAACTTGGTTCTGGATAATGTTTGGACTTGAATCAGCTCAAGATGTCTTTTGATACTGGGGCTCATGGTTTCTAGGGAAGCGGTTGCAGGAAACGACTTTTTGTTCAATTCATAAAATTGTTTGATGTCGTCCTCTTTGACCCACTCTCCTTTAAAAAGCTCTTCAAAGGAAGGAATTTGGCTACCAGAAACAGGAACATTTTTTTCCTTGGCAATGCTTAAACGCAGGGCGACTTGCTCCACGGCGCGCATATTTTGATCATAGCTAGACTGATTTGTTTGGAGTAGTTCCTCTTGAACGGACAAGGGAAGATCGCTCAGGCCATAAGTTTTTTCATCAAGTGAGAAAATCCCAGAATTATCTTGAGGTGCGCCCTCTTTGTAGCACAATGCTCCTTGATTTGGCTTTGTCGGCATTAGTTTTGACGAGAAAAAACCAATCGCTACCCCGCCCACTAACACAAGCCCGGATTTTAGCAAATTCATGAAATCTCCCTACCAACCAGAGTCATTTAAAAATTTTAATGAGTTCTCATTTTAGATCTAAGCTACGAGGGATTCAAGAGTCTTTGCAAATTTAACAAATGCCTTTAAGAGTTGTGTCGGTATCGGATATTGATCTCTAGAACGGAATTTGTATCGACGTAATGAGGCCAAGGAGTCTACTTGCATTTAGATGTTCTTTCTACCTAAGGTATGGGCCTTGCCGGACAAGGATTTTCTATGGGAAGCAAAGCCATATATAAGTTTGCTTTCCGTAAGGCAAATGGACACCAAAGCTACGTGCCTGATCAGTTCATTCAAAATGGCAGGAAGCTAAAGAAGTTTTATAAAGAACAGCCTATGATTTCATCACTGCATCTTTGACTCCTAAACAGCGGTAGAGGAATTGAGCTGCTTAATAGGCCAGGCTGTGATATGGAAAGGAAGGAGTTTAGAGGTTTGGAAACCTTGTTGCAGAGGGTAAACCGTGCCGCAGATGTTTTCTTTAACTGGTATTAAAAAGGATGAATTTATGAAAATGCAATTCGGTCTATTACTTACAATAGTAATGTTAGTGTCAGGGCAAGGCTTTGGAGCTGAAAAAAAAGTAGGCGTTCTTTTCGCCTCCTACGGGGATGTGGATAAGCCAGAGGAAGTTGAAGGGTATGTGAAGTCAGCTCTACGAGACCCCGATGTGGCTCCTATCCCAGGCTTTCTAAAAGGCTTAGTCGTTACCTTGGGTTGGCTGTTTACAGGTGAAGGTGCAGTAGAAGAGTATCGTGTCATCGGTGGCTCGAACTATCGAGAAACAGCCCGTAAGCAGGCTGATGCAGTGCAAAAAGAATTAGCAACATTAGGAATTGAAGCTAAGACCTACACAGGGTTCATATTTACATCTCCTTATGTTCGTGATGCCATGGCAGAAATTCAGGCCGACGGAATTACTGAATTGCTGGTTTTTAACCAAGGTGGACAGTACTCGAAAGTAACTCAGGGCATTAATATTCGCGAAGTGCAAAAATATCTTAAGCTTCACTCCGAATACACTCCTAAAGTTACCGTAGTAAAAAGCTTTAGTGGTGATCCGCGCTTTCGTGATTTGTTAGCAGATTCTATACGCACGGGTCTGTCAGAAAATTTTGCCGGCATTAGCCCAGCAGATGTGTGCATTTACTTGCCGTCCCATGGAATGCCGATGTACTTGCCTGAAAATGGCGATCCCGCCTATTTCCAAATGCTAAGCGCTTATGAAGATATGAAAGCAAGATTTCCTGCACATCTTGTAGCAACGGGTTTTCAGAATCACTCCGAACTTGGAGCGAAATGGACACTTCCGGATTCTGAAGAACAAGCCCATTGGTTAGCTGCCAGCGCCGATTGCCCTAACATTCTAATCAATGGTCGCATCTCATTCACGATCGACAACATAGAGACCCTTTATGATGAAAATGTCGGGCAGCGTAATGTGATTTTAGAGGCAAAACCAGAAGCGAAGGTTGTAGTTCAAAAAAGCTTTAATTATGAGCCAAGCTTCGTCCATTTCTTGAGTCTTTTAAGCCAGGATGCTCTCAATGGTAAGGGTGACTTAGAAATATTGAGCAAGCCCAAATAAGCTACCCAAACTTTAAAGGGCTAAGGTCGATTTAGAATGGGATCTATTCGCTAAATGTCCCGCACTAATTTGCTCCTCTAAGAAGGAAGCCCCTATGCCGTCTGGCCTAGGGGTTTTTGCTTTTAGCGTTTGGCTCTTAAAGAGAATGAGGTTTGGGAGAGATTTCTAAAAACATCCAAAGAGCGGGCCATGCTTGCGAGGTCATATCCCGTTCTTGAAAAGTGGTGAGAGATTGAGCTTCCTAACTACATGTAGCCGCTACCCGAGGTACTCACGTCCCCCAAGATAAGGGCGAAGAGCCTTAGGAATTTTAATCTTTCCGTCTTTTGTCTGGTGATTTTCAATTAAGGGAATAAGGATTCGTGGAGAGGCAATGGCCGTATTATTCAGGGTATAGGCGACCATCCTTTGCCCTTCGGCATCCTTATAGCGGATATTTAAACGGCGCGCTTGGAAGTCGTAAAAACTGGAGCAGCTATGGGTTTCTCCATAATTGTTGCGACCAGGCATCCAAGTTTCAATATCATGTTTTCTCACTTGGCCTTGTCCTAAATCTCCTGTGCACACATAGACGACTCTGTAGGGAAGTTCTAGGGCCACTAAAATATCTTCGGCATTTTGCAATAACTCTCGATGGAGTTCATTGTCCAGTTCAAGATCTGCAGGTGCTATAATCACCTGCTCAATTTTTTGGAACTGATGGACTCGATAAAGTCCTTTTGTATCTTTACCATAGGAGCCAGCTTCGCGACGAAAAGCCCCAGATAAAGCCATGACCCTTTGGGGTAAGTTTTTAAAGTCCAAAACCTCATCGGCAAAATAACTGCACAAAGGGACTTCCGCTGTGCCTACTAAAGCCAGTTGATCTTTTTCGACTTGATAGGCTTGGTCTCTGCCTAGTGGAAAATAACCTGTGCCTTCCATGCATTTTTCCGTCACCAAAACAGGCACAGACATGGGCTTAAAGTTTCGAGCCACGAGAAAGTCATACGTGTAGCGCAGGACGGCCTGTTCCAAAAGAGCGCCGTCTCCGGTCAGTACATAAGATCTGGCTCCAGCTATCTTTGTGCCTCTTTCAAAGTCTACCAGATTAAGTTTTTGGGAGAGTTCAATATGATCTAAAGCTTTAAAGTCAAATTCCCGGGGGGTTCCCACTTTGCGAAGCTCTAGATTCTCAGAGTCGTCTTTTCCTACGGGAACATCTGATCGAGCAGGTTGGGGAATGAGAAGTAATAGTTGATGAATTTTGTCTTCTCTGTCTTTGACCTGTTTCGTGAGCTCTTCAAGCTCACCTTTGATCTCACCCACGCGCCGCTTTAAGGAGTCCCGTGCGCTAGGCTCAGCATTTGGCATGTCCTTTGAGATGCTATTGCGTTCAGCCTGAAGCTTTTCTTGGTGGGCCCTGATCGGTCGCAGTTCTTGATCCAAAGATAACAGAAGGTCAATGTCTACGGAAAAGCGTTTGTCTTGGGCGCCTTTTCGGACCAGATCGGTATGTTCACGAATAAATTTTATATCCAGCATAAATTTTCCTGAGACTTGCGGTTCCCATTTAAGATAGCATGACACTAAATAAGTTAAAAGGGACCAATCATGTTGAGGTGCTTTGCAAGCAGCAGAAAATTCATTGTGCTTTTAGGGCTGCTTGCGGCAGGACGTGGGACAGCAATGCCGCCAGCAGAGCCTTATGGCGAAGGTGAGGCTCATGACGAACTAGGGAAAAATCTCACAGAAAGGCGCATCGAGGAGCGATTCTCTGCGCAAAGTGAGAGCAGTAGGGATTGGTATTTGCTGCCAAGAGAGCCCCATAGGCCACGCAATATTTGGGGCTCTCCAGCGGTAAGTTTCGTTTTACCAGGATTTGATCAGTGGTGGGAAGGGCAATACGAGGCTGCGGCACTGTATTCGGGTTCTTATATCTTAAGTGCAGGCCTTGCGAATCATGCCGAGTCACTCTTTGTAAATGCAAATACAGCGAAGGAAGCAAAATTTAAGTTAGATGAAGGGTTGGCGACCCATGACAATCAGCTTAGAAACATCTATTTATTCTCGCAGATGAAGTCCCTAGTTGGGGGCGTGTCCCTCTATCACTCCTTTCGCTCGGCGGTAAGAACAAGGCCGGATGACTTTTATTTTCTTGGCCCAGAAGAGCGGCTTGGTGATCTTTTTGCGGCACCTTTTGATCTTACCTACATCCAGAGGCCCACAACATGGATTCCTCTGAGCGTGATTGCTGCAATGACGGTAGCCCAAATTCGAAGTGCTTCGCGAGAAGAGGCTGAAGCGGAAGGTTTTAGGCCTGTAAAACTCGGCGGCGATGATCTCGCTTATGGCTCAGCTTTTTCCTACAATGCGGGGACATACGAAGAAATGATTTTTAGAGGTTGGCTACTGCCTGCGGTTCAATATGAAACCTCAAACGCGGTGCTTGGCAACGTCATTTCGTCGGTTAGTTTTGCTTTGGCGCACCGCGGTACCGTCGATGTTCCCATTGCTCAGCTCGTTCTGGGGTATTATTTAGGGTGGGTGAGCATCCAAAATAATTACAGCTTGAAAGAGTCTATTTTTATTCACACTTGGTGGGATGTCATTGCTTTTGCGCAGAATTACCATTTTGAAAAAATTGGGTCCCCATCAAAAGTGGCCTATTGGCTGCCAGGTCTGCATGTTGTGTTCTAAGAGTGCACTCTATAATATGGAAATCAAATAACTTTTAAAGGAAGTATTGTGAATGCCTTTTCTCGGAGGTTAGACCTCACGTGCAAATTTTTTTGTGCAGGCGTTGCTGTTATGGGTCTCTTAAGTATTCCTGGTTGCAGAAAAGATGACGACCTTGAAAGTTCAAAGACGTCTCAAGTGGTTTTAGGGGTTGGCAGCCATTCCTTAGGTGTGTCTCAGGGCCAGCCTGAGGCAAAGATCGCCCTATTGGACTCAAAAAGCATCAAGAAGGACAGCAATCAGGGAGAGGAATTCGTAAACGTAGATTTTTCTGAGAAAACTGATGTTCGAGACATTATCCGAGCGTATGAGCAGATTTGGGGGCGTAAAACCGAGATTGATCCCAATGTTTCCATGAAAGTAGTTTTTAAGGCCCCTTCAGAGTCGATGAAGAAGGACGAGGCCCTAAAATTTCTTATGGATTCCTTTAAAAAAAATGGCATCTCCGTCAGCGAAGAGGCTGAAGTGGTCAAGTTTTCCATGCTTAGCAAAGGAAAAGGAATCTAAAGAAGAGCCCTCATCGAGGCTTCGAAATGCCGTGCCAGAGGTGCCGAATTTTAAACTAAAAAAGAGTCATGTTGGATTGGGTAAGCGCGCCTTTAAAGGCGATCTCTAAAAGAGTCTTTCTTGGAAGGTGTGCGCCTCGAAGGATGTGATTTTGTAAATCTAGATCCAGCATTTTCAAAGTTTTTTCAGCCTCAAATTTTACTTAAATTGCATGGGGAGATAGAGCCCATAGTGCCCCATTGTAATGACGAAATAAGCTGAGATGTCATATGCGGAATCAAAACTAAGTGCCATCATTCCTCCCCCCAAATCCCACTTAGTCAAATGGAGCGGGGTCTTTGCCCCTAACTCACCTTGTCGCTGTAAGATGGTTCTAAAACCAGAGGAAAAGAAGGGCAGGCCCGTCAAAAGTGGCTGTACAGACGAGAGCCCCATCAAAAACTCTAGTTGGGGCAAAATGCTGGCTAAAGTCTTCCAAGTCGATGTGACTCAATGTTAGCATTGTAAGGGAGAGATGCCTATTGTAGCCGCCATCATCAAACCCAGTGAAGTAGCCCGTTACCTCAAGCATTTAGGTATAGAGCATGAACCCCCAGCCAGAGCTCCACCCCGGTATCAAGCGGAGCCTTTTCAGTTTGGCTCCACAGACGATCTCTACGAATGCATGTCCACCATAGATGACTGACATCTATGGTTTAGGCGAAGCTTTGTTTAAAAACAATACTCACGTGGGATAGTCTAGCCAACCGCATCCTTAGTGGAAAGGCTGATGCTTACAAAGCAAACTGAGCCATTCATTCTGGACCTAAAATCGCTGCGAAAGCTCACATTTAAGCAAAGTCGCTGGTAATCTATACAGCCTGCAGCAAAAGGGTCATACTTGGAAAAGTTGCTTGATTTTCCTACTAGCTCTTACAAACTAGTCTTATGCACCCATAAGGCTGGAATCCCACACTCTAGAAAAGCATCAAACTCTTTAATCACATAGTTTGCCAATGGTCGCCTTTCCCTTTCTCTCTCGGAGATGAAAGTGTTTAGTTGATTTTGAAGGATGCGGTAGCATGGAGTAAGCTCCGGATGTTGCCTCATGTAGGCAAGGTATTCATTCCCAACATAGCAACTATTATGGGGAATCTCAGTAACTAAAGCCTGATCCGATCCTAGTCACTTTCTGGCCGGCATTAGGACCTCTAAAGTCGACTCGTTTACTTGAATCTAGATCATGCTAAAATAGAGAAAATGTCAGATCCAAGGAGAATTTAGCCTTTGAAGCTTTTTATTTGTCTTACATTGATACTTGTCAGCTGTGGCAAGTTATTAAAGCCCTCCTGGATGGGTGTTACCAAAGACTTCAGTGCCTTTGAGATCTATAGCACAGAAAATTGCGAAATTTATCAACAAGGCAAGATGGTTCAGAAAACACTGTGCAGTGACCTAGGGCCTGAACAGGCTAAAATAGAAAATACCTGTCGGAAACTCCTTCAGCAGAGCGAAGGACAGCCTCAGGTAAAGTTCCCTGATCACAAACGAAAAGCCAACTATTGCCAATTAGCTCAAAAGCACTCGTCAGCACTTTTACTTGCCGGATCAGAAGTAATTAGAATTGTTGTCTTGAGTGATTTTGGACGAGGAGAAAATGCCAGTCAAGGCTACCGCCAAAAAAGTGTCGCGAGAGCCATAGATACCATTTGTAAGTCTAGATCTGGTTGTAACTTTGCTTTAGCACCAGGAGATCTGTTTTATCCGGACGGAGTTTACGATGTATGGGATGGCAAACTTCGAAATCTATTTGACGACATCTACGATCCTGATCTGCCGTTTTTCCTTGTAGCAGGAAATCATGACCATAAGGGAAATTTACAGGCTCTACTTGAGTACTCCATGTTTAACCAAAATTTCAGAATGCCAGATCTTTTCTATAGAATTTCAGGTTTACCAGACTTTCTAACCATTGTAGGTGTGGATACTCAGCTATTGGCGGAAGAAAGCGGCTTTGCTGGAAAGTCTCCTTCATTACTGAATGCAAAACAAGAGAGCCTTATGAAGTCCTATTTGTGTGAAAACAAAGGATGGAAGATCGTTTTTGGTCACTACCCAAGCCTTTCTAAAGACGGACATCCGACTGTTCAAGGATCTTCTGACTTTTTGAATCGCTTCTACGATGAATGTCCCTATGACATATACATCGCTGGCCACAACCATTTTCAGGAATATATTAGAGAAGGCAATCGACATTACCTCATTCAAGGCGCAGGAGGCGCTGACTTGCACGGCAGTAGTAATGAAACCATTAAAAACGATGGATACTTTAGGTCTCAGCGTCATGGGTTTGCCTTGTTGGAGGTTTCAAAGTCACAGATTAAAGTCGAGTATTTCGACGTTTCGAGCTGGATCAACTCTAACTATCAAGGGCTCCCCAATGCATTCTTCTCTACTGAAATTGATAAATAAGTTTGCTACACAGTGTGTCATCTTCAAAAATAATTCTAATACGAAGATTCAAAGATTCGAGTCATGAGAGACCAAGCAATTTCAGAAAACAGAGTTTTATTGGCTAATAACAGCACTGTTTAGCCCCAAGTTTTAAATTTAGAAATGTTAGCAACGACTAAGGAAAACAAATGAAAAATCTTAGAGTAGTTTTGAGTTTGAATGAAATCGTTTCTGCTTTAGGCTTGACGCTGATAATATGCGATTTCGCGCAGGCACGAGACTATCAGATTGGAGGTGAGCTCGGAGTAGGCATAGTCACCGAAGGATTTCACAATGGCGCTGTGAGCTCTGAGCTCAATGTAGGAGTTTCGACTGAAAGAAGGAGTTATTGGAATGGTCAATTGGAGGTTCGAAAGAAGCCTAAAGACACAAAGATCGAGGCATCTCAAATTCTTCTTAATAGACTAAACACAGGAGGTTCCACTTTTTCATTGGGTCTTATGCGAAAAAACATGGGGATTGAAGCTTCCAGAGTGAATTCCTTTCCTACCCCCTACGATCAGAACAAACAGAGCCTTAAGCGAAAATGGGCGGCTACTGTGATGAGTCCAGTTTATGAAAAGCTTGAATCTCTCGGATATATCAATACAGAGCCGCGAATGAGATACTCGAGCTCTGATGGCAGCACAACAGTTTCCATTGGCTTGCCCCAATCAACTAATATAAATCTTCTTGCAAGTACTTTTCAAGTTGTGGAGTCTCAGGTGTTTTCCGGTTACGAATTCCGTCAAGACCTATTGGTTCAAACGGAAAAATTGATTGATGAGCGGCTCTTAGGTGGAGCTATAGCTTTTAGTGCCCTCGGCTATCTTTCCGATGAACGCACAGAATCTGATAGCCTTAGCATGGAAATGATCGCAGGCCTAGACTCCACCAGAACAGCCTTCCTACGTGAAATCGGCAATAATCGAAAAAGCTATTTTGCTTCTTTAGCGAGCACCTATAGTGTCGTTTTTTCTGAAGAGGCGAGTTACTTCTGGCGATTTTTTAGTCGTCTATCTCGATTTACTCCTGATGTTAAGGAACGTCAGAAGCGGGTGGATGAAATTGCAGTCGGCCTAGAATTTGTTGAGGGTCCAGTTAGACTTTCCTCGGCGATTCATTGGCAACTTCAAACTAGTGGGACGACCAAAAGAAGTTTCAACATGGAAGGAAGCATAGCTTTAGTGAAAGCAACCTACACTCTGTAGGAACCGGCTGCGCGCCAACAGGAGGTGACATGTTGAAATTACTCAGCTTCTTTAACGTTTCGATTTTTATATTTTTTCTAATTACTGGTTGTACAACGCGACCAGTATCCCGCCTTGATTCCTTTGGCACCCAAGTTGTAGCTATGGAAATAGATCCTTCTGACGTAGGACGAATGAAAGTAGACTTGTTTGCTAAGACGAAGGTACCAGGCAAGGTTGTAATCGGCAATGAAGATTACAATGCAGAAGTTTCTCTTTCTGGAAAATCTTCCATTTTATCTCACAAAAAACATTACTCAGTCAAGCTTCTAGAAGGAAAATACAAGAAAATAAAGTCCTTCAAACTCCTGGGTCAACTTAGAGATCACTCACTGCTTCGAAGCTACCTAGCACATAAAATATTTGAAGAGGAAGGATTTGAAGTATCTAAATTTGAAAATGTAGTTCTCTACCTCAACAAAAATCTTTTGGGTCTATATTCTATGGTGGAAGACATTGATGACAATTTTTACCAAAAAAGAAACATCTCTCCTATCGCCATTTACAAAGGAGAGTATGGTGAAGCTGATTTTGCGTCCGGAAAACTGGAAAATCATGGTAAACCAAACTTGGGATTCCACGGAGAAATGGGTGACGAGTCCTATGAAGACCTCAAGTCTTTAATTCGCCTCGTCAATCAATCTCCTTCTAAGGATGATTCGGGCCTTAAAGTAGAAAACCTTATCGATATCGAAAATTACATCTCATACGCTACTACCTGCATTATCCTCAATCATTGGGACGGACAAAACAACAACTACTATTTATATAGAACACATAATGACAAACAGTTTAAGGTGACGCCATGGGACTTTGATCGCATCTTGGAGGAGTCTCTTCCTTACCCAGCTACTGACGTTTTAGCGGGAAGAAACAGACTCACAGAATGGATCTTGAAGCATCCCGAGTGGGGTCCCAAGTTTTCCTCAAAGCTCAGATCATTGCTAGAAAAATACACTCCAGAAAAAATAGAGTCCATTTTAGTCAAACAAGAGCAGAAGATTGCTGAGGCAAAGCAGAATGACCCCTATGTTCAAGCACTCCCTAAAGAAGGCTCTAATGAGTTGAAGGAGATCTATTCCCGTTGGCGTGAAAAAATTCTTACATTGTTAAACCAAGGATGATTTCACTGAAGAAACACATGCCATCCTGAATTAAAATGAAAAAGAGAAATGAAAATCTTAGTGGTTTACATACCAGTCTTTTCGGGAGCAAGCTTGCTCGAACCAGGACATCCCTTTCAAACAAAGCAACTGCAACGAGTTGGCCCAACAATGGGTTGAGCTAGTTGGTAGGAAAATCAACCCCAAAATTTTGGCTTGACATAAGTGGATGATTTCTGAGGAGTAAGTCCTATCATGTTTGTATCTAACGCAAATAATGAAAGGGTTACCCCTCATGAAATCAGTGGCTATTGTAGACAGATTGAACTGCTTTGTAAATTCACTTCCTATTAAATTTTATCACCGTCCTGCAAAGAAGTTTGTGAGAGAATTTATCGCAGGGATGATGATTTCTAAGTCAACTTTACTGACGAATATCGTTCGTTCTTTGTCGGGCGACAATAAAGATTTTAAGCCCAACTACAAGCGGATCACCCGCCGGCTTGGAGAGGTTGATCTAACCGTAGCCTACGAAGGCCAACAACGTCGGGTTTTTGAAGAAATTACGGATGATACCGTGATAGCTATTGATCCAGGTGATATCGCCAAGCCTTATTCCAAAGTTTTGGAATGCCTAGCCAAAGTCGCCGATGGTTCCGATGATCATAGAATTAAGCCCGGCTATAGTCTTTTGGGAGCAGTCGCTGTAAATCCTAAACGGCAAGATAAGCCCCCTCAACCCTCGGTGCTGGAGCTATACACCAGCGAATCTGGGGGCTTCGTAAGTGAAAACACTATGATTAAAGACTTTATCTCTGAAATCCATGCTAGGACTAAAGGTCGAGGCATTCACGTCATTGACCGTGGTGGAGACAGGGGAGTCTTGCTGAAGCACTATTTCGAGCTAGGTCAAAAGTTTATTATTCGACTAAAAGACCGATATTTAATTGGCGAAGATGGCCTAACCATTCCCATGGGTAAGCGAAGACAAATTGAGAGAAAGGACCTTGAATACTCAGCGACCATTCAGAGGGTATCTGCCCCCCCATGATCGCAAAAGAAAAGCTATGAATCTTCGATTCAACTTTGAAAAAGTATCAATTTCGAGCTTTAAAAAACAAAACTTAAACCACGAAAGCTACCTTGTCACAGCTTGGTCTGAGAACGCAAATCGCCCCATAGAACTTCTAACGTCTGTGCCAGTCTTAAACTCGGATCAGGCCCTAGATATCGTCATTAACTATCTCTCCAGATGGTCAGTCGAAGAAACTTACAGGTTTCTAAAGGCCGGTTGCGGGCTTGAAGAGATAAGGCTTTTTTCCTTCGCTAAGTTAAAAAACCTAATTCGCGCTTCATTTTTAGCAGCTTTACTAGCTAGAATGTGCAGGCATTCAAGTTGGCAGCGACTTTTTTCCAGGACAGCTCTCAGGCTCAAAAATGCTCCAAGAGAACTTTACAATTGGCTCTATAGAAGCTCCGATGCTTGTTCTATACTTCTCAAAAAGCACCTAAGCCTACTCCTCGCTGCTAACGACACCATTTTTCACAACCGAAAAACCAAAGGACTTTTTGAACAATTTCTTTTCCAGCCGGAGCTAAGCTTATGATTTCAAACTATTGGGGCTCTAGCTCTTTCGGATTTTGGGGTACTCGCAGTCAAAAACGGGGTTGATTTTCCTACCAACGAATGCTACGCTTACCACAAATTTCATTAAAGAATCGTTCAAGGTGAACGTCAGCATTTACCAAGAAACTCAAGGAGCTATTATTGTGAATCATCTTCCAAAATCCGACGATTTTAGCATCTTTTCCCTCACGAAAATGTGGTTGAACAGCAGCAAAACGGCTGCGGTTTTCTTGGCAATTATTGCGATTGGCGCCTGCAAGTCAGGAGAGTATAATCAATAATCGTCGAGCTCATCCATTTTAGATCGTGGCCACAACGAAAAGATTCTGCCAATTGAGGAAAGCGGAAAGTTCTACATTGGGTTCCGCCGAGATGATTCCTCCATGCGACCTTCGTGTGCCGTCCTTAGCGATGGCAGGATGTGGCAATTTATCTATGATCTCGATTCAGCGAAAATTGATGGCCAATCGTATCCGCAGTTTCCGGCTGGCAGCCAGGCTGAATATGAAGCCTATGAGGCTGCCATCAAAGCTCGTAGAGGTCTCACGCGCGGGGTAGATGATGCTCTGCTAAATCTCGCACACCAGAGGACCATGTTTGTCGAGGCGGCATTGAAGCGACGTCTGGGAACTCTCCTGAGAGAACAAGACAGATACAAGATTGAGAAGGACAAAGTCGAAATGGGTGCTACCACATACTATTACTTTGCAACGAATAATCCAGAGCATGTTCAGAACCTGTGCTACTTTTCTGTTTTACAGAAAGGAAACTAAATGAACCCCTCCGTGTGCAGCGGCGGCCATTGAGAACGCTACTGTTGGCAAGCCCAACGCTCCGTTGCATATTTCACCTATCGTGATGTTTGAAGTACAGGCCGCTCTTTTCAGGAGTTCGTCGAGCTGCGGACTGTTCATGACAGACCAGCAGTCGCTTCCTCAAAGAAAACGCAGTCAGGATAGAGAACAACAATAACCTGCCCAGTTGCCTACATGCTTCGAACATGCGTCGACGTCCGGAGCTTACTCCGTTCTACCGCATCCTTCAAAATCACCTAAACACTTTTATCTCCGACAGAGAAAGGGAAGGAAGGCCTTTACCAAACTATGTGATTAAAGAGTTTGATGCTTATCTAGAGTGTGGGATTCCAGCCTACGGGTGTTTAAGACTCGTGTGCAAGAGCTGTCAAAAAGAGCAGGTAGTTGCCTTTAGTTGCAAGAAAAGAGGCTTCTGTCCTTCCTGTTGTGCCAAACGCCAAGTAGAAGCTGC
>CAIMVM010000349.1 GCA_903844895.1 uncultured Pseudomonadota bacterium
CAAGAGGATTGAACATTATTGCCTGTCTAGGCTATGGCATCGCTTAGATAATGACAGAATCAAGTTTGTGCCACAGCAGTATGTAGGTCGGCATGATGACAAGTATGCACTTACAGATGTATTCCTTCCGCAATTTGGGATGCATATTGAAGTAAATGAGCCTGCTCATTACGATAATCCTGAGAAGATTAAAGCTGATCAATTTAGGAAAGATCAAATCGAAAGGAATACGGGTCATACGGTTCACGTCATCGACTGCAGGCAATCCATTATCAACATACATCAGCAGATTGATGTTATTATTGGGGAAATTCTAGAGCGCCTGAAAGCGGATGAAAAATCAGGTAAATTCCGCCCATGGGATTTAAATCGTGAGCATGATCCGCTGTTTTGGAAGCCAGTGGGACACATTAAGGTTGAAGACGATATTGCATTAAATAATATTGAAGCCATTTGTACGTTATTCGATGCCGATTTCAAAAAAACCCAAAGAGGTTTCTTACGTAAAGGCGGCATCCCACATCCAAGAAACCCTGCCTATTTTCTATGGTGGCCATCCGATAACAATCGACAAGGATGGTCTAACATACTGAGTGAAGATTGGGAATCCATAAGCGAGACGAATTCCGATAAGGCCAAGAATTCATCACATTTTGAAAAATTTCAAAACACTTCACAAAAGCGCATTGTTTTTTTTCATCACAAAGATATACTCGGGCTTACTAGCTACAAGTTTATTGGTATATTTGAATATGATCTTTATAAAAGTAATTTGGAAAAAAATACCACATGGAAAAGGACTGCTAAAATGCTTAAGCTTTAGATATTAAATAATCATCGTTTGGGGCAGTCCTCGCAAATCCATAGCGTTAGGATTTATGAGATGGCTCTTTCTGACGCTTATGGAATATTAGGAGGTGGCCCTGGCACAGTTTTCGACGTTAACACATACAGGAATGAACGCTCTCGACTTCATGAACTCACCACAAGGCAATCAGTGGTCAAAATTGCTGAAAGAGGAAACAAGGCAGTCAATCAGTGAGATTCGTATAGGATCACCTGACGGAAGGCTTCATTTCAAAAATAGCGACGGCCGCAAGGCTTATATGTCAATACAGGATCTTATGAACGAGGTAGCGCAACTGACTGACAGCGAAAACGGAGCTCGGCAATGCTTCCAGAGCGCGGATGCGTTGATCGACGCCGGATGGGTAATTGATTGATGTTCTTGCCTCAAGAAAGTTGTATAGCGATTCTAATTCGAATCACTTTTCATGTTTGAAAATGGCTGTGCGGGCAGCAGGATCCGAAGTACGATGGATTGCAGTAACAAATTTCGTTTATATTTACATCCTGTATTGTTGATTTTTACTAATGCCGCCTCCTTTTTAGGCTGATTGCTGAAATGGTCCCGCAAAACGGAGCCAGAGGTTTGTTGAAACTTTAGCTAGACTGAGAGGGGCAAATCACCCCAAAAATCAGACCGATGAACAGAAAAAGAAGACACCTAACCGCCGAGTTCAAAGCCCGTGTCGCCGCCGAGGCGCTCAAGGGCGAGAAGAGCATC
>CAIMVM010000350.1 GCA_903844895.1 uncultured Pseudomonadota bacterium
AGGTCGATCTATGTCAGCTATGCTCATCGGCGAAATGTTTGTTCTAAATGATCAATTGTGCCAAAAGCAAAGAAGCAAGCGTTCTTAGGTTTTCAAGAATCTGTAAATCTTTTGCAAGTCGCTCCAACCTGAGTTGTTCAAGCAAGCATTCACGTTTGCTGAAAATTGAGAATCGTGTTGGTAGCGTCGACAAAAGGCTTGAACGGTATCCACCAAAGACTGAACTGTAGGCAGATTATCTTCAGAACTACACTGCGCTGCCAGCATGAATCGAACCATGCCAAAGCGAGTAATCAACCGAAGATAATGCTCATATGGCGTGGCTTGATCAAACGGAAAACAATCTTTGAATAACTCATTCAAGATATAGTTTTCAAGGAAGAAGGGGGCATCTTTTAATGCTTGAGGTAAATTTTTGACGCCACGCTCGTATCTCTCAACTACTTGAGATGGCGCAACACT
This sequence comes from uncultured Pseudomonadota bacterium, assembly GCA_903844895.1. Classification (GTDB taxonomy): domain Bacteria; phylum Bdellovibrionota_B; class Oligoflexia; order Oligoflexales; family CAIMVM01; genus CAIMVM01. The sequence goes on from CAIMVM010000350.1 coordinate 463, forward strand.
ATCAGCTTCAATATTAAAGCCTAGTCCCAAAGCTATAGACTTGTTAACAGCTGTTTGCAAGGGTGAGAAAGTCACAATGCTTTTTGATCGCCACAGCATCAAGAAAGTAATTGCTTGAATTTCATAGTGTGGCTGCATGCTGTTAAACAACAACTCGGTTTGGTTGTTGAGAATCAGGTTTTGGGTGCTGGCAATAATTTCCGAAACTTTAGATTGCCCTCCTTCTTTCAAAGCCGAGGTTAAAGACTCGCAAAACAAGCCCAGTAGGGCAAGTTTCTGCCAAAGTAGCATGCCCTCTGTGCGCATCAGTTGAATGGAGAAAAAGCGAATTTCATTCATTTGCGATAAAGACAGCCCATGAGATGGCTTGAGTGTCTCTATCGTTTCTTTTCGAACAGTAATAGCTGCTTCAGAAAATTGAAAAGCGTCATCAGCCAGAAGTGCCAAACGGGCTGCTTCAGGACAAGAAAGCGTCAAGGCTTGCTGGTAAAAATCACCCGATTCATAAGTGTTACGTGGGTATGAAAAACATGTGTGAGAGAGTTTGTCTTCGCCCAGTTCTTTTTGTATCGAGCAGAGTCGCTCTTCCATCATGGGACATTCACCCGTTGTGGGTTCTAGCACCATGCGCGCATAGTTTTTGTCTGATGCTTGGCTACGCTGTCTTTTAACTTGTGAATCTAAGCGGTCAATTAAGTTTGGATTTTTTGATTGACGGTACGAATTGAACGTTTTTTTGTCGATGGTGACGGTCCAACCTGAACAGCAACTGTCTTTACAACTTGAGCCTATACAAGAGAATTTTTGTGCGTATAAAGGGACAAGTGCTGTGAGGCTTCGAGTTGGATGCAATATAGACATGTGCTTAGTCCAGATAAGGTCAGATTAAAGGAGGCTGAAAGAGCATCTAGAAAACCAACAAAAACGAATCAATTCTCTAGTTCAAAACAGTCAGAAAAATAAAAGCAATAACTATGCCTAATAATTACGACAGCCCGGACGAAAAAAAACCGCCGTATTACAAAGTAACACGGCGGTAGAATTTGGTGGCCTGGACTGGAATCGAACCAGTGACACGCGGATTTTCAATCCGCTGCTCTACCAACTGAGCTACCGGGCCAAACAGAAGCGGGATTATAGCATCTGGAAAAAGGCTTTTCTTAGGGGAAATTAGGGGGCAT
>CAIMVM010000351.1 GCA_903844895.1 uncultured Pseudomonadota bacterium
GGCCCCGATCGAGTCAAGGGAGTATTCATTGATACAGGACTGCTGCGCAAGAATGAAGTTCCGTGGGTCTCTGCGAATTTGAAGACCATGGGAGTCGACCTTGAAGTCATCGACGCCAAAGACCGCTTTTTTCAAAAGCTCTCTGGAGTGAGCGATCCGGAAGCCAAACGTAAAATAATCGGCTACGCATTCATTGAGGAATTTGAAACGTATGCCAAAGGAAAAGGATACACCCACCTGGGACAAGGCACTCTTTATCCTGATGTTATTGAATCTGCTGGACACGGCTCCGGAGCAAAGGTTATCAAAAGCCACCATAATGTCGGCGGCCTTCCTGAAAAACTTGCCATGGAACTTGTAGAACCGTTTCGCTTTCTATTCAAAGACGAAGTGAGGCGTATTGGCAAAGAGCTAGGACTTCCCGCAGAAATGATAGATCGGCATCCCTTTCCCGGGCCAGGACTTGCCGTTCGCATTCCAGGTGTGGTCGATCGCGAAAAAGCCCTTATCTGCCAAGAGGCGGATGATATTTTTATAAAGGCACTTAGGGAGTACCATCTCTATGATGCCGTTTGGCAAGCATTTGTCGTACTATTACCAGTTAAGAGCGTAGGAGTCATGGGCGACAATCGAACCTACCAATATGCCTGCTCCCTGCGCGCAGTTCTCGCCAGTGATGGCATGACCGCAGGAGTTGCGGAACTTCCCATGAGTTTTTTAACAATGGTAGCAGACCGAATTGTAAGAAATGTCGATGGCATCAATCGAGTCCTCTATGACGTAACGTCCAAACCACCGGCAACGATTGAATGGGAATAATAGCAGTTTTTTAGTGACTTCTTGGGAGTGATTTTCTTAAGTAAAATGTCAAAAAACAAATAGCACTTCCTGAAGCACTTAAGTGCTATAGCAAGGAATACAAAAATGAGTCCCTGAGATAACAGAGAACGGCAAATGTGAGTTCCTAGCGCATTAGGCTGAAGCCCCTTCGCACACATTACACAGAGTCTGCAAGGATCGTATGTCAAGGTTGGGTGAATGTTAGAAAGTGCCAAAAAATACTTTCCCACTGCGCCAAATGGGTCAATCTGTCACCAAATTTGACTTTACGCCTAAAAATGACCAGAAGAAATGAGAGCTATTGGGTAACAGCTTCTCTGTAAGCCACTGATATTATTTTGAACTGCTTGTTGGACCAAATTTTGCTAAAACCTCAAGGCAGCGTGACTGCTTTCCGTTCCTATTCAGAAGGATCTATGATTATGATGAACCGCAAATTGTATCAAGGTGCGACATTCTTACTTTTATTGGCTGGATGCAGTGCAGATTACAGCTCTGCCACAAAAAATGAGAGCATCATAGAGAGGCCAGCGTCAGAATGTGAACTCTATGTAGACGATTTGGCCAAAGCTTCCTACTCAGAATATGCGCCTGCCGGTGGCCTAGATCTTGTCGTAAACCTGCGCCCTAGCGCGGTTAGCTCCCCAACCAACGAGACCAAGGTCGGAATGCTTGTAAACTACTCAGAGACGAATAGAACAGTAGATGAAAATGGCCGTTATCGATCCTCCCAGGAAAACAATAAAACCGAGATAGTATTTGGAAAGCAAGTTGAAGGAAGTCAGAATTACGGAGTAGTTTTTACTTTGATTTCAGACACCTCTAATGGCAGTCAGATGAGAAGAAAAATCAAGGGTTTTGCTTTCTTTAGGGACTTGCGCCTCAACGGCTCAGTAACCGAAAGAATTTGGCTCAAACATTTGGGAACCAGTAATTTCCTGCCAGATATGATAGATTCAGCAAATTACAATTATTCTCATCCTATTACGAAAATTCACAACAGACATAATGCTTCGTTTGTTTATCTTTGGCGAGATTCAGGATCACCAGTTTTTGCAAATTATGCCCATTGCAGCAAGCCAGACTAAGTTGGTAGTTGCTATGTTTGAAATGAAGATCTTGTATCTGGCCAGCTAGCTGCCCCAGCGATTAGGCATTTGCTTCCGTCTAGAATACAGGCCCTGCGCCATCTCAAGATATTTCCCTGCGTTTTCAGCGAAATTTAGGCAAGTCCTAAAACTCCCCTCCTTTCCTCCGATATTCCCTTTTTGCCTGAAGAAAGAATATCTATGGAAAGATCAGACTACCGCCGTTATGACCATCGTCTTTAAAACTTAGTAGCTTCGGACGACATAAGAAAGTTTGAGGCCTATGGGATTTCCATCGGCACTCTTCGGGAATGGAACAAAAAAAGGAGTTCGTAAGTTTTTTACGAGTCTTGAACTGGAACTGAGCGCATCCGACCTTATTTCTGAGAATCTGACCTTAAAAGCCAAGCTGGCTCAAGTGACTGCTAAGCAAGAGTTAGTTCTAAGCACCATTAGGATCTTTGGCTTTCAGATCCACAACAAAAGACTTCCTTACTCTGGAGCAAAAGAAAAGAGTCTTAAGGCGATTAAGACGGCTTCAGATTCTGTTCCACTTTTTGATTGCCTGTCAGCCATAGGGCTATCAGCAGCTAGATATCATAACTGGTTAAAAC
>CAIMVM010000352.1 GCA_903844895.1 uncultured Pseudomonadota bacterium
GCTAGGGAACTTCTCCAAACTCATGAAACTCGAACAACCTATTTCAACCTGAACGCCTTGAGAGTCAAGATTGTCCGGCTATTTGGACCTTTGGCGTGCGAAATATATGGAAGCGCATAAATTTTCGCGGGAATGTGGGTTTTAAGGCACTTAGGACATTTTGTCCTAAGTATATCTCTTATTAGGATTCAGCTCTACAACCGTATAAACTCACAATTTTTAGAGGCTTCATCTTGCTTCTCTATTGCGCAAAGTAATTTAAAATAAACGGGGACTCTATTTTTGAATACAAACGAAACACTTCGCCTTAATTTCGAAATTGCGGATTTCTAGACAAGCTCTAATTAGGAAGCGTTTGGGATTTGGACATTTCCACGGAAACGTTGGGCTTCCATATCATTTGGGGCAGAAACAAAGAATTGCTTTTAGTTGCAAGCCTAGCAACTAAAGGAACAAAAGCGAGTCCCATCAAAAATCCAATTCCATGAGCCAAATAACTCACTTCAGGCATAAACTGAGTGGGGAAAAGAAGTATAAGCGAAACACCTATCGAACGGAGGATACGGTCCTTAAGGGTATATCGATTGCCGTGCAAGACAAAAAGCCCCAGCCAAAGACCGCCCAAGCCATAGACCATGCCTGAAGCCCCCACCAAACTATAACCATCTTCTTTTATGAGAAGGGCTGTCAGGTGAGTTAAGTAGCCTATGAGTAAACCAATCCAGGGAAACACAGCCCTACCATAATGCGCCTGCAAGAGAGCTGCAAATGGTATAAAGAGCAACAAATTCGACAACAGATGCCCAATATCTGCGTGTATAAACATTGCGGCAAATGAAATCCACCACCTGGCAGTCACCTGGTCAAACGGTAGCGCGATCGCCTTGAACCAAAACTGAATGGAAACCACCAACATCATACTCGACAAAAGAATGGAATCTAAAAAAGAATCCTTTCTGAAAGTGGAATACATCGGACCGTAAGGAATGACTATAGGCAAAGGGTCATCCTCAATCTGCGAACTCAACTCTTTATAATCTTCCGTCGGCTCATCCATAAATAGCCTAGGACGCTACTAAAACAATTTTAGAATCTTTTTTTTTCTCTGACTCATTCAAAATCACAATTTTTCCAGTCTTCGTATCAAAATCAACTATAAACCGGCTTCCTTTTGATTCACTGAACAGGATGATCTCACTTAAAGGCTTTTTCACCTCTTCCTGAATCAGTCGCTTCATAGGTCTAGCTCCCATGGCAGGATCATAGCCCTTTTTAGCCAAGAACGAACGAGCTTCTTCAGAGATCTGCACTTCAACCTTCTGTGCTTTTGCTTTTTCTACTACCTCGCCAAAAAACTTATCGACAATCTGAAGCATAATGGATTCTGGTAGGTGATAGAAAGAAATAATGGCATCAATTCTGTTTCTAAACTCAGGTGTAAAGGCCTTCTTAAGTGCGTCCTGCTCTTTACCTGATTGAGGACCGCTTAGCTCACCAAATCCTATGCCTCGGCTCGACATTTCATATGCGCCAACGTTAGTCGTCATAATCAAAACTACATTTCTAAAGTCAGTCTGCCTTCCATTGGCATCTGTGAGGGTACCGTGATCCATAACCTGGAGCAAAATGTTATAGACATCAGGATGGGCTTTTTCAATTTCATCAAGCAACAGAATGGCATGGGGATTTCTGTGGATGGCGTCAGTTAATAAGCCCCCTGCCTCATAGCCGACATACCCTGGAGGTGCACCTAGAAGACGGCTTACGGTATGTCTTTCCATATACTCAGACATGTCAAATCTGATCAACTCAGCTCCAAGCATTTCTGCAAGTTGCTTAGACAACTCCGTCTTTCCTACCCCAGTTGGTCCAGAGAACAAAAACGAACCGATCGGCTTAGAATCGTCGCCCATACCAGAACGAGAAAGCCTAATAGCCGACTCAATGATCCCGACCGCCTGATCTTGACCAAAGACTTTAGACTTGAGCCGTTCGCCTAGGGTGTGTAGAGCCTCTTTCTCACTTGAAGCAATTCTCTCTTCTGGCACCCTTGCCATGCGGGCTACTACAGATTTAATATCAGCCACAGAAATAGCACGAGGATCTTCTGCTGTAGGCTTTAAGTTCTTTGCTGCAAACGAAGCTCCTACCTCGTCCATGACATCGATGGCTTTATCTGGAAGCTTTTTATCCCTCATGTGCTTGATTGATAAATCAACAGCTGCCTTAATGGCAGACTTTGAATACCGCACATTGTGATGCGCCTCATAAGACGTTTTAAGACCTTCAAGAATTTTAATGGTGTCGTCACGACCAGGTTCGTCGATGTCAATTCTTTGAAAGCGTCGGGTCATTGCATGATCCGATTCAAAGTGTTGTCTAAATTCTTTATAGGTCGTAGAACCTATACACCTAATCTCCCCGTTTGATAGGGATGGTTTTAGGATGTTGGATGCATCAAGGGAGCCACCGCTAACAGAACCAGCACCTACAATCGTGTGAATTTCGTCAATGAATAAAATCGCTTTAGGATCCTTGGTTAAGCTTTTGATGAGACTTTTCAATCGCTCCTCAAAATCACCGCGAAATTTGGACCCAGCCAACATACTTCCTAGATCCAAAGAATAAACGACACAGCCCTTTAAAGCTTCAGGAACTTTATTTTCAACAATCCGCTTGGCAAGTCCTTCAGCAATTGCTGTTTTGCCAACTCCCGCCTCACCCACATAGAGGGGGTTGTTTTTTCTTCGGCGGCAAAGTACCTGAATCGTTCTTTCGAGCTCTGATTCACGTCCAATCAAGGGATCGATTTTCCCTGCTAATGCTTTTTTACAAAGGTTTACCGTAAATGATTCTAAGGCAGATTTTTTAACTTTCTTCTCACCATCATCGCCCTCACTGTCGGAACCTTCCCCATGGGAATCCCTAGGTTCGGATCTCGACCGTTCGTCGTCCTGTCCCATGTTTTTAGGAGAAATCCTGGAATCTTCAAATTCGATTCCTTCCTTAACAATACCGTGGGCAATAAAGCGAACAATATCAATCCGTGAGATTTCCTGCTTTTCAAGAAAATACAGAGCATGGCTTTCGCGCTCTCCAAAAATGGACAAAAGCACGGCATCCCCGTTAATGGTATCTTTACCTGCAGAAATAACTTGTTGAGCAGCACGCTGCAATACTCTTTGAAACCCAATAGTTGGTTTTGGAACTTCGCTTACTTTAATTTTTTCTAGTTTCGTATCAAAAAAGTCTTCGAGATCACTTCTGGTATTGTCAATGACCCCACCGCAAGCTCGAATAGCTCTCTCAGCATCAGGGTTTGACAACAGGGAGTAGAGAATATGCTCTACAGTTACATATTCATGACCACGTCTTTGTGCCTCAGCAACCGCTAGATTTAAGCTAGACTCAAGTTCTCGACCAATCATGTCATCCTCCCCCACCTAAGCAATCTTCTTTTCGGGCCAATCACTCAAAAACCCTAGGAGAAATAATTAAATACAACAAAATCATTGACTTACAGACAAATAATTCTAGCCCTTCTACGCTTCTTCAAAACTGCACCTGAGAGGAACTTCATTTTCCTTTGCCGTCTCCGCCACTAGCACCGTCTTAGTTTCGGCAACGTCATAGGTAAAGACGCCACATATACCAAAACCACTGTGGTGAACGTCGAGCATAATCTTTGTCGCTTCTTCATAGGTTTTGTTAAAAATCTTCTGAAGAACTTCCACCACAAAATCCATAGGTGTAAAGTCATCATTGTGGATAAGCACTTTGTACAATTTGGGAATTTTAACCTTTGACCGCGCTAACACCGCTACGCCAGATTGTTGTGAAGGCTTATCGTTACTCATTAAAATCTCACCTTTCTCGACAAGTTAGACAATACCTTTATCCACTCACAAAAACAAAAGATGGGGCTTAACCAACTCCTGTCAAGCCCCACCTTCAATTCTTCATAAAATTGCGCAAACTATCCATGCTTAGTTCCCTTTCCATTAGCTTCCGCAGGTTCAACAGGAAGTTTCAACCAGACGGCAACCCGTCGATTAGTAGCTCTGGCTTTTTCTAGCGCAGCTCCGCTTAAATATCTATACTCAGCTTTGGGGCGAGTATGAGCATAAGCGACCACCGAGATATTAGACTCAGGGACTCCGAGCTTGACGAGGCGTCTAAGGAGTTGAATCCCCCTTGCGCTTGAAAGATTCCAATTCAGATTCTCAACTTGCCCGTAGACTTGATCATCAGTATGACCTTCAATGACTATTTGAAACTCTCTTCCAAGCTTAGAAATCGAGCTAAGGATCTGTTCGGCAAGAGGGATCTTCGCGATGGCGATATCATTGGATCCTGCGTTAAAGAATACTTGATCCTTAAACTCGATATAGATGCCTTGAGGCATCTTTGTGACTTCCGCTTGATCAAGAATTTTCTCTTTTTCAATGACTTTCATGACTTCGCCTGCAACTTTATTGAGATGAAACTCACGTTCATTGACTTTCAATTCTTTTTCTTCTGTATGAGTCATGGACTTAAGTACATTTTTCTTGCGCGGTTCCATGGTACTCACAAGTAGAACAAAGCAGGACAGAAGCACCAGACAAAGGTCCGTGAAAGAAAGAAGCCATAGTCCATCTTCTTTTTTGACACTTCTTCGCTTGTATCCACTCATGCTGATTCCTGCGATTTTCTGGCTGACAGCTTACCTATAGAACCCTCTTTGTGCTTCGCTGATCCATAAGTCTTCACAATGCTATTCATGTGAAGGCTTGATTTTCTTCCTTTTAGGGCCAACACACCTTCCATTACTAACAAATCCATTTCGTTTAGCTTTTCGCCTTCAATCGATATTTTCTCAGAAAAAGGTGCATAGAAGAAAGTCCCTTGTGCCAGCCCATAAAGCGTGCCTATCATCGCCAACGCCATTCCGCTGCCAATGGACGAAGGATCATTAAGATTGGACATCATATTAATAAGACCCATAAGAGTTCCCAACATCCCCACCCCTGGAGAGACTTTGGCCATATTTTCGAAGAGGCTTGAAGCTAAAAAAACTTGATTTTGACGCGCCTGAATCTTGGCTTCTAAGTTGTGCCTAATCTCATCCGCAGTAAAATTGTTAAGTATGAGCGATACACCATCTATGAGAAGATCGTATTCAAGAGATGCCTTTTCTTTTGTTAAAGCACCAATTCCCTCGCTGCGAATCCTAGCAGAACAATTTGAGAGGGAATCAATGACTTTAGCCTGCTGTTTAGCATGATTTCCAAACATAGATCGAAAAAGTATGCGATAGCCGGTAAAGAAGTCGGTCAGTGTATGAGAAAGCATCATGATTGAGGGAGGTAAAACCACAGTCATAACAAGGGCATGTTTGTCAAAATATCCGCCAAATCCACCAGCAGGATGGCTTATCGTGTAATAGACACCGAAGAAAATCCCAAGTATTCCAATAAGCGCCGACATATCTTCCCCGCTTTGAGTATTCTTTATTTTAAAGCGGCCTTTAGCTTATAGCGGTAGTGAAAAATTGCCGGCTATTTCTTGCCACAGATTTGAGAATCCCAAAAATTCGCAATAGCTAGGAGCTCCAGGGGGCAATAACTAAGACTTAGCGGTCCAGGTCCTATTTAAGTCAGCATGAAGCTGCCTGAAGCAAAAGGCGTAATAATTGGGCAGGCGCCATCGGTTTTGGCATGAAACTGTCTGCTCCAACTTCGATCGCAGCCTTGCTGTCTGCGACAACGATGCGGTTTGAATGCACGCAAATAAGAGCCTTGGATCCACGACGTCTCAACTCGGCAACGAGTTCAAAGCCGTTTGAGGACATCTTGCCCATATCGACATCGGTGACAATGAGGTCGAAATCATTGGCAGTGAGCGCCTTTAGTGCAGCTGGGGAACCGTCAGCCTGCGTGAGCTCTAAAACTCTACTTAAATCCGGATTCCTCGACAAACTAGATACAAGCGCACTGCGGTAAATGGACTCATCGTCCACAATCAACACCCGCAAGGCACGCCCGATTGACAAATGTGCGGCTACAATATCCTCTTCCAATGACAACTCGCCTTTGTCTGGGTTTATTGACACTTGACTATGCTCATTGGCCAAGGTCAAATGTTTGGCAAGGTCCGTGCTATACAGCGGCAAATTTGCAGTGGTTGTATTTAACTGATGTGAAATGGGCAAAGTAAAGAAAAACTCGACCTTCCCCTCTGGGTATTCTGCTGTCTTGCTCGACTCACACCAAATCTTACCACCGTGAGCACTGATAACTTTTTGTGCAATAGCCAGTCCAAGACCTGTTCCACCTTTTTTACCGCTAGTAAAAAATGCGTCAAATAGCCTAGGTAAGCCCTCTGCAGGGATAAATGAACCCGCGTTACCAATGCAAGAAGTAATCATTCCGTTTGCTTCCGTAGAATAGAACCACATCGTTCCTTGACACCTCATCGCCTGGAAAGCGTTTGCCACGATGTTGGAGTAGACTCTACTCATCTTCTGAATATGAACGTTTGCCATATGACTGTTTTTAAGGTCATAGGAAAACGAAATATTTGCCTCAGGATAGATTCGAACTATGTCTCCGAGTGTAGACTCAATCAATGATTCAAGACTGGCTGGCTCTTGAATAAGAGCCGTCGATACAGAGCCAACTTCCATCACATCAGCTAACATCCCGTCAACACTTCTCATTGCTCGATCAATTTCGGGGACCACGCGAGACATCACCTTTTTGACACCCTCAGGGTCTTTTGCGTTGCTGAGCATGGCAAGGCCCACACGAAGTACAGAAAATGGTTTACGAACATCGTGGGCAAGCATTTGGGTCATGCTAGCAATGGCCTCATATTTTTCAGATTCCCGTGCACTCTCGTATAGTTTAGTAATATTGTCGACGAACACCTTTATTTCCCCAAGCGCAGGAACATTAGCAAAGGCTGCTGCTCGAGATTCTATGGGATGATGCAGTGCTAGATTGAGCTTGCGAATGGGGTCATATATTTTATTTCGGATAAAAAGATTCGAATAGACTACAACCCCAGAAAGCGCGATAAGAGCCGCAACCAATGCCAAGATGACATATAAATTGACCCCTCCAACCTGAGATTTGTCCAAATCGTTTATGGTAGCAACGACTACAAGGGAAGAAATTCCATCATCTTTTTCTGGAATAACCAGAGTTGTATCATAATCGAACGATGGAAGTGTTTTGCGATCGAGAATTTGTAAATTTGCAAGAGGCAGAGATTCTTTAACAGAATTTAATTCGCTATTAAGAGCCTCAGTTAGCCCTACCGAGGCCCAGCTTCGCCAGCGCTCCTGTTCGAGCAATAGCTTTGGTTTTACAACTGTTCGCAATTGACTTTGGTATGCGACCAGATGCGAATGAGACATGGCACCTACGACCCCTACGACGATTGCAATGAGTATCCCGAATGCCGCCACTTGCACTAGAGCAAGACGGCGGAGTAAGGGATATCTCGCACCTTCTAACTTATTCACGCCGGCCTCCTGCACCTGTTTTAAGAGGAATGAAATGATCTTTTTGGAATTTTACAAAGTAGATTTTCCTGTCTGCATGCCCGCCCTCTGGATGGAAACAAAGTTTGCCCGAGGACAGCCCGGTAAAGCAGCGCTGCTCCAAGAAAGATTTTTGAATTTTTTCGGCACTAGACTGACCTTTTACGCCGTTCATAGTTTTAGCAACGATCACTCCTAAATCAAAGCCATAAGCTATCTCAGCCGTTGCTTTGCGTCCATAGGTCTGTTTCACAAGGTTTTCCATTGGTGCTGATTCAGGGGAGCCCTCTACCCATAATGCGGCACTGAAAGTTTCTGATTTTCTTTTTGTCAGCATTCGGAGGAGAAACATGACATCTCCAGTGGTCCACGAGGTATTTGAGACAATGGGAAGGTCGATTCCTCTATCTTCTAGTTGCTGCAATAAATGCGCGGACTCATCGGCATACATGGTTAAAAAAAGGTACTTAAAATTGCCGTTTTTCACTCGCTTAATCACATCTTCAGACAGGCGGCTTTGTGCGTCCACGTCAGCAAATTCTAGATTTGGAAGCAGCTTTCCATCAGATTTTTCTTTAATTCGACGAGCTGTCTCGGCTTGATTAAGAGAAAAAATGGCTCGTGGATTTGAGACAACTAGGCCTTTTTGATTTTTGAATTTAGAGCTGATAAAATCCATAGTCGTTCCGACCGAGTAATCCATAGACTCACCTGTCGAAAAGACGTAATTGCCCATTTTCCCAAGTTTCTCATGACCTGCGCCGCTAGCAATAAAGAGCATGGGCACTTTGGATGTCACTTCGGAAGCAAGGAGAGCTTCGTGGCTTGTCGGAAATCCCACGAGAAATTTAGCACCTCTTGCAACCAATTCCTTAGCAGCGCGAACGGCACCCAATTGAGATCCATCTGAAACTTGAGAAATCCCAAGTACATCATGTCCATATCGCTTATCCAACGTTGAGCGGAGTGCGAGCTCAAATCCCATGTAAAATAGTTCTTGATTTTTTGCTGGCAAGACAGCATCCGACGAGCCATAACCTATAATGGGAGCACCAAGAGGCGCGGCATCCACTTGCAATGCAACTATGCTCGTGAATACATATACGACCAAGGAAGCTCGTTTTTGGAATACACCTCTATACTTCACTTGATTTCTCCTTCATGTTAATGCGAATAGTAGTCCAGGTTAAAACTAGAGAACACACCGTGAATGCGATAAAAGACGGAACAATCTCTGTTCCAGAAATAATCCGTGCAAACACGATTCCAAAAAGAGGGCTAGCAATGGACGCTGATGCGACAGCGAGTGGCGAGGTCAACTTTAATGCATAATGCACCAACACAAAAGGTAGAAGGTTGCAAACAACGGCATAGACAGTAAATTGGATCCAATTTGTGGTTGTAAAGCTCGAAAATGCCTGGTACCCGCCTAAATCGGCTGGCAACAATAGAAGTGCAGCTAGTGTAAATTGCACCATAAGTGGATTTACTGGAGAAGGCTCCTTAGTCATTCGGCTATAGAGTGATAGGTGCAGCGTAAAGAAAATGATCGCTGCAACAATTTCAAAGTGACCAATAGTTAAGGAGAAAGCACCCAACGACCCGCGAGCAGATAGCACCGCGCAAAAGGCCGTAAGTGATGCAAGGATGCCGCAAAGTGGAAGTAGATAAGTTCGAAATCTGGTGCCAAATATGCGTTCAATAAATATCGAAAAAACGGGCATCAGAGATGTTACGAGAACGGCATCCACCGCGCTTATGGAAAGCAGAGCTGCGGAGCTCAAATAGTAGTAAATGACTCGCCCAGTGACTGCGAGAATCATTTGATTGCGCCACCACTTAAGGCGATCGGCACGGCCCCAGTCTTTTTGAGATTTGAGGACATTGCTAAATAGTAGAAGTATGGCCGAACCAATGAGCATGCGCGAGCTGCTCAAAACAAATGGGGATATTTTCTTCACCAACTCACCGCCAAGAATCCAGCTTAAAGATACAAACAGCGGAATACCTAAAATCACCAAAATGGCCTTTGATTTGTTAAAACTCATCAGATACCTATACTATTTCTGTAGTCGAATTTAAGGTTTCGAATACATGCCTCAATCACTTCATAGGCACGAGTCAAAGACGACCTCCCTTGTCCTGGTAAAGAAAACAATACGAAGCCTGGAGTACCTGAATATGCAGGATAGGCAGATAAGGTATCCCCTACTTTAGCAAAGTGGGCAAAACGGATGGGTGTCGGCAGACTTTCTGATTTAGTAGGGTCGGGCATTGCTTCAATAGTACCGCCTGACCCAACCTGCATGAGGTACAATAGAGCTGTGTCATGCTTTGATGGCGTCAGAAGGTCGCGGACCGGCACCCCAATGAGCTCTCCAAGGACGGCCTTAACCATATTGATTCCAAATGCAGTCTGAACAAGGTCGTGTGTAAGCCCACTGCCGCCCAACCTGAGCCCAATATCTAAAATTTTTGGACCATCTGGCCCATCTTTGAGCTCAACGTGCGCCATCCCTGTGGTTACTCCTAAAGTCGAGACGGCTCGAATGGCGGCATTGGCAATGCGAGCCTCGGATTCAGACTCGAGATTAGCTGGCATAAGATAACTAACCTCTTCGAAGTAAGGCGCCTTCATGGGCGATTTTCCGCAGATTCCAATAACTTGAACACTTCGATTTGTTACAAAAACTTCGACACTATATTCGAGTCCACAGATAAATTCTTCGACAAGAAGAGCCTGTGTAGGAATCCCTACATAATCTGGACGATCCCCTGTCATGGCAGACGCAAGAGACTCCAAAACGGAAAAGGAACGGTTTGCTGCGTCCACAAAATCTTGATTCGTAGCCGAAGTTTCCAGTAACTCGACGCCAATGCTCGAATGACCTTCAAAAGGTTTTACAACGGCGGCAATTCCTGGAAATGGATGCTCGATCAGGCCTCTTTGCTCAATAACAGAGTAATTCGGATTTAGGCCTGTTTCATCGAGGGCTTTCCGCATTAAGAACTTATTTTTGGTACTCCAAAAAGACTTATCTGAAGGCCAATTGCCTTTGGAGTGAAATACGACATTTAACTTTGCAGCAAGCGGGGCTAGGCGCTCAAGCAAGGTCCAGGTAGCAATCGATTGATGGTCTCCAATTTCCCGCCTAATGATATCTTGCACCGTATCAATTTCCCAATTTTGAACGTACGCAACCTTTGTCGGCCTGGATTGGCCATTTGGGAAATTAGGAGACTTATTTGAGGACAGGTGAAGTACCTTGGCACCCAATTCGTATGCTGCGTCAAACGCATCCGAAAATGATGGCGAAACTTCAAGGAATGCAATCCACATAAATCGACTCTCCTGTTCTGTTATTGTAAAGCCAATTTGAGAAGAGTGGCATCAGTGACCACATGAATGCCAGATTCCATAAATGCTTTCAAATAGTCGGCATGACTGTGGAAATGGTGTTGAAATTGTTCTCCCTGCAACACATCCTGACAAGTGAGTTTTTTGGTGTCTTCTGACGATGCCTGGAAGATTTCCTGGAAGACGTCCTCTCCGGAAGTATCAGCAAGATAGGCCCCCGGGCCGACGCGAACCATTGTAGAGGTAAAGACGCCAGCTGTTTTGATGGTGCTGACCTGAGTTTCCATCGGCACCCGACAATTTGGAAATATCCATGCTTTAAAATCTGGAAAACAAAGTAGATATATGGCACCAATGATCTCGAATACCTCATTTACCTCAAATGGGCGATGCCAGGAAGAATGATTATCGGAAACACTTGTCGTTATTGGATTCCATGTTGGCATACCTATAATCAAAGGTTTAGCCGAGTCGCCGGCTAGGTATAGAAGATGTTGCCCATGTAGGATAGTAGATAGAATATCAGCCTCTGGACATGGAGCTAGCCCTAACATCACACCGATTCCTACCTGCAATCCGGCCTTCACTGCCCGCTCTTGAGACGAAGCCCGAGAAAGAAAACCATCTCCACCTCTCACTAATTGAAAGTTATCATCTATCCCATTGGCCTTTGGACCTTTAGAAATGAGGGTTTGAAATGTGGTGCGATCATAGGTTTCCTGCCACGTCAGAACTGTATCAAGCCCAACTTCTCGAAGGCCGTCATAATGCTGTGCCATTAATGGTGTGAGGCAAATCGACAAACGTCCCCCACATGTTACTTCATCAATAACCGACTTGACGGCTTTAACTGTGTCATAAAGTTCACTTTGCAAAAAAATTAGATCATCACCACCTGATAATTCAAAGTGCGAAAAACCCATTTTTGCTAAGTGTCGCACTTGAGAAATAAGTGCGCTGCGTTTGACTCGTAGGCGTAGCATTGCGGAATTGTCTCGTCTCCACCCGCAAAATGCACAGTTGCTGGAACAATAGGAACCAATTTCAATAGGAACCATGGTGGCAACGTGAGTTCCATAGCAGCGGGCCCTTAGAATAGATGCTGCTGCAAGGATAGAGGGCCATGAGGATCGCAAATCTTGATTTCTTAAAGTAGAAAGTAGAAGGGCTGCATCATTCGCGCTAATACCATTTTTAGACTCAAGTCGCTGTGCTAATATGCTTTCTATGATCTCGTGCGCTTGAATAGCGGACGAAGCCCGATCGGTTGCATTTACTATCTGCGATAGAGCGTTTTGATAAATATTTCCATAATCCATAAAATTGATATTTCAAATTCCTATGTAGTTCGTTCGGGCTGGGGACAACTTCAAAACATAAGCTGCCCTGATCCTAGACTTCACTCCCGAAATAATTTTGCCGTTAAAAATATAAACTGAGCCATCACAGGCCAAGTCTCAACCTCACCCCCCGCTAACTTGTTTGTAGCAATTCGCAGAGAATTCC
>CAIMVM010000353.1 GCA_903844895.1 uncultured Pseudomonadota bacterium
ACGTCAGTTTCTATGCTCAAATCCCTCGTCCCAAAAAAAAATTTTTCTCCGCCTTCTAGCACTACCCAGGTTGCAATGAGCTATCTCGTGGTTCTCGGCCTGTTTGTGGGAATGCTTTCTGGATTTGTCGGCGCAGGCGGAGGGTTTTTAATTGTTCCTGCTCTCCTTTCCTTTGGAAAACTTGACATGAAACGAGCCGTTGGAACCTCTCTTCTCATTATCGGCATGCAGTCTGGTTTTGGGGCTTTAAGTGATCTTCATCGCCTCGATATCTTAGACTTAAAACCTAAAATCTTCATAAAAAATGGCATAACCATAAGGCGCCTATTTGGAAGCTTCAACTTTAGGCACTTTGGATTCTATGGCTTCTTGAATAATACGAGCTTTTTTGGGTGTTTCTAGCGTCACCACGGTTCCATCTAAAAGCTTTATCTGTTTGATTTTCTTGAGGATCGCGAGTGATTCATCTACGGAGTATTTTGATAGCAGGTTGCTTCTTTTAAGTTTAGATTGGATGAGTGCTCTTAGGATAACGGCAATAAAGGCTAAAAACAGTCTACCGTTAGCTTGATTTGAACTTGATGTTCTTAGCCTATGTAGGCCAATTCCATTTTTTACAGTGTCAAAAACCTTCTCGGCTATATCTCTACAGCGGTAGTCATCAAGTACCTCCTCAGCTTTTAGTGAGTTCTTGCTGCTAAGAATCAAGGCAACTCCCGCAGTTGAAATGGCTTGGCTAATGGCATCTGTATCTCTTGAGATTTTCCAATTATTTCCATTTCCCATAATTTTAAAATAGTGGGTTAACTTTCCGGCCTTTTCTGTAATCCATGCCTCGGCTTCTAGTCTGGTTTTGAACTCTTGATTACTTCCTAGTTTATCCAATTCTAGAATCGTAGTTTCCATTCTTCCCGTTATACTTTCTCTTCGTTCAAGATCTAAAAAAAGGTGACCAGATAGTTTCGTCAGACTCTTGTCTTGATTTGTGATTTGGTATTCACAAGTAGTGTGCCGCATTCGCTTGCCGTTATATAGAAAAGAGCTTTCTGTAGATTCTAATAGGGCTTTGTGGGCGAGGATTAAGTTGTTTGCTTGAGTCTGCGTTGTAGGCACGCCAATGGTGAAACCAATTTTATTTTCAATCATTTCTATCAAATTCGTTCGACTAAAATAGCCGCGGTCGAGGGAAAAGGAAAATTTTTTTAGACCTAGTGATTTTAAGATTGTGCAGGTAAGTTTTAATGAAGCTACATCAGGAATACTGCCTGAAATCATTCGAAACCAGATTGGTAAATGAGAGTCCTTTGCTACGACAAGGGCCATATTGACTTGAGGTAGGGACTCCCCATCTCGATTGTACCCCCATTCAACTTCTTCGATAGAGTCCGAATAGGATGATAGGGATGTAGTATCATGTATGACTGAGGTTGGCTTTCCGCAGGCCTCTATCCAGTGGGTAAAAAAAGTGCTGAGCAGTGCCGAATCGCTTCCCAAGTCATCAATCATTCTGCTTAAGGTCGAAGATGACATTCCATCTTGATTTCCAGTGTCACTTGCCCATTCTCCCGCCAGATAGAGAGGCATAGCTTCACTAGCCTGATATATAGCTGCTGACAAAATTCTTTTGCTCATGTCGCCATAGGTTTTTTCTAGGCACGAGACAAGTCCAGATTCCGTGGCTAGAAAGTTAAAACAATTGACTCTTCCCACTTCAAAGATATCTGATTTTTCCAAGTCACTCATAAGTTGTTTCTGCATAGATAGGGGCGCCTTCCGCGTATGCTTCCTGCCAGGTCCATCAGACTTGCGACTACTGAAAGCAATGCCTTTGGCTTTCAAAAGCTCCAAGACTTCGGGATTTGGCTCTTTTGCTTTCGCGTTCAAAATGAGCTCATTACTTTTTACGTCAAGCGAGCCCAAATAAGTTCGAATCTGCCTCGCCCCTTTTCCCGGGACATGTCGATTTTCTGCTAAGTAGATAATGATCCGACCGTGCGAAGCAGGCTGTTTTACAATATATGCCAAAATATGCCTCCAAAAACTACTATGGTTACTTTATATTTATATAATATTGTAACCATAAAAATAGAAAAAACAATAGCAAATTCAGCTATTGTTGGCTGGTTATTATAATTATCTAGGGATTTTTGAAGACTTTAGGTAAGTGCTAGGGCTTGTATTACTCTAAGGGCTGATTCAGGCTTCTTTCTTGGTTTTTCATCCAGCTCTTTATTAGATTTATCGACAGTATCAATAACCT
>CAIMVM010000354.1 GCA_903844895.1 uncultured Pseudomonadota bacterium
GGGAATTATGGAAAGGTTCTGTTGGAGAAAGCCAAGTGGGTCGGAAGATACCATAGTCGAAGCATGCAAAACTCTGCCGCATGAAAAGAGACTTTTTATCCAGGAAAGATTTCAGATCAGTTTTGGCATGGAACCGTCTGGAACTAGTGCACGGTACCAGTAAGGACGGCTAGAGAGTCAAAACTAGGTTTCTCTGACAAGAATTTCTCGCAAGCATTCCCATCTAAAAGTAAAGTCTTTGCCTCCGGGAGGCGTGATTTAAATTTAATAAGTCCCCGTTCAGATTGTCTTCTACCTGACTTTACTTCGACACCGATCATGATGCGATTTTTTTTGACTACAAAATCCACCTCATCATGAGTCTCTCGCCACTAGAAAACCTCGCCCCCAAGACGGCTGGATATCCTCGAAATTTTAGGTCTGCCGAAAGTCCTAGCCAAATGCTTTTTTACAATTGTCATATCTCCAATGGGGCTTCTCACAAATTTGTGAAGGCGACTTGACTGGAGACTCTAACATTTATTAATAGTTAATAATATCATTGTATTAAGCGAACCGACTCAATCTTGGTGAAAGCAGGTGGCTCAATTTAGGTGAAATCTGATACTTATAACTACCCGTAATTATTCAGGCAGCGACAGGTACCTAAAACTAGGTTCTAGGAATCAATCGTTACTGCCTTTTATGCCAGTCTTCATGACAATGAATCGGATAAGAACATGAAAATCAATTGCCAATATAACCATTCAAATTTGGGCTGCAAATTTATTAAGGTTTTGGGTCTAGGGAATACTAGGAAAATGGTTTGAATTTCGATCTCATAAAAACATGCAGTACATACCCAAAGCGATGGAACTCTATGCAGATGGCTGTGATGCTCACCAAATTGCGGATCTGAAAGCGGATTCCATTCCACAGAAGGAATGAGACTCCCTTTTGAATCTGGTTCTAGAAATACGTGAGCTTGCTTAAGGTAAGCGTATGTCTGCGCAAGGAGGTTCTACTTTGGCTCCTACTTTGGCTCCTACTTGGGCTCCTACTTGGGCTCCTACTTCAGGCTTGCATGCTCAAGTTTACATAAGTTTCATGCAGTGGCTAATAGGGGCGTTGATTTCAAGAGTCAGAGAATAAGGTCAACCACATGATATTATTTGGGAAAAACAAAGAAATAAGCTTCTTTTTTGGCGGGTTCTTTTGTCTTTACGGAGCAAGGGCTAGTTAGGTATGGTGCATCCCGTATGGGAGACGAACATGAATCCGTTTAAAAAGCTTGGAATTCCAGAACATCCAATCCTATTGGCCCCACTTGCAGGTGTCAGCGATCATCCTTTTCGTAGGATCTGCGAAGCGCAGGGTGCTGATCTTACTTATGTAGAAATGCTTTCTGCTACAGCAATTCTCTTTAAGAGTAAACGAACCCTTGAAATGTGTGAGAGGCATGAAAGTGAAAAAAAACTAGGGGTTCAGCTGACTTCGCGATCAGCTAGTGAAATGGGAGAAGCTGTTTCGTTTTTAGACTCATTAAATTTTGATACGATTGATATCAATATGGGCTGTCCGGTAAAAAAAGTTGTGAAATCCGGTTGCGGCAGCGCCATTTTAAGAGACCCAGAACGCGTCTATCAGACTACTTTGGCAGCTAGAAAGAACACAAAGTTGCCCTTATCGGTGAAGATTCGTCTCGGATGGTCTAAGGAAGAGCTTACTTTTAAAGAGGTGGTTTCTGCCGCGGAACAAGCTGGTGCAGACTGGATTACGGTTCACGGGCGCACGCGAAATGATGACTATTCAGCGCCTATTGACTTAGAGAAAATGGCTCAAATCGTCGATATGGTCGGTATTCCCGTCATTGGAAATGGAAATATTTTTTCCAAAGATGACGCAGATATTATGATGTCTAAAACAGGCTGCAGCGGTGTCATGGCTTCACGGGGGGCGCTAGGAAATCCGTGGTTGTTTCGTTCTCTAAAGGAAGGAAGCTTCGCAGTTAAGATTGATGATTGGTTGGGAGTCGTCTTACAACATATGACGTGGCATCGAGAAGCTTACGGCGAATCTTCCGCAAGTGCGGTATGTATGCGAAAACATCTATTGTGGTATATCAGCGGATGGCCAGGCGCCAGAAAGCTCCGCGACGAGATTGTAAGATTTCATAGTTGGACCTTAGCGGAAGAACTTCTGCATAAATTTGTAGACGACTTGAAACTTCAGGGAGTTGGGGAAAGAACCCCGATCCATTATGAGAGTGAAAACCGTTTTGTTTGGGACCCGAAGTTTGACATGGATCGGGAGCTGGATCGAGGGGTGAGTGGAGATGGAATTGACATTGTTTAGGTCCTCAGAATCCCTCGTATATTCAGGCTCTTGAGTGTGAATTTAAGGAGCCTTTCAGGAATTCCGGCGTAGCTTCCGACAGAGATTTAATGCTATCGGGAGGGTTCAAATTGGCAGGCATTTCCCGTGTTGTCATTTTAGATCAGGACTCTGAAGCGCGCCAAAGGGGTGTCTCCTTTTTTTCGGGAGAAGGCGCGGTAAATATCAAGGAGTACACGAATGGGCTGAGCTTTTGGGATGCGATTTCGTCATCTCGAACGTCGCCTGAAGTGATTGTCCTTGATTGGAGCATAAGTGATATCTCCGGGGTAGCCCTCTTTAATCGCATGAGGTCTCATGCGCCCACGGTGTTTACTGCTTTGGTTGTGACGAGTAGTAAGCTAAAAGACGATGAAATGGCCTTACTCAAAGAATTTCCTGGCACTTGCTTTTTAGCTAAGCCTTATGACGCTAGTCAGTTGAGGCGAGCAGTTCAAAAATGCCGAGACGAGTCTTTTTGGATTCAAGAAAACATCGCAACTCTCGACCAAATTTTTCTTGATTTGAAAGATGGCAAAAACAATGTGAAAGAGCGCTTTTTTGCTGTCTTAAAAAGTTCTCCCAATAAGTATCCCCTGGTGGTTCTTGCCACAAGAATGCTTCGTCGCATGAACCACAATCGCCTAGCTCATCAAATTTTAGTCGAATCTCTAAAGTCTTTTCCCGAGGAGCCAAGTTTGCTGACTGAGTTGGCTAAAGTTTGTTTGGCTGAGGGACGCTTAAATGATGCGCTTCGACTGTCTGACAAAGCTATTCTCATATCCCCAAAAAATGTAGAACGGCTTTGCTTCAATGGCGAAGTCGCCTTAGGCTTAGGTAACATAAAAGATGCTGAAAAACGATTTAGTCAAGCGGTCGGCATTGAGTCCAAAGTCCCGTTGCCAGTTTCCCCCAGGCTTATGGAAACCTTGCCCAACCGAGAACAATTTAAGGAAGCAATAAAGGACAACAATACTCCGCTAAATTTAGCTAGTTTACTCAATATGACGGGGATTCTTTCTATTCGGCAAGGCCGTTTTGAAGAAGGACTAGGCTATTATCGCTTGGCGCTTAGCGTCGTGAATTCAACGAAGGAAACATCGATTCTATCGTTTAATTTAGGCTTGGGCCACCTTCGTGCAAAACAATTTTCAGACGCGGAGATTTGGTTCAAGAAATGTTCAAATATTGCAGGACACTTGAAAAAGAGGTCCATGAAATATCAAGAAAAACTTGCCCTTCGTGCAAGCGCCTCTTCTGGGTCGGGTTGGAATAAATTTCAGGATGCTGATTTGATCGATGAATTTGAAGAGATTAGGATTTCTTTCGACAACACCAAAAGTACAGATGAGGCTTCAGCAGAGGAAGAATTGCTCTAGAAGCCATACAGGGTCGCCCTAGCTTTGTTAGGTTTTAAGACTGAATTCTGACGTTTTGTTTAAGGACGATTTAATGGCTTCCTCTAAGGTGTGATAATTTTTCCGTTAGGTTTATGGATTCTTCCAAAGGCAAAAGGGATGTTTTGACAAGTTGTTGTTATAGTAGCGCATGTCGGCTGTGACTTCCTCGCCAATCCATTCGGGGCGCTCAAAGTATTCCCCCTCATTTTCAAGCTCAATTTCCGCAATGATAAGACCTAAATTATCACCCAAAAACTCATCTACTTCAAAAATATGACCTTTAAAAGGAATACGATACCGTATCTTTTCAATGGGACTGCTCTGGCATAAGTTTAAGAGCATCGCTTCTGCATCTAAAAGAGGTATTTTATATTCAAATTCAAGCCTGCTAAATCCCTCGACGGGTCCTTTTACAGTCAGCCAAGCTTCCGTGCCTTCGATTCGAACACGTATGGTGCGTTCTGGGTCCACGCAAAGGTAGCCTTGTTTTAAAAGCTGGCCTGACGAGCCTTGCCGCCAATCTTCATTCCATACTTTAAATTTCCTTTCTGTTTCTAAAGCCATAAGAACTCTCCAAAAGTGACTAATGAGCATTGAAGTTGAGCAAAGAATGAATATAATGGACTGGGTTTCTTCACAATATTAATTCATGAGGCTGATATGGCAACAAAGACTAAAAAGAGCGCAGCTAAGAAGGCGTCAAAGACGACGGCCTCCAAAAAATCCTCAGGAAAAAAAGCTGGAAAAAAAGCAGCTAAAACTACAGCAAGTAAAGCCATCAAGAAGTCAGCGATGCAAGCTGAAGTGATGGATTTGGACTCTGCAGAGGACTTCGATTTAGATATGGAAGATTTCTACAACATGAGCGAAGGCTTGACTATAACCGCCCCAAGCCAGCCCTTAGAGTATAAAATACTAACAGCTGACAGCAGCGAAGAATTAACAAAAGCCGTAAATGAGCTGTTATTTGTGGCATGGGATGGGACGGTTTGGGTTCCGCAAGGTGGGGTTGTGTTATCAGGAACGAAATGGGCACAAGCCTTAGCAAGATTTGAATAGACCTTATCGAGTCAGCCCAAATTGGTTTTTGGGCTGACTTGCTTGTAAAAGCCTTACTTTGATTGGGCTGTCTTTGACTTGAATCTCAAGGATGGAATGGCGGTTAGAGTCCTTCCAAGGGTCGCAAAAGCAATAAAAGGTTGCTGGCTTTTTAAGGATTCCAAACATTTTTTGGGGGCGTTGTGCGACTAGCGATTATTTCTGGGAGTCATCGGCGTGAGTCTCAAAGTGAGAAAGTTTCACGTTTTTGCCTCGAGTTGGCCAAAAATCAGGGTTTTGATGTAGATCTTATCAATCTATCAGGGAATCCTTATCCTTTTTGGGATGAATCTGTATGGACTGATGGCATAGAAAATTGGTCGGGAGGTGTTTTTAGGGAGGCTTCTGCAATTCTAAAGGCAGCTAGCGCAGCGCTTATTGTCACCCCAGAGTGGAGCGGAATGGTCCCTCCTGGGCTTAAGAACTTTTTTTTACTGGCTGAAGCCACACTCGCACACAAACCCGCCATGCTTGTCGGGATTACTAGCGGAATGTCAGGTACTTGGCCGATTGCGGAGCTTAAGGTTTCTTCTTCTAAAAACACGCGAATTGTTTATATTCCAGAGCACGTTATTTTAAGGAATGTAGAGAAGCTTCTGAACTCCCCAGAAGGGGGTGATGATGTGGATCGTTGGGTCCGAGGTAGACTTGCGTATTCTATTGAAATTCTTAAGGAATATGCAAAGGCATTAGGGCAGGTTAGGGATTCAGGAAAAGTCGATCTTAAAACCTACCCGACTGGGATGTAAATCCTTGCATTTGGCCATGGAATTAAAGTAGGTATTGGTCTTCCTTGAGAGGGGGCCCTGACATGTTCATGCGCATTTTTTTCCTTTGTTTCATGCAATTCGTGCAAATAGCCCTGGTGGAGCCTGTTTTTGCATGGGAGTTGAAGCCAACAGATATAGCTTTGGTAATGCCAAAAGAACATTTAGGTCTGGACAGCCGAACAGGTCTCCTAAAGGAGTCCTGGTATAATCAGGTCAAAAAAGGTTTTAAAAACACCTCAGTAGGTGAAGCTTTAGATATAGAAAACGTCTTTTCAGATTGGCAGCTTGTTAGCGTTAGGGTTGTCCCCTGTTCGCCCTTGGGAGTTTCCCCTCTACAACAAATAGATCTTTATTGCTGGCCTGAGATTCGTTTGGTATGGCAGCCGATCCTTTTGCAGAGCAACCATGGCCGCGAATCCAATTATGCCGACGACAGAGCAATTCACGTTCTCTATGATATCGACCCCAGTATTTATCTTTCATCTGCACCTGCAGAACTTTCCAAAAAGATTAAAGGAGGCATTTCTCAGTCATTGTCGCGGGGGCAGGCTCCTGTCATTAGTGAAAGCGAGCTTAATGCTTTTTATGCTGTCAGAAACCGCGTGACAAGATTATTTCTTGAGGAAGCGTTGGCTTTAAGGAATTCGCCACCCATTGGTAAAGTAGAAGTAAGAAGTGAGTTTCAAAGCAAAAGCACGGCAAAGCCTTTTTTAAATAGCCTTAAAGGCTTTCTAAATCGTCACGCCAATCCCAATAATGTAAAGGCGCTGACGTCCTTTTCTTTGCCTGAAGGACGCGATCCGGCAACTCTTGATGAATGGGTTTTTTTGAAATTTACCGGTAAGGCTGGGGAAATTCTGCCGACAAAAATTACTCTTTTTTCTGCAGCCACAGCGAAACCTCTTTTTGACTTCGGCTTAGCGCCTCGTGGCACTATGCTGAGGGACGATCCTAGTCTCTATGATTGGTTAGAGCGAAATCCTAATGATGAAATTTTAAAGAATGTCATGGTGTTTGGGGATCGTTTGTCCCATTCACAGATTGCGGATCGGACTCAAATATTAGTAGATAACACCAGTTGCGCCTCTTGTCATAAACTGCAGAATGAAAAATTTAATTTCCACGCATTAAGTTATGTTGGCAAAGATGACCTTGCGGTTTCTCCACGTGTCGTTAAAGACGTCGATCTAGACTTAAAGTGGATATCTGGAAATCTCACCCCTTGAGTCATAGCCTTTCCAAGAGGAGCGGTAAAGTCTGCTTCAGAGCTATTTCATTCGCGGTTCGATGGAAAAAGGAAACCATGTGAATGAGTTGAAAGGGCTGATGTTGCAAAGCGAGTCAGTTGGTCAGCTTGCCTGACCTCCTCATTTGATCGAGCTCAGTAAACCCACCAATAAAAACATCATCTATGAAAATCATAGGTACTGTTCTATAGTGACCATTCTGTGCAGAAAGCGTGGACCTCAGCTGGTCGTTTTCTGTTAAGTCAATTTCTGTATATGGCAAACTAAGTTGATCGCAAAGTCTTTTGGCCGCGACGCAATAGCCGCAGTTAGTGGTCGTATAAATTCGTATCGTTTTCATATACCTTCCGTCAAAACCATGGACAAAACAAGCACTAATACCTATATTATACTATTCAGGACATTTTTGTCCTTTCTTATTTAATGGATTGAGGAGTCTCTACCTAATGGCAATTATAATACTTGTGGGTCCCCCAGGAGCAGGCAAAGGAACTCAGGCTGCTCGCTTAGTGGAACAGTATGGCTTTGCATGGGTATCAACGGGCGACACATTAAGGCAAAATATTAAATCAAATACTCTTTTGGGCCAAAAAGCCCGTAGCTATATGGATGCGGGAAAGCTGGTTCCGGATGACTTGCTTGTAGATATGCTCAAAGCGGAACTAAGCAATCATCCCAAAAAGGTGACCCTTCTTGATGGCTATCCACGTAATGCGGTGCAAGCAGAAACACTTTCTGGGCTCGGCGAGCTTGGTGCGGTCAGGCTCGCCCTGCATTTAGACGTCCCAGCCAGTATACTTTCCTCGAGAATTTCAAAGCGAAGCGCTGAAGAGGGACGAAGTGACGACACCCCTGAAAAGTTGAAGGTAAGGCTTGATGTTTATGAAAAAGAGACGTTCCCCATTCTGAATTACTATAAAAAAAAGAATTTATATGCGCGTGTAGATGCTGATGCTTCCATGGAGACCGTTTATAGCCGCATTCAAGAGGTTTTGACCAAGGCTACCCTGATTTAAAGGCGCTTCGTCTAACCGACATCGTTAACCAGCTTGGTGAAATATCTAACTGTAATAGCTGGGAGAGTATTCGACGTCTCTCCAGGCCGCTGACCTAGGATTGGCCCCTTGCAAGGAGGGGGCTTAGGAATATGGCTAGCTTTATCTTGGTAGCAAATTGATAGAGAGAAGTGACTTGCGGATGTAGGCTGTTTATTTTTCGCTTCTTCGCTTCTTCGCTTCTTCGTTGCTAGTTGGAGCTTTGGCAAGCTCCAAATGAACTTTCAGAAGAAGGTGGTCAATCATTATCTTCATTGGGTAGATTTTGAGCAAAATCGTTCGCAAGTAAGCGAAAAACATCTTTTCTCTCGGGGAAAGGAGGGTACTGGTCTCGTTTTCCAAGGGAAATGTTAATAAAAGAATTTTTGGGCTCACGGTTCGATTGCTCTTTGGAAGTTGACAGTGTTCTGGTCTGGATTCCGTCGAATACCTGTTTTTTCAATTTAAGGTCAAATATTTGCATTCGAGCAGTGATTTTACGGTAAGACCTCCACTCTTCAACTTGAAATAACTCGATTTCGCCTTTTTCGTTTTTTTGTCGCTCCTCACGGCTAAAAAAATCTGAAACTTAGATTCGGCCTCTATACGAACAGTTCCCAAAAAACGATACGGATTGGGAAAGCTCATAAAATTCTGAGAGTAAGTGTTCAAGAATCCTTGTGGTATATCTTTGCTCGCCTTGTTGGTTTGCTTTAAAGACTGTATCGCAGAGGGGGGGATTTTCTGATAACGCTCTAGAGAGTCTGCTTTCAATTTCTCATTTTGATCGTGAATTCGATCTAACAGAATTTTACCTAAAACTTGCGATTCGCTGTCGGAAATAGGCTGAATGGTAGGATCGCCCTGTTTCACATCCCTAGAACTCGCATTCACTCCTTGGGCCAAAAAAACATCATCCATTACCGGATCTGTGACTAACAAGTAGCCCACTTTTAATTGGCGCGGCGTAAATTCCTGGTCTATGGAAAGGTATTCAAGCTTAGCAGTACATCCAGTAATTAGAAGAACCATCATTGCTAAAGTCTTCATGCTTCCGATCCTTTTGTCTAAAAATATATTTATTTCATGAAAAACGTAACAGTTTCCGAAGTTGGTCGCCGATGGGGCTACAGCTTTTTGGATTATGAGATTCACTTATTAGCGCTTCGAATAGATCCATAGGAACTCGGAAAAGTCTACATGAAGACCGATCCCCCCTTCTACAAAAAAGTCGTAACTTAGAACAAGAGCGAAATCATAAGACTTGCTACATACAGGGCTAGGGTGGAGGAGGCTCGAGCGATCTCTTGAGGTTTTTCTTTTACTTGGTACAGTAAACAAAGTGGCTATGGAGCTCTTATGCCTTATTTAAAGTCAATCTGAGTTTTTGTACATGGTTTCACGAACTGCGTTGGGCAGGGAATGGCGGTCGGTTCTCTGGGAGGTTGTCTAAGAAGTGATAGGTTTTTGGTGGTCCAAAGAACACTCGTAGTCAAAGCATCAGCATACTCAAGCCTAGGACTTCCGCTACGGCCTGAAGGGGGTCGCTTCCAAATTCGTAGTCTAGAACTTGGTTTGTATTGAAGACCTCTTTGGGTGCTGACTGAACTTTTAACATATAGTCTTGGCTATCCGGGTCTTTACGAGAAATATTTAGTACTTGCAGGACTAGCCTCATCATGAGATCGGCACCAATCTTATTGGCGAGAAATCCTTGCTTGTAGAACTCACTGAAAAAACGAACTTGCTCAAGTGCATCTTTCTTTGCTGCGATATGCCAATTAGGAATAAAGGTCTCTTCAAAAAACTTGCAATAGGCGCCCCCCCACTCTTTGGCGATAATGGCACAGGATTTTTTAGCTTCTTGGCTAGAATTGCCGCCTGACAGGCCGCCAAAGGTATTAAAAGGAAGGCCGAAATTGTTGTCCCACGTCTCAGCGATCTGTCCTAAAGCTTTCCAAAGGATCTCTTCTGATATCTGATTTTCATCAAAAAAACGGCTGATTCCATTACTATTGACGACCACTTCAAAGTGCGCAGTTGTTGAACCCGAATAATCTATTGGCCACATGAGATGGGTCTTGCTTCTGTAAAACTCAGGTCCTAGAACGTTTAAAAGTTGCTTTAAAGGGTCTCGCAATGCTGAGGACGGGTTAGATTTGTCATAGCTCCAAGAATAGTAGTAGGATGCCAATTGGTCAGTTTCTGACTTTGTGTAAAATCCGCTAGATTTTATTTCATTGTCTGTTAGGCCAGCATAGTGACCTTTCTTTTGAAAACGCCAGGTCTGCAAGTTGTGGGTTGTTTTTTGTCCTTGAGTATTCACAATATGAAATTGATTTTTCGATTTGTCTTGACTAAATCCCATGCTGGCATTGGCAAAGCTAAATTGAATGCTGAGGGCATCCGTTATTTTTTTAGACTCAGCTAGTTGAACTCGTTTGACGCGGGGCGACTTTGAAAGTTGGTCCTGCGAGGCGATCCGTTCGGCGTAGGTAAAATCGGAAAGTGCCTTATGTCCTCCGCCATTCATGGATAGGCTTAATGATACTTTGGACAAATCGTCTCCAATCCACTTTGAGCGGCCTGAAACGGCATGAAGGAAGGCCTCTTTGCCTTCTTTAGTGCTCAAATCAAAAATATATTCTCCCATGGTATTCAGAACTCTAGACTCCGAAGCATTAAGAGAGATACCTGTCGAAAGGCGAAAAGAATGCGATCTTAGTGCTTCCACTTCTTTTGTTGCGGCATCTAACTGATCCAGGATCTTAACGCCATTTTTTATTACAGCCTCTTTCGCCTTTTTGGCAAGTGTATCGTTGGCAGCAGACAGGGCGCTTGGGGATTGAGGAATTTGGCTCAGGACCGGGTCGCTTGATTGAGACGCTGAGGCCAGCTGATTCATAAAACCAATGCTTAGGTTCCAATTTGCAGGGGTGCCAAGCTTTTTCTGATTGGGACTTAGCAATTGGAAAGTCTTGTTAAATGTCGTTTCCGTCGTTTTTTGATGTAACGCCTGTTTGGTCCGAGTTGCCAAGGATCCTAGGTCTCGAGCATGCTCTAAAACAGAATGGGGTAAAAAGGTGACATTTGCATTGCCTCCGGCAGACAAACTGCCTCCGCCGGAAACTAAAAGTGAATTCCCCAAGGAAATTCTAACACGGACTTTGTGGGGGCCTACCTTTAGAATATGAAAGGTAAAGTCGCCACTTCCGACGAGGCTGCCTTGAAGAGCAGCTCCGTAAGAGCCAAAGCCCGAATTAGAAATGAGATTTTTCAAAAGCCCTGATCTCTGAAAAACTTGCTGCAGCGTCTGGCCGTTGTAGCTAGCAAAAACTGAGGCTTTTACTGGCATCGCGACGTAATCCCCGGTGGACATCTTTTCTGCGTTTTCTACGTTAATAGGAAGATCTTGAAGCCGGAAGGGGCTTGCGGATGAGGCTGCACTTTGGTTGGAGAAATTGCGGCCTATAAAAATTGCCGAATTCGCACTTATAGAAAAAGGAAAAACAAAAACGTCTTTATTGGAAACAAGCTTAAAGGGGTTGAGATTTGAGTTAAAGTCAATGGTCTCTTTCTTTAATAATTTCTGAGGTTGAGATTCCGTAATCTCTTGTGTGTAGCTTTGAGCCAGTTGAATGCCTCTAAAAGTCTCTAAAGTTAGACCCAAAGAATCTTTTTTTGTAGAGTTCCCAAGGGGGATGTTTGCATCAGAAACCTGCGATGCAATATTTTCTTCTTTGAGAAGTCCTACCCAACCAAAAGCTTCATTAGTGGTAAAGCTTAAAGAAGTGTTTTTGTTGTCATGATGCTTGCAGGAACCTAGCATGGCCAAAGTCAAAGGCGTAAGATAAAACATCTTGGCTTTGGCATTCAACATCAAGTCGGCTCCTCATGTAGGCTATTACAGAACGGTCGATGTCTTAAAAGGTTCTTGATACTTGTAAATATCTATTTCAATCCATCTGAAAACTGTTCCGAAAATAAGTAGAGCCTACATTTTAACTAAATTTGAGGTTTTTCGATAGGGAATTGTGAGGCTCTATTTGGTAGGCGGAAGGTCGCAGCTGCGCTCCATGTTTCCTTAGAAAAGAGGGTATGGGGAAATCTTCCCGCGTCACAGCCATCCGGATTTCTTTCGGCCGAGTCGAAATCCCTCGTTGTTTTCAAAAGTAGTAATATCAATTAAAAGCGCAGAAGCCAGAATTAGTAGTCTTTCTTCTTGGGTAAGTTGGGTGTCATAAAAGGACAGGGCAAAGTTGTCTTTATCTGTAAACACTTCATTAAATAAGCCACTAAATTTTTTTTGTAGCAGCGCTACTTCTTGATGTTTTCTATAAAAAGTAAACTGCCAAGGGCGCCACAATGGAGAATCCATTATAAGGGACTCAGGATTTTCGCGAGTAGAAAGAATAAATTTTTTGGAAAGAAAGCTGATTTTTTGATTCACAGAACCGATGTCTTTGCCGCCGAAGGTGCGCAATTCCAGTCTAGGTAGAAAGAACTTGAACGGATGATTTACAATGAGCAGAGGCGTGCCGTCCGGAGCAAAAACACGAAATTGAAACTGCCTCCAATGTCCAAAGATATTCCGAAAAATCATACTCAATGTGCTTTTCCCTTGTTCTTCTACAAATGCAATTACTTTGGAGTGTGTTCCGTAGATATCGTATTTATTTCTAGTCTCAACTCCCATAAATTCAACAATCTCTCGCCTTTGTCTGATCAATATATGGCCGTGCTCGCGCAAATCTAATATAGGATTAAGATCTAGTTTTACGTCACGTGTTATAGGTCGCTCTAGCGGCGTAGAATAAGAGGCTTTGTAAGCCTTAAGCCGCTGTAGCCCGTCCATGCTGATGAGATGTCCAAGGCAAACGAGGCATCGAAAGATAGTCTGGTCTTTTAAGGTGACTGGACTTAAAGGAAGCCCTTTGTCACAGCGGGGGCAATTGCAGTCTGCTGTACGATTTGCGATATTTGAGATGGGTTCGCTTTTGTCATAAGGGCCTGGCTGGGCCGAAGCTATTAATTCTAGTTCGTCACGTTGAAACCAGGAACTTAACTCTCCTCTATCAAACCATACAAGGTTGCATTCTTGGCATCGATTGACCGACAGTAGAGCGTTCAGACTGAATTCAGGTAATTCTTTTTGACAAAGAGGGCACGCGATTTTCTTTTTGTGGATCATCATTCTTTCCGTCAGATACTTGCTACAAAGCGCTTTAGTGATATTATACCGTAAACGTGTGATTCCCGATGAAAGTCTTTCAAGGATATTTTAGGCGAAATCTCACCAAAGAGACTCTTTACGATGACCTGGTCTCCAAGAGAAGTGCGTGATCGGTGTCTATGGAGCTCATCAGAAGTGGTCTTTGATTTGCTTCAAAATGGAGTTGTGGAGAGTTCTATTGCTGGTAGCCAAAACCCGGCCATCAAAAGAGTCTTTGCGAATCAAGTCTCCCTGCCAGTTTGTAATAATGCCTCCCGATCCTTCTACCACGGGGATCAGTGAGGCGACGTCATAGAACTTCAAATCGGCCTCCAAGATGATTTCGATATGCCCTAATGCCAACATTCCATAATTGTAGGCATCTCCACCAAATGAAGTTGATGAGGCTAGACTTGAAATCCTCTCAAAAATTTTGAATTCGCTGTCCTTGAACATAAATGGAGTTGTGCACGCTAGCCTAAGGAATGGTGTAACAGTTGATTTTACGCTGCATGGATTTGAGTTGAGCTCAGTTCTTTTTCCTATTTGACCTACCCATCGTTCACCTGTAATGGGCTGATCGATGAGGCCTAGAATGGGGACTCCCTCGAAAAGGAGACCAACTAAGATGGAAAAAGTAGGCTTACCAGCAATAAAACTTGAGGTCCCATCTATAGGGTCAATGACCCATTGATACGGCGATTCTTTGCGGAATTCGCCGAGCTCTTCCCCCATAAATCCATGGCTAGGATGCCTTGATGAGATCATTTGAAATAGTTTTCTCTCTATAGCGAGGTCGATGTTTGAGACGGGAGAAGTGTCAGATTTACGCATTAGAATAATATCTTCTCGGAAGGTTGCAATCGCGATCGACCGCGCTAAGTCGGCGAGACTATGTGCGAAGTTTAGAAATTCTGATTCCATATAAAAACCTATAAAAAGGGTTGCGAAAAACCTACTGTGCTAGTATGCTAGTACAGTAGGTCGTTGGTTAGCTTAACATAGAAAACAGATAGCGCAAGGTGGAAGAGATGGGCGAAAACAGAAAAAGCGTACTTCGTATAGCCCTGCAAAAGTCAGGAAGACTTGCAGAAGGCAGCGACCAGTTGCTTACAAAGTGTGGAATTAAGGTGAAATCGCGATCGAATCAGCTCGTAACTTGCGACGATTCTTTTGGCATTGAGTTTCTTTTTGTCCGAGACGATGACATTCCAGGTATGATTGAAAGCGGCGTGTGTGACATCGGGATATTTGGGGAAAATCTTCTAAGGGAATACGTGAGTAGGTCCGTGGTTCAGGTCTCCAAGCTTGAGACTATATTGCCGTTAGGATTTTCAAAGTGTCGACTGAGTCTCGCCGCTCCAAAAGAATTTCCTTACAGTAAGCTAAGCGATCTTAACGGCAAGGTGATCGCCACCTCTTATCCGAATACGTTAAGAAACTTTCTTAATGCGAGCAATATTGAAGCTAATGTTGTAACCATGCACGGTTCGGTCGAGCTGGCTTGCCATATTGGGGTCGCTGACTTGATATGTGACTTGGTCTCAAGCGGCGCTACTTTATATGAAAATGCACTCAAAGAAATTCTAACTATAAGCCAAAGTGAAGCTGTTTTGGTGCAAGCGCAGGCGCCACTCAATTCCTACAAGTCTAAACTTGTAGAAAAACTAGTGCTTCGCATCAAAGGGGTTCAGGCGGCATCCAAAAGTAAATACATCATGTTGCATTTAGAGCGAGACAAAATAGATCAACTAGCGGGGATTCTTCCTGGGTGCGAAACACCTACTATTTTGGACTTAAAGGGGTTTCCTACCAAGGTAGCTGT
The DNA here is from genome assembly GCA_903844895.1 of uncultured Pseudomonadota bacterium. Lineage (GTDB taxonomy): Bacteria > Bdellovibrionota_B > Oligoflexia > Oligoflexales > CAIMVM01 > CAIMVM01. The sequence continues at coordinate 14,939 of CAIMVM010000354.1, forward strand.
TCATGTCGTGAGTCAAGAAGATGTCTTCTGGGAGACCGTAGAGAACTTGAAGGGGATAGGCGCAAGTTCTCTCTTGGTGATGCCTATTGATAAAATGATTTCTTGATTTAAGAGTCAAATAAAACCAGGTCCTGGTTCGAAAAATATGAGAGTAAGACTCATCTATTCGCAGAGGTGTATTTTGAAGATTTGTAAATGGAATGATATTTCGGAAGTTGAAAGACGTGAGATTCTCTATGAATGCAACGATATTTCAGAAGTCGAAGCACAGAGTAGAAGTCTTGCTGAGAAAGTTAAAGCGATCTTAGAGGATGTGAAAAAAAATGGTGATGAGGCTTTGAGGTATTATACCAAAAAGTTTGAAAATAGAGACGCTCTTGATTTTAAACTGGATTCCTTAGCAAGCCTGAGCGAGGAAGAGCTAAAGGCTGATGAAAAAGAAGCGCTAAAAATGGCATTTGATCAGATTTCCGCATTCCATAGGCTTCAAAAGCCGCAGAGAGTGACTTTGGAAAGATCTGGGTATACCCTTTGGCGAGACTTTTTGAGTATAGAACGGGTGGGGATCTACGTGCCCGCTGGAACGGCTCCTTTGGTTTCGACACTCCTCATGTTGGCTTGTCCTGCCACTATTGCTGGATGCCGAGACATCGTTTTAGTCACACCACCAAGTAAGGATGGCAAGCTAGATCCAGCGATCCGTTATGTGGCCAGGCTTTGTGGGATTTCAGAAATATACCTATTGGGAGGCGCCCAGGCTATTGCTGCGATGGCCTATGGTACACAATCTATAAATAAGGTTTCAAAAATATTTGGTCCTGGCAATTCGTTTGTAACAGAAGCAAAAAGGCAGGTGAGTCTAGACCCGAGAGGGTGCTCTATCGATATGCCAGCCGGTCCTTCTGAGGTGTTGGTAATTGCCGATGATTCTGCAATTGCTGATTTTATTGCATCAGACTTGTTGGCTCAAGCTGAGCATGATCCTAAGGCGAGATGTGTGCTTGTCGGTACGAGTGAAGAAATTATTCTCCAGGTTCAGACTTCTGTAACACAACAAATCCTAGAGTTGTCGCGAACGTCAATACTGGCAATCTCGGTGCCGCGTATTCGGTGGGTATTGGCTGAAGATATAGAAGAAGCTATGCAGATTTCCAACTCCTATGCACCAGAGCACCTGATCCTTCATGTGAAAGGCGCCATGGAGTTTTCAAAGCAAGTTAAGAATGCTGGGTCGGTCTTTATCGGGCCATGGTCAGCTGAAGCGCTAGGCGATTTTGTGAGTGGTCCCAATCATGTGCTGCCAACGGCAGGTAATCCCATAGCGTATGGGGGAATTGGTGTTGAGAGCTTTATGAAGTCAACCACCTTTCAACATATTGAAGAAATTGGTTTTACAAGTTTGGCACCAACTGCCCACATTATCGGTGGTTTGGAGGGCCTTGATGGGCATCAGGCTTCGATAGCGATACGTAGTAGGTTCATGGAGCAGAGGAAATTCAATAGAGATCAGGGGGAATCCATTATATGTGGCTAGAGAAGCTTGTACGTCCTGAGGTTTTGAGCTCAAAATCTTATAGTTCTGCTCGAATGGAAAATCAGAATTTGGATCTCATTCTTCTTGATGCAAATGAAAGTCCTGAGCCACCATATGGGGAGCAGGGTTCACGCCTTAACCGCTATCCCGATCCGCAGCCAGAAGGTCTGAAGCGCCGCCTCTGTGAAATCTACGGAGTCGAGCGCAATCAGCTTCTTATGACGCGGGGAATCGATGAGGGAATTGATTTGCTCATAAGGAGTTTTTGCAGGCCAGGTTTGGATGCGATTGCGTATGCGCCGCCTACCTATAGCTACTATAAAGTGGCTGCAAGTTTTAATGCAGTAAAATCCATAGAAATTCCACAATGTAGTGGGTTTTCCTTGGACTTGAAGGCGCTTTGTGAGGTGACTTCAGTAAAGCTAATCTTTATTTGTCGGCCCAATAATCCTACCGGATCGATGCCCTCCCTAGAGGACTTGAAGGTGCTTTGTACTTCTAGAAGTGAAGACTCTTTAGTTGTTGTGGATGAGGCCTATATTGAGTTTTGTGACGAAGACTCTGCGACATCTCTACTCGCGGACTGCCCCAATCTAGTGATTATGAGAACACTTTCTAAAGCCTATGGATTGGCAGGTATTAGAATTGGTTCTCTGATTGCTAGTGAGGAGATTATTAAATTGTTAAAGAAAGTGCTCCCTCCCTATCCGATCCCTACGATTTGTGCCACAAAGGCACTTGAAGTACTGTCTCCCGTAGGCATGTTCTATCTCAAGCGTCGTCTGGAAACGAATAAAGTTGAGCGCGCGCTTTTGTTCCAAAGGTTAATGAGTTCACCAAGAATTGAAAGGGTGTTTCCGAGTCAAGCAAATTTTCTACTTTTTACATCTCCCCATTCCAAGCAAATCTATAGAGAGCTGAAGGAATCAGGACTGGTTGTACGGGACCGTAGTGATGACGTACCTAATTCCCTTCGCGTTTCTATTGGGAGAAGTCAGGATAATGAACTGTTTCTTGCTGCGCTTCAAATCAAGTCGAGCGATCTGGAGTCCACGCAGCGGCGTGGCTCCAAGTCACGAAAAACAAATGAAACAGAAGTTTTTTGTGAAGTTCTATTTGACTCTCAAAAAGGAAATTTGATTTCTACTGGGATTCTCTTTTTTGATCACATGTTGGAGCAGCTAGCTGCCCACAGCGGTATTTCACTAAGTCTTAATGCTCTTGGGGATGTGGGCGTAGATGTCCATCACACAGTCGAAGACGTGGCGATAGTTCTAGGAGAGGCTTTAAAAGAGGCACTTGGAAATAAGAGAGGGATCGAGAGGTATGGTTTTCTCCTGTCTATGGATGAGTCCCAGACTAACCTCAGCTTGGATCTTAGCGGTCGTGCTGCTATTGTTTTTGACTGCTCGTTCCCATCTGAAAGAGTAGGCGATTTTCCAACTGAGATGATCTCCCATTTTTTTGAGTCCTTGAGTGCAAGCTTAGGCGCTGGGATACATATCAAAACTGTTGGCAAAAACGCGCATCATATGGCGGAGTCAATATTTAAGGCCTTCGGTAGATCTTTGAAGCAAGCCGTTGAAATCAATGAGTCCCGTAAAAAAGCCGAACAACTGCCGTCTACGAAGGGTTTATTATGAAAACCAAAAAAGTAGCAATTTTTGAATCAGGGGGAGCTAATTTTTCGTCGGTTTTTCATGCACTGACGAGATTAGGATGCGCTCCGGTTGTAACCAAATCCATTGGCGACCTTCAGAAGTCGGACGCCATAATACTTCCAGGAGTTGGTTCTGCGGGTCTAGCCATGGAGCAGCTGATGCAGCTGCAGGCCATAGATTTTTTAAAGAAACAGCAAAGGCCGGTTCTTGGCATATGCCTAGGCCAGCAACTACTTTGCCGTTCTTCAGAGGAAGATGATACTGCATGTTTAGGAATCTTTCCACTACAGGTCCGAAAGCTTATTGGACCGAGAATCATCCCCCATATGGGCTGGAATAATCTAGTCAAGGTCGAAGAAGGTGAGCCGCTATTAAAAGGTGTCGATACCCTGGACAATTTCTATTTTATCCATTCCTATGCGGTTGAGATAGCAAGCCCCTTTAGCATCGGCATTGCTGACTACTTCGGGACTTTTTCGGCGGTTATACGCAGAGATAATTATTACGGTGTCCAGTTTCATCCAGAGAAGTCAGGAATCTCTGGGCTCAAAATTCTTAAAAACTTTCTAGAAATTAAGGTATAGGCACTTCTAATGAAAATCATTCCAAGTATCGACTTGCAAAATGGCAAATGTGTGCGCCTGCAGCAAGGGGATTTTAGGCGACAAACTATTTATGATGATAGCCCCTCTGCTAAAGCGCAAGAATTCTATGGTGAAGGCGCGCGAGATCTCCATGTTGTTGACTTAGATGGGGCGCGAGAAGAATCACTTAAACAAAATACAGCCATCTCAAAGATTCGTCACGCATTTGCGGGAACCCTTCAAGTGGGCGGAGGCATTCGAAATCAGTCTCAAATAGAAGCTCTGTTCGCCTTGGGGGTTGATAAAATTGTTTTAGGATCCTTGTCTATATTAGATAGTGATTTGACCCAGAGTTTTATATCTAAATTCGGCTTTGAAAAGATTGTATTAGCATTAGATTTTAAGCTCGTCGATGAGGTTCCTATGATCGCCATTAAAGGCTGGCAAGAGACTACTCCTTGGACCATGTGGGACATTCTTGAAAGATTTTCAGATCAGGTTGAGATTCTTTGCACAGATATTAGTAAGGACGGAATGGGACTCGGTCCCTCGATCCGATTCTATCAAGAACTTGCGAAAAGGCATGCTTGTTGTCGCATACAGGCGTCAGGTGGAATAACAACATTGGAAGATCTGTACAGTTTGAATGCATTGGGAATCGGTTCGGCTATTGTCGGAAAGGCATTCTATCAGGGCAAACTTTCGGTGGGAGAGGCAGTGGAATGCTTAAATTGAGGATCATTCCTTGCCTAGATGTCAAGGATGGAAAAGTTGTTAAGGGCGTTAAATTTCGAGACCAAGTCATAGTGGGTGACATTCTAGACCTTGCGCAGAAATACTCTGAAGAGGGCGCAGATGAGCTCGTGTTCTATGACATAACGGCGAGTAGTGACCAACGAACGGTGGATCGTTCCTGGATTGCACGGGTAGCTAGCGTGATCCAAATACCTTTTTGCGTGGCTGGGGGGATTCGAACGATCGAAGATGCCGAATCTGTTTTTTCAGCTGGCGCTGATAAAATTTCCATAAACTCGCCGGCTCTTGAAAATCCCGATTTGATTGATCGTTTAAGCTCGCGGTTTGGCAGGCAAAGTATCGTGGTGAGCATAGACTCCTATTTTAATGGTCAGGATTATTTGGTGTATCAATATACAGGAGATCCCTCGAAGATGAGAAGTAGCCTGCGCAGGACGGAAGACTGGGCCCTCGAAGCGGAAAAAAGAGGAGCTGGCGAGATTGTTTTGAACTGTATGAATCAAGATGGAATGCGGCAAGGCTATGACGTGAAGCAACTTGCCACTTTAGCGAGTCGACTCGGTATTCCCTTGGTTGCGTCTGGTGGGGCGGGGTCTGTGGAAGATTTCGTAGATTTATTTAAAGAGACTTTAGTGACCGGAGCATTAGCGGCTAGTGTATTTCACAGGGGAGTCCTATCGCTCCCTGGCCTCAAGAAGGTACTATTTAGCAGGGGAATTGGGGTACGTCTATGATTTCAGTAGAAAAAATTCAGTTTCAAAAGTTAAACGGTCTCATTCCCGCTTGTATCCAACATGTAGAAACCTCAGAAGTTTTAATGATCGGGTTTATGAACCGGGAGGCGGTGGAAAAGAGCATAGCCATAAAGCAGGTGACGTTTTGGAGCAGATCACGCAACGCCCTTTGGACGAAAGGTGAGTCCTCAGGAAATATCCTTCATATTGAAAGTATGAGTCTAGATTGCGACCAAGATTCCCTTCTCATTGAGGTAACTCCTTCAGGTCCAACGTGCCATATTGGGACTGTAAGCTGTTTCCCTCGAGATCAACTCAAAGGGGTAGGTTGGTATGCAAATCTATCTGATCGCTTGGATTCGCGCTTAAGGTCTCCTAATTCTGATTCCTATACGTCTCATCTCATAGCTCAAGGTGAACGGCGCCTCGCTCAAAAAGTCGGGGAAGAGGGTCTCGAAGTAGCATTAAGTGCCGTAGCAGGGTCCGACGAAGAGTTTATAGGGGAATGCGCAGATTTACTGTTTCATAGCCTCCTTTTACTTAAGTGTAAGAAGATTCCTGTTACTAAGGTTACGGATGTTCTGAGGAAGCGATTTCTAAGGACCCCTACATGAAGCTTTCAAGCTTGGGCAGGCACATTTGCTGTTAATATTCTTCTTAAAAGCTTGTGGTAGGAATATTGGGAATCAAAAGATCCAGAGCCTATATATAGCTAGCCTATCTAATATATTCTGCGACTCTTTTCCATCTAACTGTCCAGGTCTTTTAGAACCTGTCGCCCCATTTTTGGAAGGGCGGTTTCCTCAGTGAGCTGGTGTTCTATTGAAAAAATCATTGAGAGTTTTTCTTGTATTAGTGTGGGTTCCATCACCCGCAGTACTTACGGTAATATTTCCTCCAGTCCTATGAATCCATTCTCCATCGAGGTTGAAGTTTTCTATAGTCAAAAACATAGTTTTTAAACCCGTCTTTTTGTTCACGCTTTGAAGGACTAAGTCCTGTGATACTAGTGCCCCATTTTCGGGGGCATCCCACCCCCTAGTTTTATCGTTCCTTGGACTCTTAGGATTCGTTCTCGTTGTCATCTTTTACAATTTTCCGCTCACCAGTAAATGGGACTCTTGTAGTCTCTTTCAAGGGTTGGCCATCGACAATATGAACAACGGTTTACGCGGAGCATCCCTCTTGTGTAAAAACAAAATCGCCAACCGTCCCAGGATAATTCCGCACATGACTCATATTGTCACATTTTTCAAGCGCCAATGATTTTGTCGCTGCTGTACTAAGAAGGAACAACGATGTGAAAAGAATGATTTTACGCATGAAGCCTAGTTGATGAAATTAAGTAAAAACCGCAAGCAAACTACACTTCAAGTCCAAGGCCTATAAGGCGATTCAAGCAAGATCAACATAAAAATGCTCTGGGAGGTTATTTTAGAGCGTGTTTGAAAAATGGGGCAACAGGGGAGTGAGGACTGTAATATGCTGAAATTGATAAAAAAATAGAATCGGGCTACAAGCGAGCAAAAGACTAGGATTTGGATTCTCATGGACAGAATAACAAATTCAACAGAAGTTTGGGATAGATAGTGGATAATTTTGAGAAAAATGATGCCATCGTTTGATTTTGTGCGGAAGTCAGAAACTCTATGGCGAGAAATCGCCAAGGGCGGTTAAGATTCTAAGTGAAATAGATCTACTAGGATCAATTGTAGAGGAGCTTTTTTCTTACATACTGAGGATGCAATCGAAAGGCTTACCGAGTAGAATGATTCTGAGCTAATTCTATTTCTGTTTCGTTTCGTTTAGCGATAGAATAAAGAAGCAAAGAGTCCAATATGCTCATGTTGGTTTAAAGAAGGGGTCTAACTGTGTTCCCATTTGAATATTTCAATCCCGTTAAAGTCGTATTCGGTGAGCAGCAGATCGAAAAAAGTCTAAGTCATTTAGTACTTCCCAATGAAAAAGTGTTTGTTTGCTCGGGCCAAGGATCGGCAGAGAGAATCGGGGTGCTTTCTAAAGTAAGGGCGGCACTTGGAAGTCGTATTGTTGGTGAATTTGCAGGAATAGAGCCGAATCCTGATATTGAAACGCTTGCGGAGGCGTCTAAGCAAGTACGAGCGGCAGATGCTACTTTTATTCTTGCAGTGGGAGGAGGCAGCGTGATTGATGGCGTGAAGCTTATCGCTGCCCAAGCCAAACTGAATTTATCTGATCCTTGGCAAATTGTTACAAGCAGAGGAAGAAAAATAACTGATGCTCTCCCCTATGGGGCCGTTCTCACTTTGTCAGCTACAGGTTCAGAGATGAATAGCGGAAGTGTTGTAAGCCGTAAAGCATCTGGGGAAAAGAAATCGTTTCAATCTCCTTTGGTCTTTCCTAGATTTTCGATCATTGATCCTAGTGTGATGTTGTCCCTTCCCCTCCGGCAAGTTATTAATGGAATCGTCGATCCCTATGTTCATGTAATAGAGCAGTATTTAACGTTTCCCGTTCAAGCAAAGCTTCAAGAACGTCAGGCGGAAGCTATACTTTCAGTATTATTAGAAGAGTCGCCGAAAGTAATTGCTGATTTGACGAATTTGGAATCTCGGAAAAATTTGATTTGGGCCGCCACTAGCGCGTTAAATGGAGCGATTGGAGTGGGGGTTCCGCAAGATTGGTCGACCCATTTGATCGGTCACGAACTGACTGCTCGGTGGGGATTGGATCATGCCCAAAGTTTAGCAGTTGTGCTTCCTTCTTTGCTTCGATTTGCTGTAGACAGTAAGGGGCACATGCTCCAACAATATGGAGAACGTGTTTTCCATCTCAAAGGTTCCGATGTCCGTTTGGAGGCCATCCAGAAGACGGAAGATTTCTTTGTCGCGGTGGGAGCTCAAACTAAGCTTGCAAGTTATGGCGTTTCTTCTGCAGATTGCGAATCTTTGGCGTCAGATCTTGCGAGACTCTATCCCCATGGTATTGGGGAGAAATCAGAAATTAAAGGACAGGACTTTTTGACCATTCTAAAGGGTTGTAAGTAGGATCTATTTCGTAGTCCAAGTTCGATTCTTTTTGGAGGCTTTTAGCGAGGAAACCATATGAAAAATCAGATTTGCAATTTATTTGGGGCCTGCAGTGAGATTCGCCTTTAGGTTGAAAATCACTCGTGCTCACTTGGTTTCTTGAGGGATTTCGCTGATATCCCCAGGAATCAATTGGCTTCCTAGAAATAGTTTGCTGTGATCTTCATTTGGTTCAGACAGTAAGGGAACTCCTTTGGAACTGAAATTAAGGAGCATCCGAGCGCATTTTTTTTAAGTGGATATTTTAAGTGAATGTGTCGGAACTAGTTTTTTTGACGCCCTGAGATTTCATGCGATGTTCTTTAACCTGTCAGGCGCTTAGTAAAGGCGTTTGACTATAGTTTCATTTTACCTAGTACATTGGTATAGCCATTATAGGGCTCATCTTTTAAAAATCTAGAAACCCGGCCTATTGTAGTGAGACTCGCCCCTGTCAAGCCATGGATTTCCCTATAGGAATATTTTCCACTACTTAATAAGCGGCATACTTTCCAGCGTTCTGATAGGGCTGATAACTCTTGTGGGGTGCAAAGGTCCTTTAAAAAAGACAAGACCTCTTTTTTAGACTCCAACAAAAGGAAGGCCTCACAAAGATCCGAAACATTTTTTTTTGACTCTAGGTCCATATTTTCTCCCACAGCCGAGCTCCTTACTTTTAAACCTTTGCCTCCCAGAAAACTATCAAAATTTTAGAATACTAGTGAATGCCGTTTTCTAAAGAAAGGCTGCCTTTTCCTGTTATTTGGTAACATTTAGGAACGTTTAATGCATATAGGAGAGTGTTATAATAATCCCTTGAATTGATAAGCACACGGGTCTTAATAGCTTTCGCTTTGCAGCGAAAAATCATTTAAAAAGTGTGAAAAAACAAACAAATTAAAGCTTGATGCCGACTCCTGCCTGTCCGGCAATGGAGCTTGATCCGACAACTCCCGCATAAAGATGAAAGCCTTCATTGCCGATCAAAAGTCCAGCTCCTAAAAAACCGCCGCCTAACCCAGCACCGACGCCCGAGCCTGATGCCCCAATCCCAGCTCCTACACCCCCTTGTAAATAAGGGCTAAAAGTTCCTTTTGAGAAAAAATACTTAAGATTGATGTCACCTGTTAAGCCCACAGAGGAGCTGCTTTCATCTTGTGTCGTAGAGGTATCATCCGTGGTTGAGCCGGCATGAATACGGCCAATCCCAGCTTCAAATCCCCACTTAGTAGCAAGGTAAAGGAAGTTTAAACCTATCGCACCTGGTGGGTTATTGTACCCTAAATTTGAAGTCCATCCCGCGAAGGCCGACGATGCGAAAAGGGATGCAAATAGAAAAGCAAATTTTTTCATCGAAGTGCCTCTTGGAAGTTGTTTCTAAACAGTATGGCCGTTCGAGTTATAAAAAAAAAGTAAATTTTCAATTGTCCGCAGCTTTAACTTGACCCATGCCTCCATCAAAGCAATAATTCACGATGATTTTTGAAAAAGAGGAGTCCCAATGAGTGAAGATAAGGCAGTGGAATTTGGCATTCAAAGAATTTACGTCAAGGATATCTCTTTTGAGTCCCCAAGCGCTCCTCAGGTTTTTAAGGATCAGTGGAGCCCCCAGATCAACCTCGAGGTCCATTCTAAGGCGGATCGCTTGGAAGGTGATTCTTGGGAGGTGACTTTGCAGTTAACTATCCAGGCTCGTAAAGAATCTAAAGCAGTTTTTCTGATAGAAGTGGAACAGGCCGGTATTTTTACGGTAAAAGGAGTCGAAGGCGAGGAACTAGGTAGGATTTTAGGCACTTATTGTCCGAATATCCTTTACCCCTATGCGCGGGAAGTGGTAGACACTTTGGCAGTCCGGGGGAGTTTCCCGGCGTTAATGCTTCAACCTATCAATTTTGATGCTCTTTATGACCAAGAACGAGCCAAACACTGACTTCAGTCGGTTTGGTGGTTACATGGGCAGTTAAAAAGAGGTCTTGGAGCCTCTTTTTTTTGGCATAGCTCGACTCCAAAGTTTTTGGATGGGTTTTTGGCAGGGGTTTTTACGAATTCAGGATCACTGGGAAGGTGTGCTTATGACAAGTTTTAGAGAATTGGGCCTGAGTGAAAAGTTTGAGCCGTTCTTTCTTGAACAAGGCTTCAGGAACCCTTCTGATGTTCAAAAAGCTGCCATTCCTAAAATGATCGTGGGCGACTCTGTGGTGGTTCTTGCTCAAACGGGAACAGGAAAGACGTTGTCCTATGCGCTCCCCATCGTTGAGGTGCTCAGGCGACACGAAGTCAAGTTTGGCAGCGAAGCTAAGGGCGGCCATCCTATGGCACTGGTGCTTCTTCCCACCAGAGAGCTTGTGGAACAGGTGGCAGGAGTGTTTCAAACCATCTGTCACCATGTCCGCCTTCGAGTGAAAATGGCAACTGGTGGCATGGCTCCCGAGCGCTTAAAGCAAGTTAGAAAAGAGCCTTCCGACATATTAGTGGCTACGCCCTCTAAAGCAAAAGAGCTTTTCGATGCTGGTCACATACAATTTGACCGTTTAAAGATAGTCGTTTTTGATGAAGCAGACACCCTTCTTGAGATGGGATTTGCCGAAGATATTTTAAGCTTAGAGTCTGCATTTCGTCTTAAAAAAGTTCAGGTCGGATTTTACACGGCGACCATGCCGCTTAAGATGGAAAAGCTCATTGAAGATAAGTTTGAGCCTTACTATCCCCAGACGATAAAAATGCCAGGTGCGCACCGTTTTGTGAAAAGAATCACCTCAACCAATGTTCCCCTTGAAGAAGGGCAAAAGCTTCGCATGCTTGTCATGATGATGAATCGAGCGCCAACGGGCAGGGGTATTATTTTTGTTACGCGAAAAGAAGACGCGCAGTCGGTATTTGAAAGCCTCACCAAGGACTGTCCGCGACTTAAAAAAGCCCAGCTTCATGGTGATATGGCCGCAGAAGATCGCCGAAAGAACTACCGCAATATGGAAGAAGGCAAGGTTCAGGCACTTGTTGCTACGGATCTAGCTGCTCGGGGTATGGACTTTAAAGATATAGCTTGGGTAATCAATTTTGATTTGCCTAAGACAACCGATTTCTTTCTCCACCGCTGTGGCCGAACTGGTAGAATGGGGGCAGGTGGACACGTTATCAATTTTGTTTCACCTAGAGACCGTATTATGGTTGCAAAAATCAATGCTGCTGTTATGGCAAATACAGAGATAAAAATTGACAGCATTCCTGAACTTCGTTTTAGAAGTCGCCGAACCGTGGAAAAAGAATTAACTCCCGAAGAAAAAGAGAGAATGGCGAAAGCAAAAATAGGCGCTGCTAAACGCGGTAAGGGACGCCTTGTGTCTAAACTTGAAAAAGAAGACTGGGCAAAAGAGAGAAATTTTGTCTGGAAGAAGATAAGAGCTAAAAAGGCAATTGGTCGAAATAGATCCAAATAGTGCCAGTGTCGAACATTTGGAATTAGATTTGGATCTTATCCCAATTTGCATGGATGCTGCACGACTCACTAGTGTCTAATATTTTACCAGGAAGCTATGTGAAAGCGCTTAGCCTGGTTCTGAGGGCGGCGTTTCCAAGACTATTTCCTAAAAACGCAACCGCTTCTCGGCTTGAAACCCTCTCCAGGTCTAGAGTGGCCTAGGCAAAAATGCAGGAAATTTTGAGTTTTTTGGGGGTGTGATGCAAAGCTTCGTCACTTTAAAATTGAGATGCGTTTCATGGCGGACGGGCGGTGAGATTGTCATGTACCGAGTTGCTCGATTTTAGACTCTCCACGAAACACACAGCTCCCTTAAAAAACTACATTCTAAGTGCTGAGGGAGCTGTGTGTTTCGTGGAGTGTTTCTTTAAATAAAGGCTCTAGTATTCAGGTAGTTTGGTCCTATTTTTGGGAAACGCTAGGTAAGAATAAAAAGCTACCACCTGAAGTATGAGAACCATTTTTCAGTTTGCCAACGCAAATATTCTTCTTGAGTGTCGTCCTATAGGCTTTTGATCCATTTTGAAACTCTTGAATTGGTTTTTGATTGCCGTCTATCTCCGCAATCAGGTAGGTGGGCGCAGTAGCATCTTTTATGTCGGCCTGAATGAGATAGAGTAATTGACGGTTGCCTTCTTTGCGAACAATAAATGAAGGTGTAACCAACTTGCCTTCTTTGAAAACATTATAATCCACAAGGCTAGTGGGTGAGTCTTCTGATTCTGAGCTAGCTGACACCATTTGTTCGAAAACTGAAAAATGATCTTTATTTGTGTTGATGAGGATTTCAACCGCTTTTTTTTCACTAAATTCCGCTTCATATGGTTTGCCATCCAGCGAGATTTTTGAATTGCTCGCTTTACAGTCTCCTTGATCTTCTAAAACAAGACGGTCTATTTTGTCATCTGTACATATTAGAGGGATTACCCCTAAGAGAGTCTTGTGGGAAGCACTGCAGTTGTACTTGTCAGTGTAGGCATTGATCGCAAAACGAGGGTTTGTAGCGGACATGGTTCCTTTCATTGACAATGTGCCCTCAATGCTTTCTTGGCTATTTCCTAAAGATTGAATGTAAGCCTGGTAAGACCCTGCTTCTAACTGCTTACCCTGATACCAGAAGTCATATTGCCACCCGAGGTTGTTCTCTTTCATGGAGACGACAAGGTAGCTTGAGCTTGTTTTGCTCCAGTTTTCAAACGACTGATTTGCGGGCTTACAGGCGTTGCCTGCAACTATGGCTAGGAGAAGACTAAAGTATTTCATGGTGATCCTCACTTTGTACATTTCCCATTAAGGGGTTTAGGTTGGGCCCAATTAACGGCAGCAAAGGTATCGTTAATGCCTACACAAGTGTAGCCCGTCGATGTTGTCCATGTCACATCAGCATAAAGAATGGGACCAGATTTTGCCAAATTTACAGTTGGTCCAGGCTTATAATTGAATTTGGTAATTTTAACGCCTTTATCAGGGGACGAAAAGCTAAGTTTCAAGACTCCGTCTTTATCTTTAGCGACTTGAGCAAGTATAGCCGTCTCAGCAGAATTAGGAGGGAAATCAGCGGCTTTAGGGGTGGGCTGTGGAGATACGACAGCCTCAACGCTGGCGCCATTTGTCGGTTCTGAAAGATCTGAAAGAATATACGACCCTCCTAATTTACATACACGACTAACGCATTTAGAGCTGTTTTGTTGTGCAGTAGATTTGGGCGCAGGCTCGCCGGGTGTAGGAGAAGGCGTGTCTGTTGGAGGAAGCGGCGGTAAAGGAGGCGGCCCGCCCTTAGTTGGTCCAGTGCTCGTATCAGTTTGAACGGGTGAAGGGGAAGGTGGATTCTGAGCGGGCACGGAAGGGGGAGGGCTCTTTGCTGGGACATTATTTGTAACAACCGTGGATGGATCCGCTGGTTCGCTGTCAGTTCGATTTACATAGACCGGATTGAGACTAGGACGGATTCTTTGGATGACCATTTTTCCAGCGCAAAAAAGGGCGGATACGGCATTGTACACATAGCCACAAGGGTCCGCTCCATGGGTGAGTACCATGTTTTGGTAAATCCAACGATTATAGGACTGGCAATGGGGGGCTGATGAGGTGGAAAACATGATTGGGTATTGGTTTCCAGACATTTGCCATTGATAGCTCGGGTCACTATTCATAGCGCCAATTTGTCCATATAGAGAAGAGAGCTGAGGATTTACCTGGGCCATTTGACTTGGTCCTGTTTGGCTATATCCGCCACCGTAATACCCCCTTGGGTAATAAACTTGTCCGCCCTTTACTAAGCTTGGATCAGGGGCATTTCCATATTGTCCGAATCCTTGTTGCCCAAATCCTTGTTGGCCAAA
>CAIMVM010000355.1 GCA_903844895.1 uncultured Pseudomonadota bacterium
AGCAAAGTCTCTATATCCGAGCGCGGCACAAGAATGTCTTCTGCTTGGGCAGCAGGACTCACGACGCAGACTGAAGACAATAGTCCGAAGATAGGAGCTAGGCCTAACGCCATCCCTGTGCGTAGGAACTTTATTCTAAACAGGTCCTTGAATTCATTAAACTTGTCTCGGTTAACTAGGGAAGAGCTATTCAAACACCTTGTCTCTGTCATAGGAGCTACCTCATTATAGTAATACCATTTTAACCGAGAGCTTCTCCTGCAACAAGTGGCTCCAACCAAGTTACAATTTTGGTCTCGTCGTCGATCCCAGTGGTCGGTATAAGAAGGGAATGAGAAAAGCCTTTTAATTCCTTCAGCAGGGCCTGTGGGAGCTTGTCGATCCGAGCATGCCGCCAAATCATGGGAGTGCCCATTTTTAAATATTTTTCTATTTCTAAAGCGACATATCCCATGGTGATTCGGGGATTGAGTTCACAAACGGGTTTTAAATAGATTTCTGAACCAACTTCATAAAGAAACAAGTCTATGCCCGCAATCCCGTTGAAGTCATGGGCCTTTAGTTCATCAGCTACTACCTGCGCAATGTCTGAGAAAAGCCCCATAAGATTTTGGGAGTAGATTTTTTGAATCACGTTTCGAGAGAGATTCGCAAACAATCCTCTAAGTATATGTCCGTCATATTGGCCTGTCTTTGAAGATAAAAGCCTAGTCACACCCTTAAAACCACGGGCCTCTTGACCGCGCATATCAAGTTGCAGGGAAAAATCAGCCACCCTAGAAAACCATGGCTCCGCTACAATCGGTCCAAAGGACAGCTGATGGTTTATCCAAGATAGTATGTCAGGTTTGTAAAGCTCATTTTCCCTTAGCTTCTTTAACCCTCTCCCACTGGCGCCATATCGCGACTTAAGAACAAAATCTGTAAATCCTAGAGCTTTCAGCCCCTCAAAGTGCCTAAATATCTCCGGGGATGAAGAAAACACTCCCTTGTGAGAGCTCTTTTCAAACCATAAGCTTGGAACTAAGGCTCTAACCTTATCATCCAATAAAGCACCGAAGTCTTTACCATATAGAAACTCCGTCCCGTGCTTTACACCCAAAGAAGAGTTCTCATGTTTTGGGGTCTTACCCCAAGGATGAAGGACCTGTATTTTTCTATCTTTGGGAACTTCTTTGACAAACTCTATAGGAGCAAGACCTTTGGAATTCCAAAAGGCAATAAACTCTGAAAGCGGCTGCTTTGAGGTTTTAATGATGTCTCCAGGTCGCGCCACAAACATAAGAAGAGACGACAAATCTGCTTCGAGCTGTTGTACGGGAACGGTCTTTTGATAGCCTGGATGTTTCATCACCTCTTCACAGGCAGGGTTAAATTCATAGACGATGGGCAATCGCCCTTTGGACCGAGCATAAATCGAAAGCTCTCTTATGAACTGATCGCTGAGCCCAGCTTCTTGCCTCGCTACCGTACTAAATGCTTTGCCTTTTGCTCGCGAAGGACTCAGGGGTAGAGTGAGTTGATTTTCGTACTCAGACCAAAAAGAGTCTTTTTTGGGACGCAACGTTTCAAACCAAGACACACCAAACTTAACGTGTCCAATCTCTTCTCTATAGACTTTTTCCATGAGATTTGCGGTCTCTATATCCCCGACCTTAACAAACTCATCTCTAAAGAATAAAGCATGATCTAAATTAGCCTGTTCAAAAGTCAAGCTCATACGAGCAAGATAGTCCAAAGGGGACTTCATGGTAGAGATAGTCGACCAAAAAAAACCATTTACCGAAAGATCTCCAAATTCAACGCTAAGGTCCTTCATGCGGGCCAAATAAAGTCGCAAATGACTTTGTTCTTCTAAAATGGTCCTAGCGATACCATCCCTAAAACTAGCTGGAGCCTCCTGAAAGCGAAGAAGCGCTAGTGCCATAAGCTCCATCGCCAGCAGTTCATGATTGGCGAAATAATGCAGTGCCAACCCTCTGGCCGTGTCCAGCTGAAAAGATCCAGGAAACGTTTGTTTCTTGTTGCCAAAACGAAGTTGTGCTGTCCGAGCAGGAACCTCGGGTATTTCAAAAGGGCTCGAAGATGTCGCATCCGTTAGAATTTCAGGACTATGCAATTTGTCTGAAAGTAAATCAGAAGACAAGATAGACTTTGCCCATTCATTAACGTCCAAATTCCATCCCTTCCCATAGCCAGAGACCTAGAGCTCTAAAAGATACTCACCTACAGAAACGCCCGATGCACAGTTAGTACGTCTTTAGCCGCTACATGAAACTGATCTTACTCCGTAAAAACGGACACGAGCCTATTCAACTATCATAAACTCTTCTGCAAAGGCAATGGGTGTTTTGTAACCAATTGAAGAATGGATGCGTTGTCTATTGTAAAACACTTCAATCCCTTCAAAAATTGCGTCCTTCGCTTGCTGCCTTGTGGCAAATTTCTCATGATGAACGAACTCTACCTTTAAGGAATGAAAGAAGCTCTCCATGACAGCATTGTCATAGCAACAGCCGCTTCGGCTCATACTCGCTTCGATTCCTATCTCAGTCAGTAGATTTTGAAAGTCGTAGCATGCGTAGTTACTACCACGATCGGAGTGAAACATAAGCCATTCCTCTATTTTTTGTCTTCTTACCGCCATGTTTAAAGCTGCCATGGTGAGGAAGCGGTCATTCCTAGCATACATTCGTAGCATACATTCGTAGCATACATTCGTAGCATACATTCGTAGCATACATTCGTAGCATACATTCTTAGCATACATTCTTAGCATACATGGCCCAACCGACTATCTTTCTTGTGCATAGGTCGAGAACAGCTGCGAGATAATGCCC
>CAIMVM010000356.1 GCA_903844895.1 uncultured Pseudomonadota bacterium
GCTGATTTAGTTTGCAGCTATTTTTTCACACATTAGCCTTTTGTTTTTCAGACCACACCCTATGGTGAACAATGGCTTTCGGATTTTGGGGGACTAGCAGGCATATTATCTAAAAGCACCCACTAATTCTGCGGAAGACCCAGATTTTTAATGTCGCCCTAAAGACCTCCGAAAGAGGGATCGAATCAGAAGCAGTCTTAATCGCAGCAAGAATTTTTTCCTTAGCGACTGAGGACGGAAGTCGCTTATACTGGATTTAAAAATCGAACATTTTAATTGTTGTTAGTACAAGCCTATGCTCAGCAGTTACCGCGGCAAGCTTCGCTTTTAAAGCCATATTTTCAGCGATAGGCTCTGATGTGTTTCTTTCTAGATCAGGAATCATAACGAAATCCCTTGCCCCGTTCTTATTCCACAACTTAAGAGTCGATATGAAAATCCCATATTTTAAAAACTTCCTAATGTCGTCGGAGATCTGAACAAGATTTTTAAGGCGATGGTCATACCGCCGCTACTCTGATCTTCCATTAAAATGACCATCGGATGAACAGCGAGACTTTTTAGTACTAACGGAAAATTCGTCGATAATATCGTAAAATGTCCAGAATTGCGCACGGGGGCGATTTGATGAGGTTTTGCAAAAATATCTGACGGGTCTTCGTCAGTTGTTTCCCTGATATCTCGAACGTTTCCTAAGTCCTTCCTAGAATTTTAGATTCATCCATCCACTTTCGGAAACTTGTCTGCGTTCCCATCCCCGCCTGCATTTCCTGCAATAGCCAACTCGGTGATTACTCCCTAGTAACGAGCTGTTCACCATGCCCTTGTCCTCATGTTAAATTTGGTCTTCATTTAGCCACCAAAAGCCGTTAAACTTAGAGCTTACGGAGGAAGCCACATGAGGAAAATATCTTTAGGACTTACCGAGCACCAGCAGCTTATTTCGGACGCTATGTTGGTATGTATTCCCGGACCTCCCTCAGAGCGCCCCTATGGAGTGATAGGGGATGTGGTTATATTGTCTCCATTGGCCATAAAATTGCCATTTGACCAGAAACTACGTCATGAGCTGATTGTGATCAGTTGGTTTAGAGGCAATGATAGCTTTCCCTCTCGGGTAGAAGTTTTGTTGGACCCTACCAAGGAGGAAAAGCGGCTTTTATGGAATACAACTTCTAAGCCTACATTTGAGGCTGTTAAGGAGCTGTTGGATCATCCCAAACTGCAGGACTTAACTCCGAATCGGGCCTTTAAACTCAAACCTGTTCATATCCCAAAACCATGGGGACAGGAAATTTGGTTTACTGGAATCGAAGAGCGCGGTATAGCCCAAATTCAAGTTAAAGACCAGGAATCCATAATTCTACCTATACTATTGGCAACCCTAGGAAAGGGCGCTACCTCGAACCCTGCAAGTCCACCTATCCTTTTAAAAATACTAGACCCCAAGCCCAACCCCAAGACGGGAAGTCTGTACTTTGAGCTTCATCAAGAAAAGCAGGAAGTCTATATTGTGTCAAAGATTCATCCTGAGGCCTGGCCAGCTGGAATAGGCCGAATGAAATATGGACTTAATCAGAAGGAACGACATAAGTTTCAAAATCAAGACGAGTTTAAAGAGACCTTTAAAAAATTGTGTTTGGAATATGAGTCTTGCCGCATGGAGATTGAAGGAGAATGGGACAAAAAAAGACTTTTAGTGGGACTTGGCCCCAAAGACCAAATCCCTGAGCCGCTCCTTGAATCTTGGTATAGCAGCCTGCCCCCAGCACTTGCTGAAAGAGAAACAAATCTTCAAAAGCAGATTGATCAACTCACAGGCTGGCTTAACCTTTCCGTAGGCGATGTGGTTAAAGTTCAAAAAACAGTCCCCCACTCCCTTCAATTTGGGATCACGGTTATAGAGTTCCAAACACCTGTGTATGAACGTTTTATAATAACCTTTAATCAAAAAGTATTGACTCAAGACCATTGGGATGTAGAGGCTGCATTCAATATAATGACTGTAGAGGAACCTGCACCTCAAAACTTAAAACAAATTACTGAAAATGACGCAGCATTATTAGAAGAGGCCGTTTCTTTTGAAACCTTCGATGTAATACGAGTGACCCAGAAAAAAACAAAGTATGCTTTAGATCTTTCTGACTGCGGTCACGCCATTATCTTTGCCCTAAAAGGAAGACTTCAGGTGCATGGAATATCTCCACTTACGCTAGAAATGGGTGAAGCATGTTTTATACCGGCTGCGCTAAATCATCTATCTATAGTAGCGGAGAATCAGGAAACAGTATGGCTCTTGGGGAGAGAAAAGCGGCAATCGTAAGTTGCCACCTAAGATATTTGAGATTCCCCAAATTTACTCGCCAAGGAATGCAGCAAAGAATACAACTGTAAAACCTGAGAAGTAATTATAAAAGCCGAAGATTTAAAATGGGAAGTGATTTAAAGAGTGAAATAACGTCCCAAGAGGAAATTTCAATGTAACCAATTTTTGAAATGCTCCACAACTAAAGATTCGGCCTTACTTCGGTCAAACTGCCATGCTTGGGCGTGGCGATCCCCATCGTAAACCCACTGGCGGCTCCCTGGAGCAGATTCTATTAATTTCGAGGCATGATGAAACGAAACAAAAGAATCTCTTTTCGCATGAATTAAAAGAAGTCTATCCGCTTCAATTTTGGAAATAACATCTGAAGGATTCATGTCTTCAAGTTTGACTCCCGTTCTTTGTTGAAAGAAAAAAAGAGCTAAGTCTACGAGAGGAAATTTCGGCACATAAAACATAGAAAAGGCTGCCTCAGCTATCACTTCCTTTGCGTTAGCAAAAGAACCTTCTATAACCCCGGCCTTAATCTTTGAGTCCTTGGCCATAGCAATTAAAGCTGTTGAGCCTCCTTGACTAAAACCAAGCACCCCTACAGAAAGACTTCCTTTTCTTTCCGCATATCTAACTACGGCTTCAAGGTCATCACGCTCATAATAATTCATAGAATCAAAGTGTCCTGTGGAAAGTCCTGCGCCGCGGTAATCGAAAGCAACAACTGAGAAGCCAGCATTGTGAAGGGCTTTTAGAAAGCGCAAGCCTTCATGACGATCTCCGCCATGACCATGGGACAAAATGATGGTATTTGAAGACCCTGGACTAGGAATCCACCAACCAGACAGCTTAATTCCATGACTGGAATCAATCCAAATATCTTCAAACTCATAGCCCATCTCTTTTGGAGTTTCGCAATAGACAAACTGTTCCTTGTTGCAGCTATTTCTAGCGGGAAACATCAAAATACTAGATAAAACCCACGCTACCCCAGGAATAAGGAGAAGAAGTACAAATGCGCCTATTTTAAGTAAATATTTCATAACCCAGCCGTAAAAATGAAGCTAATTAATAGAGTTGGAAACATTTTAGCATGAAGAGCAGCAATTCTCAGAAGCAAAATTTTAACTTAATCTCAGCCTAGTCTGCGATTGATTTTTCTTCAAGGCTCACTTGGAATCCAGGTGATCCCTCCCTAGACTTAGCTTTAAATTGTAGGCCTAAAAAGAATAAAAGACAGGTCGTCTTCTTTGGAATATTCAAGATCCCCAGACTTCATTTGAGAAGCCACTTTTTCTTGCAGCTGAACGGCTGCTAATTCAAGATTCTTGTGCGCTATAATTTTTGATATTTCGCGAGATGATAGATTATCAAATAACCCATCACTACCTAGAACTAAAGTGTCGCCAGGCGTCAATACAAGTGAAGACGTGACTTGAACCTGCATATCTTCAGATCCCAAAACACTCGTCACCATATGCCTTGTTCCCATGGGGTCGTAATGAGACTCGTCCCAAACCCCTGCTAGAATGCCAAAGTCCACGGGATTATGCCCATAAATTCTATACTTTAAGCGACCTCTGCCCGAAGAAATAAGAGCTAATGAGTCACCGGCAAGGTAAAACCTAACTGTTTGATCTCTGATTTCAGCTACAACTAAAGTTGTCGCGGCATCTTGAAACGAACGAATTATACGCTCATTACCCTCTTCAAACGCATCTAGAACTAAATTACGAATTTTTGCTTCGCCAGATGGCTCCCGTTCTATAATTTCAAGTAAGGTATCTATGGCAAGCTTAGACGCCTGGTCCCCATCCGCATGGCCACCGACTCCATCTGCCACGGCCAATACCATTCCTCTTTTCTCGAGTTGAGCTACCATCAGGGAATCTTCATTCTTTGACTTTTGGGTCCCCTTTTTAAGAAACACAGCTAAACTTCCGAAAGATGTGTCATAACACTTAGGCCTTTCCATACAAAGGCCGACAAATCTACTGTAAGAAATGCCTTCGGCAATTTGTGGTAAGAAAACTGTTTTTAAGTCCACTGAAGGGACTCTATATGCTGCCTCAATCCAGAGGTGCTCTTAAACTTCTTGATGATCAACGTATCCTTAAAGCCACAACAAATATCTTTAATATACTGTGGCTGATTCTTGTATCTAGCTGCACCGCCGATAAGTTCATGAAAAATCTTAACGAGCTCCGTTAAATCCCGCCTTTTCATTTCACCGAGGGGAGCCTGGTAGAAATAAAAATCTATAAATTTGATCTTAAAATTTGTGCCTTGCTGCAACACAAAAATATTATCTGAATGAAGGTCACCATGATATTCTTGGGCCTCGTGGATATCTTCTAAAGCCTTCACCATATTGTAAAAAACAGCCAAAGACTGGAAAGGGTCAAGCTTTCCTCCATGTTTTTTAATATAAGAAGAAAGCAACTCACCGTGGACAAACTCCGACAAAAGACAGGTCATCTTTGTCCCTTCAAAATCCACTGTCTCTAAATTATGGTACTGAATAATCGCCGGTGTTTCTCGAAGGCGATGAAGCTTTTTCGCGTATAAGTTGGCTATCTTATTACCCTTATTTCTATTGGGGTAAAAAAACTTGGCAGTTCTTTCGATGCCAGTAATTCTCTCTCGAGTGAGGTAAACCTCACCTTCCCAACCGCCTCCAAGCCTGGATACAACCTCATACTTGTTATTTATGAGATCGCCTTGACTTAGATTTAAACCTGAGCTCATAGGGTATGCCTCTTTGTGGGTCACACTAATCTACAGGATTTAAAAATGGTTCTCAAGAAAACTCGCTACAAATCTTTAAAAAGCACGTCTGAGCGTGACAAAAAAGCGCGAACCCTGGCCTGGATAGCTTTCTAGGGCTATCCTTCCGCCCATTTCTAAAACTAGGTGCTTGACAATGGAAAGTCCTAGCCCTGTCCCCCCGCCGTCACGGGAACGTGCTCGGTCAACCCTATAGAATCGCTCAAAAATTCGCCCCTGTTCCTTAGTGGGAATACCTAGCCCTGTGTCACACACTTCAAGCGTCACCTCCGAGGGCGCCGTTTTAAGGAGAACGTCAATGCACCCACCGCCTGGTGTGTAGCGAATGGCGTTTGTCAAAAGGTTCTCAAAAACCTGCCCTAAAGCTTCCATATCCCCTTCGACCAAAGCAGGACTTGAAGGCAGATCTAAACGTAATTTTAAGCTCTTTTCAGTGATGAGTGCCTCATGCCTGTGTAATACTTTTTTGATGACAAAACCCCAATCACAGGGATGCGTCTCAAGCATGTTTTGGCCTGAATCTAACTTTGATAATGCCAAGATATCCGTAACGAGCACCGTAAGCCTATCGGTATTTACCGCAATACGGTCAAGAAAGGTCCCTGCTATCGCCGTATCTGAGAAACCATACTCCAAAAGAGTTTCTACATACCCCTTGATTGCAGTTAGTGGGGTCTTCAACTCGTGGGAAACATTCGCAACAAAGTCACGCCGCATGGTCTCTAGCCTTCTGATCTCGGTGCGATCTTGAAGCACTAAAACGGCCCCAGTGATTTCCTCCGCTTCAAAAGGAGTCGCACTTATATGAATGATCTTTTCTGCTTCTTGTTTCTCTTCATGTATCGGAATCTTCTGCCGCAAAACATCTTCAGCGATACTTTTTAGAAATAGACATCCTTTGGTATTTTCCAAAGTCTGTCCTCGACAATCAATTTCATCAGAATCCAAAAGCTGATACATCGACTGATTGGTAAAGAGAATTCTGGATTCGCTATCAATTGCGATAATACCTTCTTTTAATGACTGCAGCATAGCCTTTAACTTCGCTTTCTCAGCCAACGCAGTGCTCACCCGATCCGACAAATCCTCTCCTAGCTTATTTAACATCCTCGCTAAATCACCAAGCTCGTCATGGGAATTAGATGCGATTTTCACGCGATAGTTCCCCTTTGTCATAGCTTCGCAAACCTCAGCCATTCGCTTCACTGGCTCCGTGACTCGCTTTGCTAAGAAAAAAATGGTTATAAAAAGAATCAAATAGCCTACAAGAAATATTATCGAGATTTGTTTTTGGACTTGATAAAGCTCCTCTCTCATGACCTCCACGGGGTAATCCGCTTTCAATGCACCCAAAACAACACCGCTATTTCGAATAACATATGCAACCGATATAATGTCACCGCGATAGATCTCGCTATAACGCCTGACTACCCCAAACGGTGAATCCATTGCCCGGACCACCTCTGGAAGTTCAAAGCCAGAGGCAACTGTTTCCGAAAGCGCATGGGAATCAGCAATCATTTCCCCCCGACGCGCAATGACGGTGTATCGGACGTTAGAAAGCGCATCTTTTTCAGGAAAAATATGCCCAAGGTCCAAGTCACGATTTTCTTTGAGCGCCAAAAGAGCTCGCGGCTCAAGTAAAATAAGCTTGTCTTTTAAATTTGCTACTTCTCTCTCAAAGAGTGAGTTCCCTAGCCTTTCACTCAATAGATAGAAGGTGCCACCATGACTCACGAGCATGATCAAAGAAATTAGTGTCAATAACTTACGAAAATAAGGACTACTTATAATTTCTAGCCTTTGCACTTGTAACCCACACCTCTTATAGTAACGATCAAATCAGCATGCTGTTCAAGCTTCTTACGAATCGAGCGAATATGAACATCTATATTTCGCTCGACCAATACCACATCGCCACCTGTCATATGACCAATCAATTCTTCACGGCTAAAGACTCTTCCTGGCTTTGTAATCAAACTTTGAATAATTCTAAACTCTGCCAACGTCAAAGTCAGAGGCGTGCCATCTAGAAAAATTTCGTGATTATCTACATCCATAACAATAGGACCTAAAGTAATTTTTTGAGATTTTAAAGTCTCAGAAGGGCCCTCAGAGGATCTTCTTAAAATGGCCCTAATTCGTGCTATAACCTCTTTCACACTAAAGGGCTTTGCCATATAATCATCTGCGCCTAGCTCTAATCCAACCAAAATATCTGACTCATCTGTCTTTGCTGTAAGCATAAGCACTGGCAAACGGCGTGTTTTTTCAGACTCTCGCAATTTTCTTAAAACACTCACTCCATCCATTTGGGGAAGCATAACATCCAATACCACAAGGTTTGGATTCCTCTCAGAAGCCATCTTCAGCCCTTCGGTACCTGTATCCGAGGTAAGTACCCTATACCCCTGTTTTAAAAGGTTAAACTCCAATAGCTCACTAATATGACGATCATCTTCTACAATAAGAATCACTTCTTCAAGGGACATGCCAACTCCTTATAGTGCCTAATCGATCTACACGGCTCAGACCGCCATCGAAGTGACATTTACCCTACCTTAGCAAGGTTACGATAGCGAAATGAAAAGAGTTCTCGAAGAATTGGCCGTATCTTAACCCAATCTTTACACGTTTAGTCTATCCTCAAGCCACCGATTATGTTAGTCAATTGCTGTTAGTAACTGATTACTATTTAGGGAGACCGAATGAAAATTGCAGTATTGCTATTAACTAGCTTTTTAAGCGCTCATGCTTTTGCTGGTTTATCGGGACAAGTTAGAATTGACGGATCCTCAACAGTTTATCCAATTTCTGAAGCAGTAGCAGAAGAATTTCAAAAGGCGAACGCCGGCGTAAAAGTAACTGTAGCCCAATCTGGAACAGGCGGCGGATTTAAGAAGTTTGTAGCGGCAGAAATCGATATTTCTAATGCTTCCCGAACGATAAAAAAAGAGGAAGCAGAAGCTGCACA
The DNA here is from genome assembly GCA_903844895.1 of uncultured Pseudomonadota bacterium. Taxonomy (GTDB): domain Bacteria; phylum Bdellovibrionota_B; class Oligoflexia; order Oligoflexales; family CAIMVM01; genus CAIMVM01. The sequence goes on from CAIMVM010000356.1 coordinate 8,079, forward strand.
AAAAGCTAAAGTTCTTTGGACCGAAGTGCCCATCGCATACGACGGAATCACTCTCGTAATTAACCCCAAAAACACTTGGGTTAAAACTTTAACCATGGAACAACTTAAGACGATCTGGGAACCGGGTTCAAAAGTGAAAACTTGGAAGGATGTGGATCCTTCTTGGCCAGATTCCAAAATAAAACTTTATGGACCAGGAGCTGACAGCGGCACGTTTGATTACTTCACCGAACATGTAAACGGCAAAGCGAAGGCCATTCGTCCAGACTTTACTGCGTCAGAAGACGATAACGTTTTAGTGAAGGGAGTCGCTGGCGATAAAGACGCTTTAGGTTTCTTCGGAATCTCCTACTATGAAGCCAATGCTAAGAAGATAAGGTCCGTGGCAATCGCTGGAACTGATGGTAAGTTTGTCTCACCAACTGTAGAAACGGTTAAAGACGGCACTTATCCTATTTCTCGCCCCCTATTCATTTATGTGAGCCACGCTTCTTTAGCTAGAGTGGAAGTTGCTAACTTTGTAAGCTACTATCTCTCTAACGCTAATAAATTGGTTTCGGAAACAGGCTATGTGCCTATGACCGATGCACAGTATAAAGCGGGCATGGCGAAGATTGCTGCTATCAAAAAATAGCATTCACTAATTTTAGCAATTTTATCGGTACCCCCTTCATTGGGGGCATTGATTTTTGTTAAACGAACCGGGCACAGGAATCTCAATGACACAAAGTGACCAGCCACTTTCAGAATGGACCAACAAGGCTTATCGCAGGGCGCGATGGGAACAGACGTTCGTCCATTATTTGTTTTTGGCCATATCATTTGTTACGATTTTAACAACTATAGGCATTATTGCTACCTTAGCCATTGAATCTCAGCATTTCTTTTCCCATATCACTTTCTCAGAATTTTTAACTGGAACCAAGTGGGAGCCGCTTTTTGAGCCCAAAAAGTTCGGAGTCTTACCCATCTTGTGGGGAACGATGATGATTGCTTTTGGCGCCTGCGCAGTTGCAGTACCGACAGGCGTTGCCATTGCACTCTATTTAAGCGAATACGCCCACCCGAAAGTACGATCCAGCCTAAAACCTATTATTGAGCTACTCGCTGGTATACCCAGTGTCGTTTTTGGCTACTTCGCTGTAACCATTATAACGCCCTTTCTACAAAAACTTTTGCCTTCCACTGAAGTTTTTAATGCCGCTAGCGCTGCGCTTACCGTGGGCATTATGATCATACCATTGGTAGCTTCCTTGTCTGAGGATGCTTTTAGGTCAGTCCCCCAATCTATGCGCGATGCCGGATACGCCCTAGGAGCCACGCCTTTTGAGGTTAATTTGAGAGTGGTGATTCCCGCGGCTGTATCGGGAATTATGGCGTCGGTAATCCTTGCGTTTGCTAGAGCCATTGGTGAGACGATGGCTGTCTCGCTAGCTGCAGGATCTTCACCCAATTTAACTTTAAACTTTTTAGAACCGATTCAAACTATGACAGGATTTATTGTACAAGTTTCCATGGGTGATGTTCAACATGGATCCATAGAGTATCAATCACTTTTTGCTGTTGCAGGAATGCTTTTCATTGTGACGATGATTTTCAATTACCTGGCAAGAAAAATAGTGGCAAAAATGAAGCAGGCCTACGAATGATAAACCTCAATCTTAATAGCAACGCTACTACCAAGAGCGAGCACCCTTTGCTAGATCAGAAAGGCAACCTAGGCAAACGTAAGCTAAAGTCTTATATTTTTGCGTTTATGTGCTTTCTTGCTACAGTTTCCGTGATTGGTCTCATTGCTTACCTTATTCTAGATACTTACTTGCAAGGAAGCGCTTGGATCAATGCAGATTTCTTTACTAATTTTGCTTCGCGAATGCCAAATAAATCGGGAATCAAAGCCGCTCTTTTTGGCACTATTTGGCTTCTAGGAATTACCGCGTTATTTTCCATTCCTGTAGGTGTGATTTCTGGAATCTATTTAGAAGAGCTGATGAAGAGAGGTTATTTTCATAGATTTATTTCCGTAAATGTAAGTAATTTGGCCGGTGTCCCTTCAGTGGTTTACGGAATTTTTGGCTTAGCTTTTTTTGTACGCATGCTGGGTTTTGAGCGTTCTCTTTTATCTGGAGCCCTCACACTCTCCCTGATGAGTCTTCCGGTAATCATCATTTCTACCCGCGAGGCTATTGCTGCTGTGCCATCTTCTATAAAGATGGGAGCCTTGGCCATGGGAGCCACCAAATGGCAAACTGCACGAGATCATATTTTTCCTACGGCACTGCCTGGAATTCTTACCGGGGTTATATTGGCGCTTTCTCGGGCCGTCGGAGAAACCGCTCCCCTCATCATACTGGGAGCTGTTAGTTTCCTTGCCTTTGTACCTCAAGGCTGGAATGACGGATATACCGCTCTTCCTATGCAGATTTACACTTGGGTATCAAAGCCGCAGGAAGAGTTTCATCAGTTGGCGGCAGCCACTATCATTGTGCTGCTTGGCGTACTTCTAGTAGCTAACTCCATTGCAATTTTCATTCGAATTCGATCGCGCAAGGTAAAATTATGAACAAAGAAACAGTGATTGAAGTCCAAAAAGTAGGGATCTGGTATGGCGAAAACAAAGCTGTAAAAGACATCAATTTAACTATAGAGCGCCAGAAGGTGTTTGCTCTTATTGGGCCTTCGGGTTGTGGTAAGTCGACATTGCTTCGATGCTTTAACCGTATGAATGACTTTGTCGATGGTTTTAGAATCGAAGGAAGTATTTCGTATCGCGGCATGAATATATACGACAAGAAAGTCGATCCTGTGGTGGTGAGAAAATGCATCGGGATGGTATTTCAAAAGCCAAATCCATTTCCTTCTAGTATTTTTGAAAACATCGCTTGGGCACCCAGAATCAATGGATATAAAGGCGATATCAGTGAGCTTGTGGAAACGTCATTGACCAAAGCTGGGCTTTGGAAAGAAGTTAAAGACCGGCTAAAATCATCTGGGTTTTCATTATCAGGAGGCCAACAGCAACGCCTTTGCATTGCTAGAACCATAGCTATGCAACCAGATGTAATCCTTATGGATGAGCCTTGCTCTGCCTTAGATCCTATATCTACCAGCATTATTGAAGAGCTTATATCTGAGCTGAAGAAGCAGTATTCTATTGTCATCGTGACCCACAGCATGCAACAAGCTGCACGAGTCAGTGATCAAACGGCGTTTTTGTTTCGTGGCGATCTCATTGAAATGGGAGACACTTCAAAAATCTTCTCTATGCCTGACCAAAAACTCACAAAAGAGTACATTTCAGGTAAGTTCGGCTAGCATTTACTTTTTTTAAATTTTTTGTGTTACAGCTCAGTAAAAGTGAGTTGGCACTCTACCTATTCCTATTGTTCCTCTATATTCCTACCCTTGAATGGCTAGCACCACGACGACAGAAAGATCTACCGGCTCTTGGAAGGGGACTCCAAGGCTCTACCTCAAGCTCCTGAAAACCACCAAATTCTGATCTTTAGCATAACATTACCTCTCGAATGGCATCACTTCAGAAATTAGTAAGACCTTGTTCAAAAAATTCACTTTTTAGGCTATGATAAAAAGAAAAGGGAATTTGTCTCATGAAAGCCTTTGTTTTTGCCATTGCTGCTACTGCCTTTTCCCAATTCGCCAAGGCCGAAGAACTTCTGACGGACTATGACAAATGGTCACTAAAGATTTCTCCACTAGAGTTCAGGGGAGGAAACCATAAACCCGGCAAAACGACAGACTACTTTGTTAAACTTGAAATTGTCGTCTCTGAAAAAACAAGCAAATCTGCAGAAAAGCTTCTATCAGAATTAATGGTTACAGGCCCTATAGACACAAGTCCATTGGCATGGCGCAAGCCGACTGAAACAGAACTAGTCGAATTATCCATGGAAGTTCAAGGCGAAGATTTTCGAAAAAGCTTAAGCCAAGCTATGGCTAAGGCGGGAAAACTTGAAGATCAGTTCGCACTGGAATTAAAGTTTACCGCCTTTAAAAAACCTTTGATTCCATACCTTCAAAAGACTGAAATCGTTGGAGCCACGCTAGTAAAGCCCGAAACCTATCTACAATCCAGCCCAACTACTAGCCTTGATATTCCTTTAGGACTTGGTGGTATTTTGAAATACAAACTTACCCCTACTGGATCTGTAAAGAAATAATTGCAAATTCACCTTATAGGGCTGCCAGAACTTCATCCACATGGCCAGCTACTTTCACTTTCCACCAAACTTTTTCAATCGTTCCATTTTCGCTTATAAGAAACGTAGAGCGAACAATACCCAAAACTTTTTTACCATACATATTCTTTTCCTGGATTACGTCAAACGCCTTGCAAATAGACTCATCCTCGTCTGACAACAGAGTAAAAGGCAGCTGGTGCTTTTCGCGAAACTTAACATGACTAGATACAGAATCTCTACTGACCCCAAGTACCTCCACGCCTTTTTTTCGAATCTTTGTATAGCTATCACGAAAATCGCAAGCCTCAGTAGTACAGCCTGGAGTCATATCCCTCGGATAGAAAAAGAGTACTATTTTTTTGCCCTTAAAATCTTTTAACTTAACTTCATTTCCATCTTGATCTGTCGATTTAAACTGAGGCGCTTTTTGTCCCTCTTCTATCATATGAAATTTCCTTCCTTTTTTGGTGGCTCTATCAATATACCTATACCACTTTATCCCGGAGACTTCAAAAAAATGTAATAACATTCGGATCAAAGCGTTTTTTCTTAGTTGCAATTCCTTTGTTTACAGTTTTACTTCAGATCTTAATGCACCTGTCTAAAAGCTATGAACCTGCTCGCAAAATAAGCGGACCCGCAATCTAAAAGACAAATGCATCCTTAAAATCAAAAATCGGAATGAGTCGTAATTTCTCTTTTTGGCATTGCCCTTATTTGTGGGCATGCGTCGGATTCTTCGTTTCCAAGGAAATGAGCCATTTATAGGCTTTCATAGAGAGCAAAAATGAACTTCAGCGAACAGTTTAAAATGAATATATCTCAGCTGCGATTGCATATCTTCCCGGGTCGACTATAATACAGAAATCGAATTGTTTGATCAAAATAAAGGACTTGCGAAATGGCAAAAGGTAGACAAACAGCTGTTTTTTTTTCTTATCGTTTCTAGGGCAGATGTCATGTCGATCAGGCGCCCCCATAGGCAGTCAAGATTTGGCGGCCGTAGCCTCTCCAAACCCCAGTGCATCCCTGCCACTTCATAAACTGGAAAAATGGTTTGAATCAGAAGAAAATGAAACTCAGATAACTCAGGAAGCCATCGATTTTGGAAAAACTTTTGCTATGGGAAAAGGAACGCGAGATGCGCACACCAAAGCTCATGGCTGTGTAAAAGGCACATTTACTGTAAATCCCAATATCTCAGAAGACCTAAAGGTGGGATTTTTCGCTAAAGCTGCAACTTATAAGTCTTGGATTCGATTTTCCAACTCTTCGCCCGAATTAAAACCCGATGGTGGCCGTGATGCACTCGGCATGGCTATTAAAGTGATCAATGGAAACTCAGCGGATAAAAGCGTTGCAATTTTGCCCAATAGTAGTCAGGACTTCTTGGTGGTAAACCACCCCAACTTTATTGTCGAAAACATTCGTGAGTACATGGCAGTGCAAAAAGATCCGCAAGCTTATATAAAAAATCCGCTTCATTTGGCAACTGCGGGAATATTGCTTAAAATCTTTAGCAAGAAGACTGCCAACCCTTTAGAGACTCAATACTGGAGCATGGCCGCTTATGCTTTAGGAGACAACAAAGCAGTTACATATACTACCGTTCCTTGCTCTTCGGAGACTTCGCCTTACCCTGAATCCCCTTCTGAAAACTTTTTGTCTGAAAATCTGGCTAAAACATTAGCAACGAAGGCTGCCTGTTTCGAGTTTAAAGTTCAACGCTTTGTAAACATCCAACGCACTCCTGTTGAAAATCCAATGCAAGAATGGAAAGAGAAAGATCTTTTCAATTACTCAAATCCGTTTGAAACTGTTGGTCGCATAACGATACCCGCGCAAAAATTTAATTCTCCAGGTCAAGAAAAATTTTGTGAGAATATCTCTTATAATCCCTGGAACACCGGCATGGAAAATCGCCCTTTAGGAAACCTCAATCGCACAAGGCGCAGCGTGTACAAAGAAATAGCGAAGGCCCGGCATGAAAGTAACTCCGCCCCCTTTCCAGCAGAACCTACTGGCAATGAAGTTTTTTAACTCCACGACAGTGAGCCACAAACAAAGTAAAAGGAGCATCGCTAGGTCAAATTGTGAAAGTATAGACCCATTTGACTGATATGCGACTTTTCTAAATGAATCGCCGAGCACAAAAGTAATAGGAAATATTTGCCTCTCTGTATCAACAGCCGCCGGCAGTTAGATAAATATCTAAAAGTTTGAAAAACGCCGCTAGTTTTCAAAGACTTATGTTTTAAAATATAAACCACCTGCATCGTGCGCCAGCTCATAACCCCTAGATCAATACCCTCGTCCATCCATCAAATTAGAGCAATTATTGGATTAAAATTTCATCGGTAGCTAAAACTATCTGTAGTAAAATAAGATTGTCAACCCCATGAAGGAATCTGGACGAACACATTTCAAAATAGGAAATACTATGAAGCGTCGCTCCCCCTCGAGATTTCATGCCTTATTGTTTTCGACTGCAAGTGTCATTTTTACTGCCTCCTCTTGCAAACCCACGCAAGTCGCAGAGGACTCTGCAACTCTAACAGCTACTTCTAGTCGACCTGGGCTTAAGTCTAGATGGCTCATGCCATGGCCAGATTCACCTGCCTGGAAAGCAAAATGGTCCGCTCGCCTAGAAAGCATGAAGCAAAATAACCAAGTACCCCCAGTTGACTCCATGGGAAATCCAAATATTGAAGCTAGATCCATGTGGTACAATACCGCCCAGGGCTCTTTTATGTTTCCATTGCCACTTTTTTTAGAATTAGAGTTGGAAAATGGTAAAAAATTCGCTTCTCAAAAGAACATGTCACAATTTGGCTTCGTATTTCCTCCAGATTCCGACGCGGCTATTGAAGGAAAAAACACTAAGTATTCTCTGCAAGGACTTCCTCTTGGATTCGTGAAGGAGAAAGATAAAAGACCAGAGATGCTAGGCTCTACGGCTGTTGGGGTAACTTGTGCGGCTTGTCATACAGGAGAAATAGTTTCCAAAAATGTAAGATTTGTAATTGATGGGGGGCAGCCCCTGGTAGACTTTCCTAAATTTCAATCAGCCCTATTTTCTGTTGTTAGCAAGTACAAACAAGACCCAAATAAGCTAGCGACTCTATGTGACAATGCACAAAAACGTGAGTCATCTCTATTTCGATCCGAAACCGACAGAATCTACTCAGACAAATCAAAGTGCATAAGCCACTTTAACTATGCAGCTACCTACCTTCAGAATCGAGAGAAGCGCAATAAACCGGCTACAGATGGAGGTCCTGGCCGCTTAGATGCCGTCGCACAGCTTCTCAACGAGCTGGCTGCCACCCATTTAAAATTAGATGAGGGCCGAAATACTGTGAGACCGGCTGCTCCCATAAGCTTCCCGCATCTGTGGAATGCCCCCCATTTGGAGTGTGTTCAGACTAACTGTTTGGCAAGAAATCCTTTAACAAGAAACATGGGCGAAGTCACCGGCGTCTTTGGATACCTCTCTATAGAGGGCCGAGACGAATCCACAATTAATGTTAAGTCTAAGCTTTCAGACCCTCAATCAAAAAACCATTTTGAGAACTTTCTGAATTCGGTAGGCCATGGAATGGCTAACACCAAAAGTGAACTGATTGATGCAAATTTTCCAAAGATAAAAACTGGGTCAGATCTCTTTAAAATCTTTTGGCTGGAAGACGCCTTAACGGAATTGCCTTCTCCAAATTGGTCTGAAGCTTTTAAGGCAGAGCATCCCATCGATCAAAACTTGGCGGCGCGTGGAAAAGAAATCTACTTTAAAGAGCAGTTCTCTTTTAACAATCGCTTGGTCAGCTGTGGTGGATGCCATGTCATTGCAGACCTAAATAATCCTGCCAGCTTGGCATCAGAGGACACTTCCTCTGATGGAAAAAAACGTTTTTTCAAATCCACAAGAGTAGCACCAGAAATTGTAGGTACCGATATGGCATTTCTAATGGAGGCTGCTAGTCGAACCTATGCTCAAAAAGAACTGCCGCTTTCTCTCAAGCTGTTCTATGACATAGCATTGAAAATTGTTCCAAATCCATTAGCAGACAAAACATCTTTGGTCATTTTTGGCATTACCAACAAATTAGCATTAGATGCTTGGCTCAAAGCCAATAACGTCAGTGAAAAAGACGCCCAAGAAATGACTCACTTCCATTCCAACTCAAAAGACTTTGCTGCTGCATTTTACAAAGCTAGACCGCTCGATGGAATTGCTTTTACGGCACCCTACCTTCACAATGGGTCGGTCCCAAGTCTTTATGATTTATTTATGGTCGATGGGGCTAGGCCAAATAAGTTTCAATTAGGCACACTTGAATTTGATGAAAAGAAAGTGGGCTTCAAAACCCAAGGAGTCGGATTTTTTGATTACGGCACTTTTGAGTTTGACACTTCAAAAGGTAAGGCTGACTTGAGAGGAAATGGACAGATTTACGGCAACAAAAATTCAGGTCATGCATGGGGAACTGCCCTTGAGAGACAAGATAAAATTGCACTTATAGAGTACTTGAAGTCACTTTAAATACATTCTATCTAGGTTCTAGAAAACATCGGGATTAAACACCCGATGTTTTTTTATCTCAAGACAACTCATCTAGTGCTTTGCTCGTGCCTACTCAAGGACAAACTGGAAAGGACTTCTGTCCCCCTTTGGGCTGCCCAATATCCCGGGCCTAAAAAGCTCGCATCCTCCTTGGCACAAGAGCGGATTCTACTTTGCATTTCTATTCAGCTTGCAAAGTGTTCTATGGAGAAGTGTTCTACCAAAAAACCGAGCCCTCCATAAGACTTCGCGGCCTGTTTCATGGCTGCCTAAACTGATAGGATTTAGGACCTTTTGTCGTCGTCACAAAAGTATTTCATTGCCTCCTTATGACTAAATTCATACTATCATGTCATTACTCTGACTAGGATTACGAATAAGATTCGAAACACGACAAATATAATGGCGTTTCCACTTGGGAGGTTCACTTGCAATCATTAGTATTAATTGTTTTTCTCTTTGCAGGCACAAGTTTTGGCTACAATGGAGGAACCTTTCCGTTTACTGAAATCGATAGCCAAGGCAACTACATCAGTGGCGGCTATAAGAAGTCACTTATTTACGTCGATGGAAACTCTAGAGGTCTGGAAGTTCCAGGACCTGTAACTGGAGGATTTTTTGAGGGAAAGTCTCGCGCCGCACTATGCACCAGTTCCGCCATCTACGACTTGGATTCAAGCTACGTTTTTGTGAAAAGACCTGAGACCTTTGTAGACTTGAAATGCTCAACATGGAAAGATCGAATTGCATACGTGTCAAAGGGAATTCTTTATCTTTCCAATGGTACGAGCTTTAGTGTTGGCAACATACATAGCTTGATTCATAATTATTTTGATTTTTTTGTTGTTTATAAAGATGGACGTGTTTCAAAAGTTTCTGACAATGGCCTCATTGCTGTTGTCGGTAATATAGGTTCCTTGGATTCCAAGTCAGTTGTCAAGATGGCAGCCGATCTCGTCATGCGGGTTGACGAAAACGGCCTTTATCGGTTTCAAATTGAAGGCAATCGATTATCCGAGAAAGCGAGATTGCCTATCAGTCCTTGCACGGATAACGAACTTTGCGGACTGAGTATTGCTGCCGATAAATCCTATCTTGTTTCTGGGTATTGGGGCATTTGGCATGGACTTGATCAAAATTTTAAGCGAGTCACCTCTATACCCAATCTTTCGCAAAAAGAAGGAAGGTCGAGCATCTCCCACACTGGCACGGGAGGGCGCTATATCTACATTGGAGATGACGATGCCGACATTGGTAAACTTAAAGGCTTAGAAGTGATGCCCCCAGCCCTAAACTCCTCAAAACGAGTGGTTTGGCTCAAGACCAAGAGAAAGAATCAACTCTTCTCGTGGAGCCCTCAAAAAAATGTTCGCTCGTCTATAGTTATCCAAGATGCGAACGAACCTTTGCCCAAAGATTGGGTTGCTTACGAATCAGATTCTTTAATCTCAACGCCGCTCGAAGATCCACAACCAAACCTCAAGAATCAGCAGTTCCCCCCCGTAAGTCCAAAAGATTCTCCTTGGTGGCGTAATCGAATGAATTTGCCCGCCATTGAAGACTTCCTTAAAAATAAACCCAAGTATTTAGTGACAATTGGAGCCGTAGACACCGGAATTACTTTAAATCACCCTGGGCTTAAGGGACAAATAGCAATCAATCCTAATGAAATCCCAAATAATCAGATCGACGACGACCAAAACGGGCTAGTTGACGACTATCTTGGCTACGACTTTGTTCATGAAGACAGCTCCCCAGACGATGAGCATGGCCATGGAACCCATGTCTCTGGGCTAATCGCCGGGCGATTTGCGGATGGGTCTCCCATGGGCCCAAGTGCTGACAATGCTCGATTGGTGATAGCCAAAGGGCTTGGCCCATCAGGAAATAGTAACTCCATCGATTTGGCTCGAGCCGTAGCCTACGCTGTAAGTCGAAAAGTTGACATATTGAATTGCAGCTGGGGGGGCGGATTTGCTACCCAGGTACTTGAGGATGCTCTTTCCTTCGCGGTAGATTCTGGAGTCATCGTTATGATGTCAGCCGGTAATTCTTCGCTGGATCAAGATAAATCTCCTGAGTTCCCCAAAGGACTTCCTGGACTCACTTTGGTAGCAAGCTCAAACTCATCGAACTCAAAACCCAAAAGCTCTAATTTTGGTTCCAAAACGGTAGCGTGGGCAGTACCTGGCGACGAGATGTATTCCACAACAAAAGATGGAGAATTTGGGATAATGTCAGGCACGTCGATGGCAAATGGATTATCTAGCGGACTGGTGGGGTTGGCCCTTTCCCACTCAGAGATCGATCGACCCACATTCCTCAGAAATCTTTGTGATACAGCCGATCAAAAAGGTTGGAAAGACAAAACGAGATGCGGTCATTTGGATCTTACAAATTTTTTTGAGGTATACCCCCCTTTTTCCCAAAATGAAGTACCTGTAGATTAGAAAAATCATGAGACTGCCTTAAGCTACTTCTTAATCTATGATGTTTGAGTCGGAAGAAAATCTCCTCGTCCGCACCAAAGACATCAAAGACCTCAAAGACCTCAAAGATAGCAAAGATAGCAGCTTAAATTTCTCTACCTTCTCAAGACAGCCCCAGCGAGCCATTCCCATAATTGAGTTCCATTTGCAAGAATGAGTGACACATGAAGGAACCTTTATTAATCCATGGCACCAAAAACCATAGACCCAAGAACACTCCACCCCTCGCAACTCCGTCGAAGAGATCCATTCTTGAATTGCCTCGCAAAATTTGTACAATAGCCTCCTATTCACAAATATGGAGAGTTCAAGAATGATCCAATTAAAAAATTTTTCTTGGGACATGATTTACGGTGTCACTCTAGCCATTGCAGCGGCTATTTTAGGTGTAGGCGACTTATTGGGCGGCAATGCAGACAACTCTCAAATTGCGTTAATCAATGAAAAGTCGTCAGCTTATCAGTGGTATCAATCCAAAAGCATTAAAGAGACTTTAGTCGAATCGCAGCGAGATCTCGTAAAGCAAATCCTGGATGCAGGTCTTATTAATATGGACAAAGTAGATTCCATAGACAAGCAGTTGGATGTTCTAAGTGAGAAAGCCACGCGTTATGGCAAAGAAAAAAAGGAAATATTGATCGGATCAGCTGCGGTCGGAAAAGAGAATTGGATTCAAGATGTCAAAGGTAAGCTTGGCGAGGTCGTTGGTGCTGAGGAATACACCTCACTGATTGCAGCTGCAGGCGCCACTGCTGACCAATTCGATATGTCAGGACTGCTTTTGCAGCTTTGTTTGGTAATGGGAGCAATTGGATTGCTAGTGTCAGAAGAAAAACTTAAGCAATACATATACTTTGCACTACTTGCCCTTTTTGGCGTTGGCTCAGTATTTTTTGTGAAAGGCATTTTGCTACTAAACAGTTTCTAGTGGGACTCTACATGGTCAAATCCAAATGACTTTCTTGCGATTTAGGCTTGCCAAAATCCTTCGCTATTGGTGAGTGCGACCTCTTATCGACTACGGCCTCATGCAACGTATTTACCAGTAATTTGTGATATCGCTTCGTGCATCGGCAAAGTCCTTTCTTAACGGCTGTAGAATCAGTTTTACGTTTGAAGAGTCTTCCAACTACCCCCAGAGCCTTGATAGCGCCATCAATTTCTATTTTTATCGAAGATTTTCTATTCCCTACATAAGTTGGACGATGGAATTAGGGAGACCTGATTTTCCCTCTCCTTTAAATAAGAGACATATCTTGCATCTAATGGCCATAAACTTGACTGCCTTCGCTTTCCTTTGACACACAGTAGAACACCTAAAAACCAAATCACGAAAATCACCTAAGTTTGTCATTTACCTATGAGGTCTCTCGCGAAATTGTATCTTTAAAAAACTACGCAAACGCACACTGTGAGCATTTCCTGCTTCAGCCCATCTAAAGACAATAAAAAAGAGACTCTATCAGACATTCCGAGGCTGAAATATCAGCCCACAGGAACGACACCTAGATACGTCTCTTAATTTTGACAGTTCTATTTTTAGTTCGCCGCGGCATGGATCACATCTGACACCTTCCATGCCTAGGCTGTGGCTTTGAACCAATTTTTAAGCCACTTACCAACTATCATTTACCGTAGGTGGTTTTTCCATTCTGATTTGGGCCATTACCCGTTCCACCATTACATCCTGGCTGACTCGGCAAACAATTTCCGCCAGTGCCGGGATAATAAACATCAATTGTGGATTCCGCTAGAAGCTCGACGGCCCCTCGACATTTAGCCTTTACTCTGATTTGGCCCTGCGAATGAAATGATTTCTTTATTTGAACCCCAGTCTCATTGTAAGTAGTTCCAAAGTCCCAAGATATAGTAGTTGGTCCATTGTTAAGGCAAGTGGCTGTGAATGTAACCTCACTGCCCTCAAAACCTGCAACAGGAACTCTTGTAGCCGACGCATCAATCCTAAAGACCGCTTGCCCACTAGGCTGAGTGCCGAGAACTGCCGGACTTGGGTCCTTGGCATTCTTCCAAGCAAACTCTGAGCTGCACCCTATCGCAGCAATAAGAACTAAAACGATAGGGTAGATGACTTTTCCAGGAAACATGGCTTCCTCCTTTACAATCTGTCAATGGATTTGACAGCTAATTTCTAACCAGCTCTATATTGTTAGGTAGTTAGCCTGACAACAGCGGTTCCTAAGTAATAGTTAGCAAGATTCCTGCCATATATGCACGTGTTCATGGTCGAAGGACGAAAATGCAAGATGCTAAGGAGGTTACTTTGACGATGAAAACCTGCCTTGAGGGGCAGGTTTTCATCGTCAAATCAACACAATCAAATGTGGAGACGTCTTTTATTTAGAGCTCAGATGGATTTTCTGTCTAAGTTATGCTGGGTTTCCACAAATCTTAGAGTACCGGTTTGGGACCTCATGACTAAGGAATGAGTCAAGGCTCGGTGTCCACTAAATTTAACACCTTTAAGCATGGATCCATCTGTGACTCCAGTAGCGCAGAACATCACATGACCCGATGCTAATTCATGAATCAAAAACTTTTTATCGGGATCGCTAATACCCATCGCTTTAGCCCTGACTCGCTGTTCGGGCTTATGAAAAATCAGACGCCCCTGAAAGTCTCCACCTATACAGCGTAGTGCTGCAGCTGCAATAACGCCCTCAGGAGCCCCGCCTATTCCCATGAGAACGTCAATTCCCGTATTTGGCATTCCAGCAGCAATGGCCGCTTGCACGTCGCCGTCACCAATCATCCATATCCTTGCACCTGCTTCTCGCACCTCCCTAACCAAATCGGCGTGTCGTGGGCGATCCAAGATAACAACGGTCAAATCAGATACTTCGCACTGCTTGGCCTTTGCAATATTTTTTAAATTTACCGCCGCCGTTGCATCAAGGTCAATCACCCCAGCTGCTTCAGGACCTACAGCAATTTTTTGCATATAGACATCGGGGGCATGAAGAAATTTTCCTTCCTCAGCAATCGCGATTACGGAAAGTGAGTTTGGTCCCCCCTGTGCACATATGGTTGTGCCTTCTAAGGGATCTAGTGCTAAGTCCAAATTAACGGTACCCCCAGTACCAACCTTTTCACCAATATATAGCATAGGAGCTTCATCCCGCTCGCCTTCACCAATTCTAACGGTCCCTGAAAAGTCAATGGAATTCAAAGCAGCTCTCATGGCCTCTACAGCTACATGGTCAGCAGCCTTTTCATCCCCTCTTCCCATCATGCGGGCTGAAGCTATCGCTGCAGCTTCGGTAACTCTAATAAACTCAAGAGCAAAGTTGCGGTTCATTGGAAGCCTCTTTTCAATTTTCAATAAGATAAACTATAGGAAGGCTGTATACTAACAGGGTAGAATGCTTTAAAAAAGAGAAAACAAAGGTAGCTTTGCTTAAAAGATACTCAGCATTTGAGTGAAAGTATGTAGAGTTCAAGCACATTGCTCGACAAAGATGCGGCATGATGTAGTGAGTGCAGATTGAGTGCGCAAGAAAAGACATGTTTCTTTTTTTGTCTTTTAGAAACCCTATTTCTAAATAGGAATTTAGTCTTAACAAGGATCTTAAAATGAATCAAAGCATTGCAATTGTAGGCTCAGGTCCAGCAGGACTTATGGCTGCCGATCAATTGCTGAATCTAGGCTATAAGGTTTCGCTATTTGAGCGTCGCGGTGCTATAGGAAGAAAATTGTTTATCGCAGGTTCAAGTGGTCTGAACATTACCAATTCTGCTGCAGTTTCGGAATTTGCTGAAGCTTATTCGGGGCAAAGTGTATCCTTTTGGTCATCTATACTTGGCGCTTTTAGCCCTGCTGAATGGATATCCTTTATCGAAACTCATTTAGATCAGGAAACTTTTCTTGGCACATCAGGGCGCTACTTTATCAAGTCAAAGACAGCACTCAGGTTTGTACGCAATTGGCGAAATCGTCTTTCCAAGCTCGGATGTCAGTTTTTCTTAAACCACGAACTCAGCAAAATACAAATGGATTCGTTTGGGACGCATCTATCGCCTGCTAGAACTATACAACTTCACTTTAAAGATCGAGACCCTCAAACATTCGATGCTGTTATTTTAGCTTTAGGTGGCGGCGCCTGGGAGACCGAATACCCTATCCCCTGGCCCCAGATTTTTTCACCATTTCAAATCCAAGTTCAAGAGTTTGAGCCTAGTAATGTTGGTTGGGAGATTCAGCTTAGCTCTGATTTCTTTAAAGAAGCTGAAGGATTGCCGTTAAAAAATATTGTTTTTTCTTCCAACAAAGGCTCCAAGAAAGGCGACTTAGTAGTTACTTCCTATGGGCTGGAAGGTACGCCCATTTACCAATTAGGGACTGGCCAAATCTGTTACATCGATCTGAAACCCGACTTGACCCATGCGGAAATTTTAAACAAACTTAGTCGAATTAAAGAGAATCTTTCACCTCTGAGACGCGTTAAAAAGGCCTTAAATTTATCAAAAGCAGGGGAAGCACTACTATTTCACTCCCTAAAGGGAAAGTCGCTTTCCTCGCTGGAGGGCATGGTGGCATACATAAAGAAAGTGCCGGTAGAACTCACTCGACCTCGGCCATTAAGCGAGTCTATTTCCTCAACTGGCGGGCTCCCCTTTTTAAACCTAGATGATAACTTTATGATAAAAAACATGCCTGGTGTGTTTGCCACTGGCGAAATGCTAGACTGGGATGCCCCAACAGGCGGCTATTTAATCCAAGGTAGTGTATCCCTTGCAAGAGCTGCAGCAAAAGGAGTCCAATGCTTCCTCTCAGGCCCTCTTTCCAAAAGTACCTCGCATTGAACCAAAACTAACTTTGCCCAAAAGAGAACTTGGAATTTTAAACCTGGAAGAATGCACTTTTTCACGCTAGTGCGTTCTTACCAAAGATCCAAAACTCCTTTTTTCTTCTCATTATCAGAACCCTCTTTAGCCTTTGTGTCCTGAGGCGCTGCCACGGGAGCCTCTCCTGGGGCTACCGGCTCTTGCTTCAACTCCTCTTCAGGGATGACTTGCTTAGGGAGAGGACCTACATCGACGGCAGAGTTCGTGTCTCCCTGGGAGCTTTCATCAGAGGTAGGTGTAGGATCTCCAGTATCCGAGGGCTCTGGAGCAACTTGAGGCTTAGGAGTTACCTTAACTGCCACTTTAGATATTACAGGAACCGCAACCGGCTGAAACATACGTCTGGGACTAAAATTGCCGTTAGAAAAATCGCTTGGCATGAGCACGGTGGTGCGAAGTGAACTCACAGAGTATTCACTTTCAAAAGATTCGCCTGTTTTCGCAAGATTGGTGGTCGCAAAATTTTCTTTATCTCCTGCACCTCCTGCCCTCATAGCAATACCTCTTGGCAAATCCACGAGGATAGGAGTTAAAGCTTTGTCGTGAGACATCGGCCATTCTCCTCGAGCCACAACTTCTAGATCCAATTTATCTAACTTTTCTTCATACTTGTTAATGCGAATTACTTCTTTAGCGAAATCAGTCCAAATAGGCAAAGCTCCTGTGCCACCATAAACTTTTATTCGGCCTCTACGCATCATTTTGGGACGGTCATAACCAACATAGGTCGCTATCGTTAGACTATTATCTACATCTAGCGGGCGACCGAATTCAGTGGGATAAGGAAGAAAACCAGCAAAATAAGCGGTAGTAAACTCATTGGTGGTACCTGTTTTTCCAAATGCTGGAATCCTTACTGTCATATCTGGCGCCACTCCTTCAGCCCGCGGCTTACCTTGCTCTTCTTGAGGTTTTTCAGAGGCATTTACAAATAATTCTCCCCGAGCGCGTTTACCTGTACCATGAGTTACGATCTTTCTTAGGATCTCTCGCATTTGCCAAGCATGTTCTGTCTTAATGATCTGTTTTTCAGTTGCCTCTGCCGTATACAAAAGGTTGCCCGCACGGTCTTCAATTCTCTTAATAAAAGTAACTTGATTGACAGGACCGTTCTTAAAGAACTGATATGACTTACCAGATAGAAACGACTGGTAGATTTTGGCGACTTCATTTGCCGTCACCACATTTGTACCCAGTGGGAAAGAAAGAACAGGCTCCAACTCAGATTCAACACCTAAAGTCTTGCCAAGTTGCTTGAGATAAGTCAAACCCACAGCTATTCTAAAGTCGTGATGCTGATAATATTGGTTGAGACTATAAGGTACTTCCCTGGCCATCACTTCTTGGTATTTCTGTTCCGTACTTTGTTTCAGCTTTTGCAAAGTACCTAAATTGACAATACCATCTAGGAATACATCTAAAAGAGAAATACCTGCGCTTCCCGATAAAGCAGACCCAGTTTTGCCCCAAATACTTTGGACATCAAGTAGATTAAGCGAACGGCCGGCTACTACTTGTTCAGGAAAGGACACGCCTGCCCGATTGGATATTTCTTCAGGAAGCACGGTCTGAAAACCTAACTCCATTCTTCCATCGCTTGAAATCACTTTAAAGTGAGATAGTGCTGTCTTTACCGCTGGCAGCAACATTGCTTTTTCAGCGCCCTCAGTTTCAACCGCAGTTTTTACCATTTGCCATTCTGAACTTAAAATAGCAGCAAGACGGTTATATCTCAGATAGTTATTTCTAAGCATCTGTATACGATTGATAGTTTCCTCTCGCGTAGATTCGGTGCTGTTTCTAAAGAGGGCTTGAATTTCAGCCTCATAGCCAGTACCCCACCAGGTACGTTTTAAATGTCTCAACAAATTTTGCTGTCCGGCAAAAACAAGATCTGGCTTAATCTCTTCTACCGCGTTTTGCAATTGCTGTTCCTGAATACCTCGGTTATCCAGCTGCACCCCAATGGTGCGGGCAACTCTGTAATGGTAGTCTCTTGGACTTTCTCCATCATAGGGACTTAAATCAAGGGAATTTAGAAGCTCCTTAAATTGGTCAAAAGAAACTCGATTTAGAAGATTGACCCCTAAGTATACGGACGCAATATTCTCTGACATAACTCCGGCCCATATCATAGAAACTCTATTATAAGGGCTTGTGTGGTCAGGTCTCGGATAGTAGAAGCGACCTTGATAAGGAAATACTTGCCGTTCATTGTCAAGTTCATCAAGAATCGACCAGCCCATTTGAAGGCCCGCTAAGTAGGTTAGTGATTTAAAGACCGATCCAGGCTGACGTTTGGCATGGATGGCTCTATTAAACCCGAGCGTATCAAACCCCGAAACTACAGCCCTCACTTCCCCCCGATCAAGAGCGACCAAACCTCCCGAAATCTCCGGACGACGTTGCAACTCCACAGTGGCTTCATGAGACTCTGTATTGTAGTCTTTAATTTCGCAAAACAGAATATCGCCCACTTTTACTTTTTCTCGCAACTCCTTCATGAATGCCAAATGACCTTCTGCAGCACCTATCGGCAAATCCATCAACTTCGCAAAGCGGACCAAAGCATCATTTTTGATGACACCAAAAGGCACTCCAAATGACACTTCAATCTCAAAGTCTTCAGTACCCTTACCTTTAATTCCTGTTACTTTTGCATAATTAAAGTCTCCTGGAACTAATACCCTTAGAGGCTTAAACTTATCAGCATGTTCGGGCTTAAAAGGTGACAAGATAGTTTCTAATCGCGATAGATTCCTTCTAGTAGCAAGCTGAGCAGCTTTTTGAAGTGAAGAATCAATGGTAGTAAAAATCTTTAGGCCTGCTATGTTAATGTCTTTATCGTCTTCAAGGCCTAAGGCTTTCAATATCTCTGGTTTTCCAACCATATCTTTAATAAGGGAAAGAAGTGCCACTTCAGAATTTCTAAACTCACCCCGATTAAAAGGAACCGGTTTCGGTTTTGCTTCTTGGTATTGCTCATTGGTAATCATTTTCTCATCAAGCATCCTGTCTAAAACATAATTTTTCCTATCAAAAGCATTCTGCCGAGCTTTTTCCTGGAGTTCTTTAGTATATTTAATAAACGGATTGTATTTAGAGGGCCCCTTGACGGATCCGGCAATAAACGCACCTTCCACCAAGTCTAAATCTTTAGTTTCCTTATTAAAGTAGTATTTGGAAGCAATCGCAATACCTTTGCCGTTTCCAGCCACATGAAATTGATTTAAATAAAATTCAATAATCTCTTTTTTAGAATAAAGACGCTCCATCTGCATGGCCTTAACCATCTCTCTAAATTTTCTAGCAAAACTTGCTTCCCAGTCATCCATCAAATTTTTTACAGTTTGCTGAGTCAAGGTTGATCCCCCTCGACGAAAACGTCCACCGTGCAAAAGGCCTTCCGTTCCAGCTTCCAAAATAGCCATTGGATCGACACCGCGATGTCGATAAAAGTTTTGGTCTTCAGCCGCTACTAAAGCATCCTGCAAAAACTTAGGAATTTCACTCGATGGGATATAAGTTCTGTGATCGGCATCAAAAATCGCGCCTATTCTCGTCACACCATCCAAATAGTAAACGGCTGATTCTTCATTGATTCTGGCAAGAATTGAGTTTTTTTCAAGAGAGCTAGTATCGCCATAATATACTTGCCATAAGACTACAGTTAAAGCCCCAGTAATTGCCGAAATGATGCCTATCAACCCCAGGAAACAACCCCAAAGAGCGATACCTTTAACGCTTTTCCTGCCTATCATGTGTTCCTCTAACTCAATGAAATCGATTAATTACTATTTTAAAACTTAGTCTCACTACTCAACTCAAAAATGGAACTAGGTAAAAATTTTACAGTCTTATTTTAACTCTGTAAGGGATGATC
Source organism: uncultured Pseudomonadota bacterium (assembly GCA_903844895.1). Lineage (GTDB taxonomy): Bacteria > Bdellovibrionota_B > Oligoflexia > Oligoflexales > CAIMVM01 > CAIMVM01. The sequence continues at coordinate 28,077 of CAIMVM010000356.1, forward strand.
TACCTACATACATAGTCTATCAGGAAACAGCGCTATTAGGTCTAACACACAGAAACTAGAATTTTTGCCTTGATTTTAGACACTAAGTGATATGAAAACAATCGAATGTTGCCCAAATAAAACACAGGGACGCTTCTTGTTTATTTATTGAACATTTAAGCATAGCATTGCACATAGCCGGAATTTTCCCATTAAAATGAGAAAGTAAAACCGAACAAAAAGACAAAAAAGACGAAAAAGACGAAAAAGACGGAAAAGACGGAAAAGACGGAAAAGACGGAAAAGACAAAAAAGACGAAAAAGACGAAAAAGACGGAAAAGACGGAAAAGACGGAAAAGACGGAAAAGACGGA
>CAIMVM010000357.1 GCA_903844895.1 uncultured Pseudomonadota bacterium
AAGCATCAACAGTATTATTAACCTGCTCCATAATATTCAAGATTCTGAAAGCATTATGTCAAAATCCTATAGTGTCAGACATGAGATTGCGACGGTTCTTAGCCAGATGAGTAAAGGAAGCGAATAGTAGTTCAAAGCGAAAAGTAGTTCAAAGCAAATAGCAGTTCAAAACGAAAAGCCATCAAATTAACTTTTGAATGGATGGCTTGGTATAAGAACGAGTTACTATTTATAAGTCTTCATAGAGACCTGTTACTAACCCAGAAAAAATCGCCTATCGATTCATCTTTGGCTAAGATAATTGATACAAGACTTTCTTAGCAGAGCCGCGAAGAGCACAAAGTTCATCCTCTAGCAGATGAACTGGAATGGGGGACAAAAACTCCCGGTATCTGCCTTTATTTAGAAATCCATCTACAAACCAAGGCTTTTGGGTAAGGAAATCTTTGATCTTGAGAGCCACTCCTCCAGCAAGATAGACCCCACCTACGGCAAAGGACATCAAAGCAAGATTGGACGATTGGGCTCCGTAATAGTAACAAAATCTTTCCATAACTGCCACTGCCAGGGGATTGCCACTATGAGCTTGAATCCCTATTTCTGATCCCACGCCTTCGGGAGGGCATCCCTTAAAAACTTCGTAGTGGGACGACGCGAAGTCCTTTTTTAAGAATTCAAGGAGATTAGAAAATCCATATTTCCCTGAAACCACACGTTCCCAACTCGCATGTCCATCGCATTTTGAAGAAATGAACGACGCCAATCCTTCATCACCTGGCCTGGGAGCAAAGGAAACATGGCCACCCTCTGTAGCAAAAGGAATAAACTTTCCGTTATGGGAGTGAATGACTGCCATACCAAGACCTGTTCCTGAAGCTATAACAGCCCTATTTCCAGAAACTGCCTTTCCCGGTTTTAAAACGGAAGTTCTTTCTGAAGTATCTACTCCCCAAGCAAATGCCTCTAGGTCATTAAGAAAAATTACATCCTTTACTTTAAAAGCAGCTCTTATTTCGGCTCCATTTAATGTCCAACCGAGATTAGGCATGAAAACAGAGTCGCTTTGCACAGCTCCTGCTACCCCAATGCCAATGGCATCAGGCTGTAACTTTACTTTGAAAAGATAATTCTCAAGAATCGCGGTAAAATTAGGAAACTCGGAGGTGGGAAAGTCCATAACCTCTTGGAGCTTTAAATGTGCGTCGACCAATCCTAACCTTGCTTTCGTACCACCGATATCAGCAACTATAATATTCATTTTAACTGTTCCTCATTCATACCACGTTCTCGTAGGAGCTCTTGAACTAGTCCCTTACCTTCTGGCCAGACCACTAGAGCTTTTTTGCACCACAATTGAATTTTCTGGTCATACCAATCGAAAATACAAGGTTCGCACCCATTATCACAACACTCACTATCAAGAGGTTTTGAGGGAGGTAGTGGTAAACCTTGAGCTAATATAGCTGCTTTTTCCTCGGCACTAAGAATCAATGAAACCTTCCTTCCACGCATTCGAGAAATTCAACAGAATGAGATACGTATAACTCAGAATGAAACCTATCTCCAGCATGTTTGCCTTAAGGGAGCATCAGCTTTAAAACATCGTCACTAGTTTCCTCAGTAAGGGAGCCCTGTGATCTTTGAAACCAAGCGGCTGGACTCACTCCACGGATGCGCGCCACATCTTCCTTAGAAGCAGCCCCATAGGAAAATGGCGACTTAATCCCGCGGCGAGACATAAAAAACCACTCCACAAGGTAGTCTAGGCCTCTTTTGTCGGCCATACCTAACTCAGTATAAAGAAAAGCACTATTTCCAGCCATGATCCGACGTCGATCTTTTTCAAATGCTCGTCCGTTGAAAAGACCTAATACCTCTAAACTTGGAAAATCAGCAATTTTCTTCAAACTTTTGCTCATCTTAGAAGCAGTGCTCGTGATATTGACAATCCCATTGAGTCCCTCTAGCGCTCCAGGATCCAACAGGATGATACGTTCGATGCCAGGCAATTGGGCCCAAATTTCTCGAAGATGAATCAAAAAAGAATCTTGAAGACCAGGAAGTACTAAAACTTTAAGAGTCATCTTTTGAGAATATTTGTCATGCATCGGAGCCAATATCTTCAGCCATTCTTCCTTATCAAGTTCAGCCGAGGCACTAACCGTTAAGAGATCTACATTGAATTTTTGGGTGCAATCTGAACACTGCCCCATCTCGCGCCATGTCTCGAGCTTCAAATCATCTCGATACCGACTTGGACTCATAATTAATATGGTGTCTGGCGCCTCTTCCGAAGAAGTATCCCATAAAAAGCTGGTGGCAACTGGAGCGGGTGCTCTTCCCTCTATGGATACGCCACCATCTTTCGCCCCTTCATCTTTCGCCCCTTCCTCTTTCGCCGCTTCATGTTTTGAAGAACCCTCTTTGCCAAAGTTACTTCCTGAAGACTGGCCATCCTCACCTACCCCTTCCCCTGATTTTTCTGTTACTTCCGAAGAAGGGGAACTCTGCGGATCATTCTTTTCACTTAGCGCCATCTCAGAAGGGCAGCCCTGTTCTGGACATAATGGCGCAGAGACACAGGCCCACGAAAACAACAAAATCAATGTAAAATATTTCATATCCAAGCTAAACCCCATGAATTTATTACATTTTAGCGCAATTACGTCACATTTAGAAGATTCTCTCTATTTATTTGTCATGGACTAAAACTAATATTTGCATTTCCTTTTAATGGCTTTAAACAATCTCCTCGGAAACTCGGGACTTCCACCAAAAGAATTTCAATTGTAGGAATGCGGAAATCTCAGTCTGAGTCTGCGTTTGTAAAGAAACCTCTGCTTTGGAAAAATAGGGAATACCTAAAGAATGCTGAAAAAAAGTGAAGTACGTCGATAGTAGGATAAAAATCCTCAATTTTCGTAGAGCTAAAGACAGTCAAATAAAAGGACAAATAAAGGGACAAATAAGAGGACAAAAAAGAGAATGGCGACCCCAAGACGATTCGAACGTCCGACCTATGCTTTAGGAAAGCATCGCTCTATCCGGCTGAGCTATGGGATCGCATCGGACCAGAAGTTAGCAACAAACCAGGAACAAGGGCAAGATCTAAAATAGCAATTTGTGCAGAAGCTCGCCTCGCCGCCCCCCAACTTACTGAAATTATGTCTATTTCTATATTTTGGCGGGATCCTCTGCATCAAATTTTTCATTGACAGATCCTTAGAAGCAGACATAAGGTCTGCTGCCAATTAAACGAGCAGCGCCCGTAAGGGATTTTTAGCTTATAGAATCTAGGTCCACCCACAACAACAGCAAAGCCATAGGTGCTGCGGTTCGAATTTAAAAGATAAGGAAAGAATCAATGCTCTCACGACTATCTAAAGTTTCCCTTTTATCTCTTATGTTGTCGGCTTGCGGACTGAATGATGTTGCCCATAGAACAGCGGACAACACAGATTCCATGAATGATCAAATGGGCACGATGACTCAAAATACTGAAGAAATGAAAAAGAGCACCGGCGAAATGAAAGACGATACCGCCGCTTTGAAAGATAAAATGGGCAAAATGACAGAATCCCTAGAGCAAGTAACCTCCAACATGAAAAAGGTCAGCGACTCGGTAACCGCTGTCGATTCCAAAGTGGATGAACTCGGCAGTGACGGTCGACAGGCCATCGGAGCTGGCATTCGTGATTCTGCCTGGAAAGCCATGATGGAAAGTGAATTTGTAGAGCGCAAATTTGCCCAAGCCGGAATCTATTATTCTGCATTTGAATTCCAAATTTGGAAGGGAACGGGGTTAGACACCGCTGAACGTCGAGACTCACTTCGATTTGATGCGGCATCAGAATTTTTAAGATCGGTTTCGGGGGCATGTTTAAAACAGAAGTATTCTATGGATATTCTCTCAAAAGATTCCTCGATGAATGATCTTTTTGCAATCTCCGCTTTGCTTCATTTTGTTAATCCCAATCAAGAACTATTTGCGCAAAAAAACGGCTTTAAACCAGAGTCGATGCTTGACATCATTGAGAACGGCATGCGAAAGAAAAAATTTCTCGCTGAAGGCAAGGTTACGTTTGAGGAAATCACTAACGCCGATAAAGAAGTGCAAGTTTGGTGGGATGCTTCGGAATACTTGATAAGACTCAGAGCAAACTACCTAGCTGCCATCACAACCTTTAAACTCGCTCGCCTAGAAGAAGCACGAAATAGCCTTGACGAAAAAGCAAGGCAAGCTCGACTTATGATCGGCCCATGGAATCCGGCACTGGATTACTACTCTTCTCTTCCAGGCGCCATCAAAGAAGTTACAACATACCTTCGGGAATCTACTAAAGCTCGTAAGTTTTTGCGGGAGATGAATATTGATCCAAAGACCGACCCTAAACTAAAGGCTGCCATCAAAAACATAAATCTTGATCCGAATCAAATTGAAGCTTTTCAGATGAAGCTTGACAAAAAATCAGGGATATCTCGTGAATTCATCGAAACTCTCAAAGAGTTCAAGGAAAACATCTAGCTTTCCACGTTCGGCATGAGCTTGATAGAGTTTTCCTCGAAGAGTTCCCATTCGCAGATCTCAGAATAAAAATTCGATTCGTTTCTGCTTAACCTTCTGGATCTACTTGCTCATTTTGAGATTTCGCTTGAAACTTTTCGACAGCCTCGATATAGGCACCGTGAGTGGCGCGATGGTTTTCTACAAAACCGCGCAGAACAGGCTCAAAGGCTTTGATCCATCTTACAAACTTCTTCTGCTCAGGAGTCGCTTTTGGGTTGATCACGGCTTCAATTTTATCAATTTTGTCGGTTATTTTCTTCATTTTACCAAGAACAAATAGCACCTGAGTAAGATACTTGTCATCTCCGACTCTCTGGGTCAAAAAATTTTTAAAATTTTCGGCATTTTGTTCTATAGTTCCTGGGTTCTTAAAGTAAGTCTCAGACCATAACCCAGAAAGATCAAAATCATAGGTTGTCACAAACTCTTTGCCGCTAGTGTCATATATATTTTCAGAATTATGGGCATTGTCTACAGAATAATCCAACGACACAAACAAATTATTTAAAAAGACAGATTGAGCAAATGACACCTCGTCTCTTCCTGCGTTTGCCACATTCGCGTTCTGTTCCGAGACGAGGCCGCACCTGTTGGCAAGCTTGGTACGTGATTCCCTTAAAAAGCCTAAGGCACTTGAATGACCTTCAAAATCCATGGCTTCTTGAGATGCTGCTCCGACATAAGTGATATCTAGGAGACTCGTTTTGATTATGGTAGATTTCCACTCATTC
>CAIMVM010000358.1 GCA_903844895.1 uncultured Pseudomonadota bacterium
AGCAGTTTAATCTATCTACAATACCAGTTGATTTCATGAGGGGGAGCCCTTTCATATTTTGCGTGAGATACAAACATGATAGGACTTACTCCTCAGAAATCAACCACTTATGTCAAGTCAAAATTTTGGGGTATTCCCAGAATGAGTCAAATGAAGACGTCACCGTCAATTTCCTTGAGTATACCCAGTGCATGCCGGGAAAGAAGAATCTAACCTTTACATGGGTTACAGACATAGAAATTACAGAAAAGAATGCATATCAAATCATGCGAGGAGGCCGAGCACGCTGGAAAATAGAAAATGAGACTTTTAACACACTTAAAAATCAAGGTTACGAGTTTGAGCACAACTATGGTCGCGGCCACAAAAATCTATCCGTATATCTAGCCTTCCTAATGATGCTGGCATTTCTGGTCGATCAATCCCAACTACTCACTAGCAAAGTGGTTCATCTGGCCCTGCAAAAAAATCGCAGTATAAGTGAATTTTATCGAATGATACGATCACTTTTCGATGTCTTTCTCTTTGAAAACTGGCTCGAATTATATGAAGCACTTGCCTATGGATTTGATTCAAAGATCACAATAGAACGAAGGTCAATCTCATCGTGATCTAGCAAGCTCAAGATTGTGCTTTGATTTTTAAGTGTGTTCTCTAAAAAACCTATATCAACATGGCTTCCGTCAATTGACAGAGGACTTCAATTTCATTTGCCCATCCAAACCACCAAAAATATTAGCCTTTAAGCAAAGAGTATGCCGGGACCTGCTGAGAATCATGCAAAAAAAAACTCGCATTCTCGCTCTATTGGTTTAAAATCAGAGGATTCAAATTTCATTAGGATTCCCATTATGAAAATAGCTCAAGTCTCTATCTTAGCTCTAGGCGTCATGTTCTCCCTCCCTTTAAGGGCAGAAATCCTGAGTGTCGGTACCCCCTTCCCGAAATTGACCCTTGAAGGAAAAGATGGAGGCAAAATTGATGGCTCAACTTGGTCGACAGCTGAGCTACCTGGAAAGGCATGGTCCTTATTTTATGTGGATCCCGACGAGAAAGATTTAAATAAAGAAGCCCAAGATGCCATCAAAGCTAAAAAGTTTCCTCTTGAAAAACTTCGTAGCCTTGCCATGGTCAATATGGCAGCTACTGTGATTCCTAATTTCTTGATAAGCGGCCGGATTGAAAAGTCCCAAAAAGAATACCCCAATACAGTCTATGTAAAAGATCTTAATAAGCTTGGAGTGAAAACTTGGGGACTTTCTGACGATTCCAGTAATGTGGTCGTCATCGGAGCTGACGGGCAGGTAAAGTACTTCTTTAAAGGAAAACTTCCCACTGATGAAATCAGTAAAATGTTAGCTGTTATTGAAAAAACGGTAACGGAAGTTCCCTAAGGTCTCATTGACCACCCGTTTGGAATTAAGGTTCAAACTGCGTTCCAACGGGTTTTCTGATTTAGAAAGGCGGCTCTCGAACCAAAGAAAGCTACTCAAAAAAGCTACTCAAGAAAGCTTTTTAGCGTAGCCCCCCACCTTGGCATTCCCTCCCTCTCCCTGTCCTGCAAAAACAAAACAATGGCGGCATGTAATGCTCTGATATTTATGGCATTCCTTCTTTTTAAGCCCCCAGCAGCGGCTTTCGCCATTAATGGAAACTCTCCTCCCGCCGATAGCCTTAAGAGGCCTCATGGGCAACTGGTGAGCGAGGAGCGTTATGACCTTCAAAATCATTTATTTAGATGACGAGTCCGATATTTGCGAAGACTTTGCACTCATCATGGAATCAGACTCCGTTCAAGTCATAACATTTAATTCACCCTTAGAACTCCTACAGAAAATAGATAGTATTAACCCTGATCTTATCGTCTCCGACTATAGAATGCCCGGTCTAACAGGAATTGAACTTGCGAAGAAGCTCTCGCCCCAATTGCCTAAAGTGTTGCTAACAGGTGAGTTAGACCTCAAAGGTACTTCTGATTTTATCAAAGTATTTCAGAAGCCTTGTGATTTTAAAGCACTAAGATCTTTTCTTTATGAATTAGAAGCCAAAATAACAAAGGATCGCGCATCATGAATCTCGATAAAATAAACTTCAAACTTATTGGCCTTGTGTTGATTGCAATTATGGCCTCATCAAGCTTCTTTGTCTATCGCGCATTCGTGGAAGGTTATGTACAACTCGATCAAAAGTCCACCGAAGATTCGCTGACGAGAGTTCATCAATCTCTTCTAGGGCAACAAAGATTTATTCAAGAAAAAATTGTTGATTGGGCTAAATGGGATGAAACTGCTCAATTTGTTCGCGGCGGCAACAAAGAATATGCAAATAAAAATCTCACGGAGGAAGGGCTCGCGGCTCTTAGTCTTGATTTTGTAGCTATTCTTTCCCTTGACTTAAAGGTTATTGGCAAGATGCTCCCTTCCGGTCAGACGTTCTCCGAAGACATGTCTGGAAAATTTAGTTTTTTAGACCCCAAGGGTTCCCTCATTTCCCCTTCAGAAGGCCCTTCTTCGGTAGAATTTGTACCCTATGGCGAGCAAATCGCGATTGTTACGGCACATACGGCGTCACAAGCTGACGGCAGAGATCCTGGAGGAAAAGTTGTTTTTCTCAAAACAATCGGTGAAGATATGCTTAAGCGTATCTCAGAACAAAACAAGCTGAAAGTTGAGTTGGTACCCGCAAGTAGTCTTCCAGATAGCGCAAACTGGAAGAGCTTGAGTTTTGGGGGGTTTGAAAACAAACCAAAATTTGCTGCCGGTTTCGTGGCCATCAAAGACTCCCACGCCAAAGTACTAGGGTATTTGAAAACGGAAATTTCTCGAGATGTTCTCTTGTTCGGAACGCAAACAGCGAAACATTTTTTTATTCTCATGATGGCGATTTTTTTAGGTTTAATAGCTGCATTTGTTTCCTTTACCCTATTTTTCGCCAAAGCCCAAGAACTCAAAAGAAAAGCAAAGATCGTCGACCAGCTGTCGGAAGCACAAGCTTTAGCAGCTATTGGGAGCTTTGAATACTCCCCAGAAACAGGGGCACTGGAAATCTCCGATCAAACCATTAAGAATCTAGACATCACAAACACAGAACTTAATATTTTTGAAGCGATCGACTCCAAACTCCTGCCTACCGACAAAGATAAATGGCAGAAATTTGTTTCGGAATCCAACGCCAGCAACCCTCTTTCCGTAAATGATTTTCAAATCATGACACATGAAGGCCCTAAAACCATTCAAGTACGCCTGACAGCAAATCTGGTCGGCAAATGTGATACAAATCAAGGGATTCTATCTTTCAAAGGGACTGTGCAAGATGTGTCCGCAAAAGTAATGCTGGAGAAAGAATTAGAAAATCAGAGAAGTTTAGCCATGAGAAACTCTCGCCTCGCCGCACTCGGAGAAATGTCCGCTGGGGTCGCCCATGAAATTAACAACCCCATCACAATTATTGAGAGCACCCTTCTTATTATTCAGGAAAAACAATTAAACCCTGAGCAAATAAAGGCTCGGCTCGAACGTATCGCAAAAGCTTCGCAGCGCATTACTAAAATCGTCGGGGGCCTAAAGAAATTTTCGGGTACTGTTGCTACGACTGAGATCTCTCGTGTCAACCTAGCAAAGGTCATACAAGAATCACTCCTTGATGTAGAGCAAAAGTCCGTAAATTCCTCCGTGAGTCTCAGTGCCGACATAACGGAAGGACCGATGGTTCTAGCGAATTCCATAGAAATTGAACAGCTTATGGTGATTCTCATGAACAATGCCATAGATGCCGTGAAGACTCTAGAAAATCGATGGGTAAAAGTTATATTGGGAACGAGGGGAGATAGAGCCTTTATTCAAGTTCAGGACTCCGGCAGTGGAATCCCCCCGGAAGTAGCCGCAAGATTGTTTCAACCTTTTTTTACCACAAAAGTGGTAGGCGAAGGAACGGGCCTAGGATTATCCATCGCCAAGGGAATTGTAGACGCGCACCATGGCACCATTGAAATCATAGACACTCTAAAAAATACCTGCTTTGAAATCAATTTTCCTTTAGCCCAGGAACAATCTGATGAGGCCGCTTAGAAAATCGATACGCCTTCACTTTCGAAGCTTTGGAAGGATGAGCGTATGAAACGATGCCTGACGGAACGGGGACCCTAGTCCATTGACATTTACTATTCTTCAATCGCTTCTGATTTTGTCTTATCCCAAGAAAAGTTTCAGATTCCTAGCTGCAGATACTCTATAAAAATAGTGTCTGGATTTCCCATTTTAAGAATCTCATTTGTATTGGCCGGACCAAATGATCAGTATACGATTCTATAGGAACGTCAAAGGAGGCGCCAGCATGAACAATCCCCTTCAGGATTCGCTTGTAGATTTTAAAAAAGCAAATACGGCTTTACATCATGCTCTTTCAACGTCACCTCGAAATGGGATTATTGTAAGTGCTATTGTGAAGAATTTTGAGTTTAACTTTGAGCTTTCTTGGAAAGCTATGGAAGGGCTTTTGAGTCATCACGGAATACCCACCGCCACTCCAAGACAGGCAGCTCCTGAAGCCTATCGGAAGGGATTTATTGACTCCGATGCTGTACGGCTTGCCATGATTGAAGATCGCAATCTTACTGTGCATACATACGATGAAAGCTTCGCCCTAGAAATGGCACAGCGCTTCGAATCAGATTATTTGCCTTTGTTTAACCTATTTCTACAGTGCTTTGTTAGAGAGGCTTCACTCCCATGAAATGCGGTTCTCCTCAAGAGAAAGCCGTTTTAAAATGGGTTGCGAGCCAAGCCCGGCAGATTGCTGGCGCGCGTCGCGTTCTGCTATTTGGATCTCGAGCCAGATGTGATGCCAGCGACCGTTCTGACTTTGATATTGCCATCGAAACCATGCAATCCGAGAAAATCTTGGAATTGCGAGCAGTGCTTGAAGACACCCCCTATACGCTATTGGCTTTTGATATTGTAAGTTAGAATGAGGTGAATCAGGAATTTCGGCAGCGAGTCTTATCTGAAGGCAAACCTATACTTTAGAGAATCTTATGCAAAATTTGGCCAGGCAAATCTCGCAGATACCTTAACCGGATAAACTCGCCAGCAATTTACGAGCTAGATACGACATGTCCTAAAATTTTCCAATATATGCAGCGCACATAGTGCGTCATCTTTACTTTAAGAGCGATCTTTAATCCCAATTCCTTTTGAAATCTTAATCTGCCCTTGCGATTTACGAGAAAGATTAAACTTAGAAAGAAGCAAAACGCGCTAAAAAAAGAGATAAAGCGTCAGCCAAAATTTAACTTGTTAAGATTATTTCTCTTTGGGCGATTCGCTCCCGAAGTTCGAAAAGACGATTAGGAAGATGAGTTCTTACTTTTCAGCGACAGCAAGATAGCTTGGAACTGCCAATTGGCTCCTGTCCAAAAGAATTTCTAGTGCGCCTTTTAGAGCTCTGGCTTTAAAAGTTTTAATGCATCCTTTAAACTTAACTTTGAGTGTTGCTCACCCGAAGATAGATCCTTAAGCGTTACGGTTTGGCTGCTATTTTCTTCTTCACCGATGACCATAGCATAGGCCCTATTCATTTTATCTGCCAATGCAAATTGTTTAGCTAGTTTGCTCGGCTTAAGAGAAACCTCACAAAGGACTCCTTGAGCTCTGAAGAATTCTGCTGCTTGAAAAGCCCATGATTCTAAACCTTGGCTCGCTAAAACCACAAAGACACCAGCTCTCTTGGTATTTTCTAAAACGCCTAGCTCTTCAAAAGCAGCCACAAGACGATCGAGCCCAATGGAGCCTCCGACTCCTGGAAGCTCACGGTCTACAAAACGCTGGGTAAGCTGATCATATCTGCCGCCTGAGCTCACCGAACCAAAACTCGGAAGACTATCAAGGGTCGTTTCAAAAACGACTCCTGTGTAATATGCCAGGCCACGAGCGATTTTAAGGTCAGCTACAAGCTTAACACTCAGCGGCATGTCTATAGCATTAACCAGATCAAGCAAACTTTCTAGCCGTCCTAATGCAGCAGTAGCAACCTCATCTGAAACCAAACTCGCTTTTATGGCGGCAAGATCAGACCCTTCCCCATCCCTCTTTTGCAAGAGTGCTAACAAATCCTGAGCACCTTCGCGGGTTGCGCCAGAGATTAGGGAAAGCTCGTTTACGACTTTTTCTGGGCCAATCTTGTCCAGCTTATCGATAACGATAAGACATGCTGACTCGCCATTTGGAGATTGAAACACATCAGGGAGAAAGACTTTAAGAAGTCCCCCTAAGACATCGCGATGACCCAATGTCATCGTAAAGGTTCCTTTGTTTAACCGCGTTAAAACTTTCATGATTGCAAGAATGACTTCAAAGTCTGCGCTCAGAGTGTCAGCACCAATAATATCAAAATCACATTGGCAAAACTCTCGGAAACGGCCTTTTTGGGGCTTTTCTGCGCGCCAAACATCCCCAATTTGATATCTTTTATAAGGCATCTGCAGATTTCCGTTTTCCGCAACAAATCGCGCAAAGGGAACCGTCAAATCATAACGTAAGGCAACAGATCTACCGCCATTGTCTTCCCACATAAAGACTTGCTTGTCAGTTTCCCCGCCCTCGCCTAACAGAACCTCGGCATATTCCAATGCCGGAGTTTGCAATGCGATAAACCCAGCTTCGCTTGCGGCGCGGCGTACTTCCTCCATTATTTGACTGCGCAGGGACATCGTTGTACCAGAGTAGTCAGCAAATCCTTTCAGTTTCCTTGCTTCTATTTTTTTCACTTTATAGTGCCCTTATCTTCCCAGCAACCTAACTGCAGCGTTTCAGAAAGATTAGAAACGTCATATCCTTGAGTTACGAGTTGTCCTCGAATCGACGCTAAAACAAACAATTCCATAGTAGGATTTCGTGAGTAAATAGCAATGGAACTACGCGCATGGTCAATGATGACAGCGTTTTCATATTGAACATCTACAGCAACCACAAAAAAATTATTTAACGTATGCATTCTCTCAAAGGAAACAACCCAAGCTCCTGGCACATTCTGATCGACGATAGTGGCACGACCTTCTTGGAAAAGATCTGGGTCGGGTATTCTTTTGCGGCAGCTTTTTACGACTGAAATTTCATCGAGGGACAATCTATTGAAAGAACTCCTTGCACAGTAACAAGGCGCACTGACGCGCTTCGAATTTTTGGTAGATGCAATTTCATACCATACGCCCGAAAACTTATCCAAATTTAGATTGCGAAGTGAAGATGGAATCGGTTCAAACTTGCCTTGAGTAACTGCCCCACCTGCGATGGTTGCAATAAAGACAGACAAGATAGGCAAACGAAGAATAAAGTTTAGTCCCATACGACACCTCCAGAGCATTTGATATACCGACCTCTAAGGAAAACTTCTACCTATTTTTTAATTTCTAGCACTCCTTCAGAATTGGGATTTGTGAATGATACTCGACCGTTAGTTCACCCCGCCGACACCCTTTGCTTCGAGAAGAGCCAGCACAAGCGGCAGTCCTTGATCCACTTAAGACTCCGCGGGACCTCTTCTCGGCAGCATAAAGTCTAAGGGAAGCTGAAGCAGCTAACCCAAAAACGTATGCACACTTGAGCACTTGTCTTACAACTGCCTGTAATTACTAAGATGGCACCAGATATATAAGAAGATTCTAGGACTCTATCTTTACCGTCTTTTTGTTCACGGTAAATAATCGCGGAATAACATAAAGATATTTCGCCATGGCTGCCATTCAATCGTACGGCGCACGGTGGTGTGTATCAAAAGATTTTCTCACTTTAAATGATCGAACTGTAGGATCAAATTAAACGATTCAGCCAAAGGCCAACCACAGCCGGCCAAGATGCTCGGCGCATGCCTTGCACCGATCTCCCACCACCTTTGCATAAGGAGGCTGAACTGTAGAGACGTTTAGAAATCCCAATTTTAAACGATTCAAGAAGGGCTGAAGCAGGTTCCAACTGGCATCGACAAAGTGGCAATGAAACGCTCAAGCTTGCATCAGCACGTTTGGGTAAGTTTCATGTGGCAGACCTCATCCCATCTAGGCTGGCGGGAATTGTCGCCGTAGACGAGAGCTTTAGCGTTTTTGTTTATCTAGTGAACTTTTTTGCTTTCCGCGCGCGAGGGAGACTACGGCGGCTTCCATATTTTGTGAGGAGTTAGGACTGCTGGAGTTTTCCGACTTTTGCTCGGTATCCTTACCATAGAGCTTTTGAAGCGCTTCCAAATTCTTTTCTATTTTAGGGCGTTCTGGAAACCAACTTGCCTGGCTATCGAAGCTGGAAAGGGACTCACCGGCTCGCATTTTTCTGACGAGTTCCTGATTTCTTTCTTTTCTTAATTGCTCGAGCGCCTTAGGAGTTACTTCTTTTTTTTCAACTGTCATGGCTTTACGCTCCAAATTCAATACCAAGCAAAACGCTTGATGAGGTTAGATGTCGTGGTTTACCTAGAACCTCTTCACCATATAGATAGTCAAAATCTCCCCCAAAGGACTGCTTCACTTCTAACATCAAAGAAATGCTCGAAGATAAGCTCGTGGCTACACCGAAGGAGCCGTGAGAGGCTGAATACTCTAGTGACTGGACTTTAGAGGTAGGGCGGTAAATGGAAGCTTCCGCCCCAACGACCTTCCCGCCTCTAAGAAAGAAAGCGACGGGACCAGCTTTTGTCCAAGTGGAAACTTCGACGCTGACAGCCTTGATATCTAGAGAAAGAGCGCTTTCCCGATCCGCTCCCTTGAGATGGGACTGGGAAAGGACAATCCCAAGCCCTGCTGGAAGGGCCGACAGGGGTTGCATATGTGCACCTAAAATCTTCGTTGCACCTTTGAAGTTAAGTTTTGTGGTTTCTCCTCGATCTGCGATCAAATCAGCTTTTTGAAGCCCGCCTCCTGCCTGAAAGGAGGCTGATGCAAAGGCTGATTGATGGCTAGCAAGACAAAATAGGAGGCAAACAGCAAAAACACCGACAACCACGCTAGAGCGAAGAGCTGAAAAGGTAAGAAGGAAAAGCGGTCTCATGGATTTCGTGTTCAATATCGGCCTCTTAAATAATACTTCTTTGACCAAAGCCGCCGAAGACCCGTCCCTTTGTAAGACTTTTCTGTGGCTCAAGTTGTAATCAGATCATAACATTTTTCTCATAAATATCCATCTAGGCAGGAATGTTCCTGCCGCCCGCCCCAAAAACCTATTACTAAGTATGCCTCAAAAATGAGGCGGCTTGAGTTAATAGTAAGAGATAGCTTGCACTGAGGTAAATAGAGCTAGGACCAAAATCTCCTAACCGAGAGCGAGGGGGTCGGACTCCACTTGGCTTGCAAATACGCTGATTTCAGGAAACTTTACGCCAATTCTCTGAGCCATGATCTCCATGGCAAATCTTTCACTAAAATAATGCCCCACTAAAATCAGGTTCATCCCCAAAGAGCGCGCTAAAAGGCTATGATGAAAGGTTGCCTCTCCGGTAATGAAACAATCGATGCCTTTGGCGTGGGCGGTCGAAATAAAATCCCCCCCCGATCCACATACTACACCCACTTTTCTAACCTTAGGCTTACCCTTAACGATTGAGATTTGTTTAAGGGCTAAAAAGCCCTTGAGCTTATCGAGGATTTGATCAACCGTCAGGTCCCCTCTGGTCATCCTTCCGACTCCCCCTATAAGGCCATCCCTTTGGGTGATAGGCTCCATTTCTGAAAATCCAAGACCTCTCAAGATCAACTCATTGATCCCCTCTGAAGCCCCATCAAAGGCAGTATGGGAAGAAAAAACAGCGATTCCGCTCTCTATCAGCCTTAAAAAAAGACGACCTTCCACCGTAGCATCGGTATATTTACTACTAGGTTTAAAAGGAAAGGGATGGTGAGTAACGATCAAACCCACACCTGCGGCACATGCCTCCTCAGCCACGTCGGGAGAAAGAGTCAAGCATGTCATCACCTTATTTACCGAAGCGCTGCGTCTACCGATCAATAGCCCGACATTGTCCCATGACTCCGCCAGTGGCAAGGGCGACATTTCACATAGAAACTGCTCAATTTCAGAAACCTTTCGCAAACCGACCTCTTCTTCTAATCTCATGTTATCATAACATGAAAGGGGGACCTCATGGCGGATAATCGTTCCATTCATAACATCATTTTTGATCTCGGGGGCGTATTTTTAAACCTCGATTTCTCCCTTACTATTACAGCGCTCCAAAAGCTCATAGGAGTAGAAATTTATGGCCGGCATCACCAATTTGAATTTATAGACCAGTTTGAAATGGGACTCCTTTCAGCAGACGACTTTCGTTCAGAAATTAGAATGTTAGCATCCGCATCGGGTGTAAAACTGCCGCTCCCAGACCAGAATATTGATCTCGCTTGGAATGCGATGCTTAAAGATCTACCACTGAAGCGCATCGAATGGCTTAAAGGTATTTCCTCGAAAAAAAGGGTCTTCCTTCTTTCTAATACCAATGAAATCCATAAATTAGCTTTTGATGAAATCGCGACAAAAACAATTGGTTCTATCAAAGCTTTTGATGAGATCTTTGAAGGAGCCTATTACTCCCACCTTATAGGGCTCAGAAAACCAAATCCAGATATCTATAAATACATCGTGGATCGCCATGGGCTGGACGCCCATCACACACTTTTTATCGATGACACCTATAGCAACTTGATCGGCGCTGAAGCGGCAGGACTTATGGTGAAACATCTCACGGAAGATGTCACTTCCTTGGTATTTTAGGAAGAACTCACTGAAAAGCCGCTCTTCCTCGCTTTAATCTGTGATTTCTAAGGCGCGCTTAAGCGCCACTGCCGAGCAGGGTTTTTCAATATATCCGACAGCTCCTAATCGCATAGCTTCCGATTTCTGACCCGGATAGCCTGTCAGTACAACTATATTTTTAGCTCCCGCCTTTTTAAGCCCGTCTACAGCTTCACAATCGCGGGCATCTGGAAGAATTAGATCCAATATTACTTTATAAGGGTCATGTAGGCGAACCATGCTAATAGCTTCGCTTAGAGTACCTGCATGTAAAATTTTATACTTGCCATCATCAAGTAAGGCCGATAGCCATTCGCGAATTTCCGGCTCATCGTCGACTATTAAAATAGACTTCCCATGGGCCATATAAATATTGCTCCTAATAAAAACTAGCTTTGATTTTAGTTCACCGCATAAGATTGTAAAGAATATAACTCTCTTCGGCATCGGTGTACATACCCACCGGCCGTCAACCTTTCCGAAACCTCGCCGGACATAAAATATCTCTGCCAAATCCCTTGATTTCCAAAGACTCTATTTTTACCCCTTGACATTTGATTTTCGGCCCTCATATTTAGCGTCTCACTTTCCACCTTCCCTTTGAAAGGAACCCTATGGAAACATTACAATTTCAGGCCGAAGTAAAGCAAATTTTAGACCTTATGATTCACTCGCTATACAGCCAAAAAGAGATCTTTTTGCGCGAGCTTGTCTCCAACGGAGCAGACGCCCTCGAAAAAAGACGGGTTGGCGCCCTAGAGAACACAGAGCTAGGATTTGAAGGCGAAGGGGTGATTCGCATTTCAGCAGACAAAGCTAGCAAAACCATATCTATTTCGGACAATGGGATCGGGATGACTAAAGCAGAAGTCATCAAAAACATTGGTACTATTGCCCATTCTGGCACTAAGGCGTTTTTAGAAAATGCCCAGAAAATGAAAGAAAACCCAGAACTCATCGGCCAATTTGGCGTAGGCTTTTACTCAGCCTTTATCGTCGCAGACAAGGTCACGTTGCACACCATGAGAGCAGGAACGTCAGAAGGGACCGTTTGGCAGTCAAGCGGGGACGGGACTTACTCTGTGGACACTCTCCCTAGAACTGAGGGCGCTGGAACGACCATCACGCTCCACTTGAAAGAATTTAACGATGATGACACAGCGGAAGACTTTACTGATGAATGGGTCATACGTCGAATCGTTCGCAAGTATTCTGACTTTCTAGAGTGGCCTATCATGATGAAAGTAGAGCGCAAGAACCCTGTTCTCGACGCTGACGGCAAAGCCATTGAAGGCGAATATACGACAACTGAAAACGACGAAACATTAAACTCTCGTAAAGCCCTTTGGCGTAAAACTCCTGCTGAAGTAAAGCCAGAAGAGTATGCAGAATTCTACAAACAAGTTGGAAGAGATTGGACTGACCCGCTCGATACGATTCACTATAAAGCTGAAGGCACCAATCAGTTTTCTAGCTTGCTCTTTATCCCTACCAACGTGCCGTTTGACTACAATCAGCGAGACGCACGCATGGGACCATCTCTTTATGTAAAGAAAGTATTTATAAGCGATAACTGTCAAGATCTTACACCACTTTGGCTCAGATTCATCAAAGGTGTGATTGATAGTGATGATTTACCCCTAAACGTGTCACGTGAAATCCTTCAAAAAGATAGACGCCTTGCAGCTATCAACAAGGCGGTGACCGGCAAGTTGATTCGTCATTTTGAAAACCTCTTAAAGAATGACCGTGAGAAGTGGACTAAGATTTGGAATCTTTTCGGTTCCACCATCAAAGAAGGAATTGCAACTGATGGCTCACACCGGGAAAGCATCGAAAAAATTTCCTTATTCAAATCAAGCGCGCAGGAAGATCTCACGACCCTTGACGAATATGTTTCTCGCATGAAAGACGGCCAAAAAGCCATCTACTTTATCACAGGTGACAGCATTGAGGCTCTAAAAGATAGCCCCTATATGGAAAGCCTTGTGAAAAAATCCTATGAAGTTCTCTTTTTAACCGACGCCGTTGATGAATGGGTGACTCAACATCTCACAACCTTTGCTGACAAGCCTGTGGTTTCGATCACCAAGGAGAATCTTGAGCTGAATACTGAGGATGAGAAAAAAGAAGCAGAGAAAATCCTTAAAACGAAAGAGGCTGATTTAAAAGAGATTACTTCATCCATTCAAGACTCCCTCCAAGAATATGTGAAGGAAGTTCGCCTCTCAGACCGCCTCGTAGATAGCCCCGTCTGCTTGGTATCTGGTTCCTGGGATTCTTCTGCAAGAATGGAAAGAATCATGGAGTCTATGGGACAAAAAGCACCTAAATCTAAAAGAATTCTTGAAATCAATCCGACTCACCCTATTTTTGAACGCATGAAATCTATTTCTGCAGAACAAAAGAAAGAGTGGGCTGACATTCTCTACAATCAAGCGCTTTTATCTGAGGGTTCTCCCTTAAAAGACCCCATGAAGTTTGCTCGCCAAGTGGCAAATCTCATGACACACAACTAGACCTTTTTAGGGACCATCGCTATGGTCCCTATTTTTTTGATTCATCACGGGAGAGCCCTTGAACACGGAGGACATTCTAAACTATCTAGAAGGAACTTGGGTACATTCGCTCTATAAATTGACGTTTCTAGTCACCCCAGAGGGAATATCGGGAGAGCTTGTTGGACCCGCCCCCTTCCGGGAAATCCTTGAAATAGATTCCCAATTCCAAGTTTTAAAAATCCTTAAAGGAGATAAGTCTGAACAGATTTTTTACAAATCTGCATTTTTAACCTTCGTTGACCCCAAATCCACTCACTGGCACCAGATACGTTTTCTCCCTTTAGAAAACCTCAGCATTGTCGCCACAAATAGCTCAGGTCAAGAGGTCGCCGTTCTAAATTTTAAGCGCTCCCTTTGAACCACCTTAGAATCGAATCCGATACGTCACGTACCTTGAGGCTACCGCTACAGGAAACTTATGCAAACTTGCATGAGCAAAACAAGTGATAAAGAATGCTTATGTAAAACGCAACTCATAAGCCAACAAATGAAGGGCTTTGGTGGCCAGCAGTTTTTTCACTCTTAGGGATCTTTTTCCATAAATCCTTGCGGAAATAGCTGTGCTGCTCTCTAAAGCATCTACTACCAGAAGCCGTTTATCGGATGCGTTTTTGTCTTCGTGAATAATGTGAACTCTGATGTCAAAGAATTTGCAAATAAAAAATTACTTCGAATCCACCGCAGGCAGCTTGACTCGAAACCAAATGAAATAGTCACTGTACCCAAAGAATATGAAAGCATATGACCTCTGGCCATAACTTACTTCGAAAACAACCTGGAGTGTCCTCCCTGACCCAAAAGAAGACCTAAAAAGAAAGTCCCTAGTTCTAAAAAAATATTGTACAAAAGAAATTTCGGCGCATCAGGTTATTGAAGTTCTAGGATGTGGCTGGAACTATAAGAAAAAAGGTTTCAAAAAGCTGCTGCCCATGATCTTGTCCGGCCAAGTCTCCGCCAAAGATCTAGAAATTTGGTGGTTTAATTTGGAGCACTTCGCTATATTGGAGCCCAGAGACATGGAATCTAGGAACTAGAATCGCCAAGGAAGAACTTAAGTATGGATGCAAGAACCTATTGGAATGATTTCTACCGTGAGCAAAAAGACGTACACAACAGTCAGGCTCCCTCAAGCTTCCTTAAGGACATCTGCGGCCGCCTCACGAAAGGGCTCACTCTTGATCTGGCTATGGGCACCGGAACCAATGCAGGATTTCTTGCGCAAAATGGATTTACAGTTCGCGGGTTTGACGTATCTGATGTCGCCATCGAGATTGCCCTAGAACGAGCGAAAAATCTAAATGTCGCGCTGGAAGCAAAACGCTGCGACCTAGATCTTCATGTGTTTGGACTGATGGAGTACGACTCTATTATCATGATGGACTTTAAACCTAGTATCACCCGCTACTATTCGGAAATGATTCGTTCTTTAAAGCAAGGCGGCACTCTGGTTGTGGAAGCCCCCATGATTTCTGAAATGAAGGAGGCCCTAGGCAAGGACGAAGCCTTCAAAGACATTTACTTTCATAGCAATGAAATTCTTAGAGAATTAAGCAAAGAATTGAGAATTCTATTCTACAATGAAACCATCATCTCCGGAAGGCATGTTGTTCAATGCCTGGCATTGAAACCCATAGATCGAGATGCCCAGAAATACAATCTTTTCAACCTTGCCGCTGGGCCGAATGCGGAATCATCGAGGTCCTCAAAGCAGCTGGAACTAGCGGAAAAACTTTTCTCATCAAGCACCAAGAAATAGCCTGAAACAAGAATGTTCAAGCAACCATCTATTTGGGATTGCCTGGCAATCTTTTCACGGATGACTTTTTTCTCTTTTTATTCTTGCTTCGGGTTCGACTTAAAAAGCTTAGATCTTCCTGAGGCACATGGATCACAACATTTTTAACTTGCTTGTTAGTTTTGGGCAAATAGTTCATATGAGGAACTCTCAACGATCGAAAAGCACACATCAATGAGGCAGCAGTAAACAGGTGCCACGCAAAGTGCGAACCGACTATGAACCGAAAACAAATAGCAGGATCAGCCATGCGAGCCACTAAAGCTAAACCAAAAAGCATCAAGGACAGAAACAACCAGCCCCTCACTTCATGTCTTTCACGGTAAGCCAAAATAGACAGCCCCACGCCTACGCCGAAGTAAGCTTGAGATCCATTATAAACAGGGTCACCCAGAAAGCGCACGGCAAGTCCAGAGGTCCCAACGACACCTAAAATCCCTAGAATTGCAACCCAATTGCGCCACTTAAGGATTCTCACCTGATAGTAAAAGAGAAATGTAAATATCAAAATCGCAATGGGTAGAATATCCATGGCCTGTGCCCAGCGGGTGGCAAAAGCATGAAACATCATGGACCCTACGCCTACCAAAAAAGCTAAGATCCCCAGCCACTTTTCTGTGCGTCTTCTAGACCTGCGGTACTGCCAAATACCAATCAAAATGAAAGGTATATTAGAAAGAAGATTAAAAGGCTCCATAAACAGGCCTGGTGCCAATCTCTCACAGTACTGATCCACATAGGCCCAAGGGTCGACTGGAAAGGAACTTAAAATACTCATTTTATATCCAAATAGCTTAACGGAATAGGATCAGGCTTCAATCGAAAATCATAGCTTTTATAATTAGACAAATTAGGCGCCCCCCCGCGCTTCCATGCTTCATACCAGATGGTAGCTAGGACATCAGAAGCATAGGCAAAGCGCGCCTTAAGAAAGGGTCTGAACCCAGCCACTGCTACCTGAGGAGGTTTACGCTCGGCCATAACCTTAAGTCCAGATACATTCGAGGAAGGTTTAATAAGGGCAAATTTCCGATCGAGCTTATACATTTGGCCTAATGTCGAAAAACTATTCAACGCTAAGGCTGTTGCATACTCCACGTAAGTGCTAGATGGGTTCTTTTCGACAAGTGACTGAGCGGGCTGTTGACGAATCGCATAATCTTTAACTTCGTCATAGAAACTAAAATTAAGTTGATCTACCAAGAGATCTTCAAAATAGTAATGCAGCCCACCGAGACCCACAGCATAAGCATCATAATCGGAAGATGTATGAAGAGGCATCGACATATCACCCACATAATGGGAGACAAGGCCACCATAAAACAAAGCGTCATCCACAGCAGCTTTAAACTGAGTCTCATCACCATGGGAATTCTGAACTTCTTTAGCTTTTAAAAAGCTAGACTCCATGGCAAGCGCTAACTGTTCAATGCGCCAAGGAGCCGACCCAATGGTCAACATAATATCTCGGGGCGTACTTTTACCATCACAAGTAAGAGTAGAGTTAACCTCTGGAAACTTACAAAATGAAGTAGCTTGAACTAGAACATCTGAGAGCGTCTTTGGAAATGATTTCAATTGCAAATCGGCTTTTACCAGATCCACATCGTAATAATGAGCGGTATCCAAAATTTTACGTTCTTCCCGCGACAAACTCTTCCAATAGATGTCAGGAATATTGGCCAAGTGCGCTAACATTTCCGTACGGGAAAACAGGGGGGCGACAAATTTTGGATCTTTATAGCGTTGCGCTGCAATTCTTGTTGCTGTAACGGTCAATGCGTCGTGGCCTCGGTTTCCCCATGCCATAGCTTGGGAAGCTACTAGCGAATAACTCACGACAGCGACACTGAAAACCTGGTTCCATAAAAAGTTCAAAGCTGGCCCCCCTATTTATGCTAGCCACAAAAACACGGCATTTCTTCTACGGGATTTTTAACAATCAAAATGGATCTAAAAATCATATAGTAATTTTAAAAATCTATCCAGGCATAAATCCGAGCGACTCCTCAGAAAAGATGGACCGCCTTCTTGGAGAGGGGCACTTGGAACGAGAACCAGGCCGCACTTAGCCCATAAAAGCAACTTTGCTCGCAGGACGTAGGAAAAATCTTCGCCAAGAAATAAGACGAGCCAAAGTGACACTACTTTAACCGGTCTTAGATCCATTCTGGCACGTCAGTTGTATAGGAATCATATGCCTAACTCAGAAAAAAGAGCCTAGCTCCTTTTCAAGCCAAAACATTTTTTGACGATGGCCGCAAGGTGATTAAAATGGTTTTCCAATTTTAAGAGATAGTTGGCTATGGAGAGGGGTTGGCATCTTACTTAGAAACCAGCCATTCCGCCACTCCCACTCTGAGGCTCTGCAGTGATAGTGGGAAACTTCTAGGGCGTAGTTAGTAAGAAACTGTTCTAAATCATCACCTAGACCTATTTTTGTGGCACCCTCAAAGACGCTTTGAAGTTCAGACAAAAGAATCTGAAATTCAGGCCGATGCCGATCTAGGATTTGACCAACATCGGTCTGGTAAACTTGCCCTAATAAACCAAACACGGAGTTCCAAATAAGCTTTCTGCCCATTTCTTTTCGAAACTCTTCGGAAGTCACAACCTGTGCACCGATCTTAGCCTCATGCAATACGGACACAAGCCAAGGAGCATAAGTTCCGCAAAATGCAGAACCGCCGCCATCTACTACTTTTCCACCCTTTGTCTCGATGGCAAAATAAAGAATGCCACGAGTAGCTTCCTGCATCCCCATAGATTCTAGCAGGGGATCGATCATGCCATTTTGTATGAATATTAAATCTTTTCGTCTTTCTAAAGGCGTCCTTAAAATGACGTTCTCAAGTTCACTATTTCGAACACAAACTAGAATAGGGCCTGTTGGTTGCAATTCCCCATGCTGCCTTGAGACGACGCAAGCCTCAGTCAGAGTCGCCAAAAAAGTTCCTATTCTGCCGCCGCCCACAACCGTTACACGCTCTATGCTTTTGGGTATTATTGATTTGGCAAACTCTGAGGGACTCTGTATCATGGCTTTGTCTCGCAAGGATTTGAAAATGCCTCATAGCTCTATATATATAAAAGGAATGTCCTGTCAAGGTTGTGTAAAAAACGTTACAGAAGCCCTAAAAAAAGTCCCCCATATATCTGCCCCCTCGGTGGATCTCGCTTCAGGAATAGCCAGTTTTGACTTCCAAGATCCTCTCCATGCTCAAGATATCCTACAAGAATTAGAAAAAGCAGGAAAAAGCCCAGAGATTCAAGATACGATCTTTAATGTTGAGGGCATGACTTGCTCAAACTGCGCTGAAGTGGTCAGAAAAGCGCTTGAGCTAAATACGCGGGTATTAAGAGCGGACGTTTCCCTAGCTGCAGGTTTAGTTAAAGTACAAAGCATCAAGGGTCTCACGTTAGATCTACTGCCCAATTTGGCAGGGACTCGATATAAGCTCACCCTTAGATCAACATCCTCTAGTCCAGAGTCGGCTTCCATGCCCTTAGATCTGAAGATAGGCATCTTAGCAACTGCCCCTCTATTTCTACTCTCGATGGCCCACGATTTCAATCTGATGGAAGCCTTCTCAAACCAGCCTTTCTTTCCTTGGCTTTTAGGGATACTGGGCACCACCGTCCAGTTTACGACAGGTTTGGGCTACTATCGCGGGGCTTACGCCTCTCTAAAGATGAAATCAAGCAATATGGATGTGCTTATAGCCTTAGGTTCTTCTGTCGCTTGGGGAATTTCCATCGCCGTACTTTTAGGATTGACCAAGGGGGGGCATCTCTACTTTGAATCGGCGGCGATGATTCTAACCCTCGTCCGCTTAGGAAAATGGATAGAAGAAAAACTACGCCTCATGGCACAAAGTGATTTGAAAAGCTTGTTTGAGTTGTCTTCTCAAGATGCATTAGCTTTGATTGACGGTAAATACACCCACCTGCCGATCGCTTCCATTGTTCCAGGAACCATCCTTCGCGTAGCAGCTGGAGAGAAAATTCCACTCGATAGCACCATCATCTCAGGAACAACGTCACTCAGTGAGTCCATGCTCACAGGCGAAAATACCCCGATTAAAAAAAGCCTAGGTGATTTGGTTTTTGGTGGCACGATCAACCTGAGCTCCACCATAGAAATAAAGACTAACAAGGGAAGCGAGGATGGGGTACTCGCGGAAATAATTAGACAAGTTATAGCAGCCCAATCCTCCAAAGGACGATTAGGAGAACTGGCTGATAAAATCTCTCGAATTTTTGTCCCCGTGATTCTGTTGATCGCTGCAGCAACCCTCGCCACCTGGCTACTTTCGGGATATAGCCCCTCCTACGCTTTTCTGCGAGCTGCCGCCGTACTCGTGGTTGCTTGTCCATGTGCCCTAGGACTCGCCACACCAACTGCCCTTATAGTAGGTGTGTCACAAGCCGCAAAGGAAGGCATTTTAGTCAGAGATCTCCAACAAATGGAAAACCTGGGCCATGCGAAGACTTTATTGTTTGATAAAACGGGAACTTTGACGGAAGGCCTTTTTCAAGTTACCGGCCAGACGAACATTTCAGATGATCATTGGGCTCTATTTTCTAGTTTAGAATCTTATAGCAAGCACCCAATAGCTACAGCGATTAGCCAGCAACACAAGACTCGATGGGATTTCGAGCAAGTTCAGGAGCATCCTGGCCTTGGGATACAGGGCATATTTCAAAAACAGCTCTACCAGGCAGGCTCCCCTCATTGGGCCCTGTCATCAGGCGTACCTGAGTCCGAGCTTTTATGGTCTCTGGAACAAGGAAACCAAGGGCGTAGTGTGGTTGTCTTTTTTTCCTCAAAGAAGTGCCTGGGCTCCGTATGCTTAAGTGACAAAATTCGTCCAGAAGCGCATGCGATCATTGCAGAGCTCCAAGCTTCAGGCATCGAACCGGTGATTGTAAGCGGCGATCAAGAATCCGTAGTAAAAGAAACAGCTCAAGAGCTTCATATCACCAAGTATTTCTTTTCCGTCACACCCAAGGAAAAACTCGCCATTGTCAAAAGCCTTCCTCCGCCTGTGGCTATGGTTGGAGACGGACTCAATGATGCGCCGGCACTCAGCGCAGCCAGTGCTGGA
Source organism: uncultured Pseudomonadota bacterium (assembly GCA_903844895.1). Taxonomy (GTDB): domain Bacteria; phylum Bdellovibrionota_B; class Oligoflexia; order Oligoflexales; family CAIMVM01; genus CAIMVM01. The sequence goes on from CAIMVM010000358.1 coordinate 20,234, forward strand.
ATAGCTGTCTCATCAGGCTCTGATTTATCAAAAGACGCCTCTGGAATTATTTTGTTTGGTGGCGGGATTGCTAAAATTTCTAGACTTATTAAGATTTCAAAGGCTACAGTAAGCACGGTCAAGCAAAATCTTTGGTGGGCTTTCGGCTACAATTTATTACTAATTCCCATCGCAACCGGTGCTTTTAATAGCGTTGAGATTCTGCCACACATGGTTCGAGATCTGGATCCCATGCTTGCTGCCATAGCCATGTCAGCTAGCTCTTTAAGCGTGTTGGCCAATTCCCTTTTGTTGAAAGCGAAACTTAAAAGGGATTCTATTTAGCTTACCAAGACGAGCCTGATAGATTCCCGTTCCCCACGTATCCCCTTGCAGCAAACACAGTCCCCAGACAGACAATCACTCTCAAATAGAAAACAAGATCAAACAGGAAGCCCCTTAACTTAGGTTTTAACTGTAATAGGGAGAGAGCAAAACTATTTTCTATCAGTCGATGGCGCACGCCTCACCATGTGTCCCCACCACTCAAATATCAACCCAGCCAAGAAATTCCATAGAAGCAAAATTTCTTGCGGTCTTTTTCTCCCTCGCGTCGATACTTCGAAACTTTTTTAAAGGTGCAAGAATCTTGAATTCGAAGGCATCTAAAATTTGGCGCTAGCCTTGACCATCCATGGCCTGACAAAGTCAGAATAGGAATGTTTCTTACTTCAATTGGTTTTTTAGCAAAGACATGCCAGATGCCCTTATCCATTGACATAGACTCTCTTCTCTCACGCCTCCTGATCAACGGAAACCACATACACTGCCAAATTCACGCCTTCTCGTACACGGATCCTTTTAAATATACGGTTCGTTGTAAATAGGGATGGCTACTCCAGCTTCTGCTATAGAAGACAGGCTGAACGAAAGGTGGCGAATCGTTTGCCTTGCGGATTACATTCAAAGCGATGCCATGACCCTAGCGAACTCGTAATACATACGAATGGCGCTAAGTTAAGAAATACTCTGCTTTTTTAACTGGCTCCTCGGTTTAGTTAGCCTTGGATAAGCTTTGGGACGTCGCTTTACGGCCTTTGGTTCGCTCCTTCCAGGTCGATTGGGAATTTTGTGTTGGGCTATA
>CAIMVM010000359.1 GCA_903844895.1 uncultured Pseudomonadota bacterium
CTGTTTTTGATTGGGCTGTTTTTGATTGGGCTGTTTTTGATTGGGCTGTTTTTGATTGGGCTGTTTTTGATTGGGCTGTTTGTGGTGGCAATTTCCGGGAGACGAGTCGAAACAGAGCGCAGGCCAACAAAAGAGTTCTTGGTACTTATTGTAGCGTTAATTTACTTGATTTTGCCGTCCAAGAGAGAGTACCTGAAGATATCTGTGGGCCTGACTCTGGTCTTTCGCTGCGTGGATCTTGTGGCATGGGATAAACCTGATAGGTATAGGTGCCAAGGGGAAGCTGGAGAATTTTAGACTTGGAGTTATCCACGACAAATGCAGTTTCGCCATTAAGTGCATTTGCTAAATATTTCCAAGGCTGCGAGTCGGTGTTTTCAATCTTGTATTCGCAGGCTCCATTAGAGCGTTGAAATAGCCCTATAGCACTTGATACCTGTAAAAGCTCAGGTTTGTCATCAAATATTGGATGCCAACACGCTCCTTTAATGCCAATAGTTGCTTGTCTTGACTGATTTTTCAAAATCACCGATTGAAAGCTTTGAACCACGGTCTCGGAGGGAGTCAATTGAACCCAAAGAGTTCTATGCGCTGCGGGTACGCGCACCGATAAGATGCCCTTTTTTGTAGTATCATTAGCAATGGACGTTAATACGTCTAACTCTTTAATGGCAAGCTCCATGCCGTCGGCAGCAACAGATTTCCAACCGGCCTCTTTGCGGTCGCTACAAACAGCCTTTCTCCAGAGATTGGAGCGAAAAGCCAGGGGAAGCTCTTCCTGGATGGAATTAGAAAGAATTCTGCAAAAACCGTTTATTCCAGCCTCAGACTCTTGGACCAAAGCAAATTGCTTTAGAGTACTTGCTTTTCTAACCATGAGATAAGGTAATCGTTGGAATTCATTAATGACCATTTGGTGGGATGCTATAGCTCGCGACTTTAGCTGAGATATGGAAATCTTGCTACTGTCGCATTGAAAGCCATTCTGTCCCAAAGAAATATTGCAGTCAGGTGCTAAGGCGCTTAGGGCTAATTTAACACTTTGCACAAAAGGTTCACTTGCAGGAACTTCAATGCTAGTGCCTTTATCTTTAAACTGGGCGCAAATGCCCTCCATTTTCTCTTTTGTAAAATAGGGCACATCTCGAAGAGTGTAGGCAGCTGAGGGGCTTTTAAAATCCACTCGACCTGGGGTTGAAGCGCTTGCTAAAGAAGCGCTGATTTCCAAAGGAAAGTTTAGGGATTCCCATTGCGTTTCTAGGGCGATCTCCAAGTTGTTCTCTGGGTTTTTACAAACGCTATCTGAAACCCTTAATAAAGTCTTTTCACTTCCAGCTAATGATATTTGGTAAGAATAGCGACTGCCAAAAATTTTATCTACAAGGCCCATAAAAATACCTGGCTCTTTTTGAGAAGGAGCAGGCTCTTGAGTCATAGCGCAACTAATAGCAACTGCGACAAAAACAGTAAATAGGCTACCTGACTTTAGTATTCCGGGATAGGAAGTCGACTTAGTCAAATAGGAAGCTCTGTACGGAAACGTCCACTTTTTCATGATATCCGCCCTGTGACGGATCAGATGACTCCACCGTCCAAGAAATGGGGTGTGAGCCTTTTAGGAGCAACTTATTGACTTCAACGCCCTCAGAGTTTTTATAAATAATAGATACAGTGCGCAGTTTACCATGCTCAGTCACAGCTTGCCGTGCCCACATATACAAAGAAGGCTCCGTTACAAAATTTCTTTCAAAGGTAACATTCGAAACTTGGTCATAAGAATCAGTGGGTATGCCTAAAGTTTTATCAAAAGCTCCAAAGTCAATTCCATCAATAACAATATGTGGGGTTACTCTTTGGTCACCAAGGCCGGCGATAAGTCTATTTGCAGATATGGCAAGGGTTAAAACCCCAGCAGCTACTAGCGATATTTGCAATTTCTTTGGCCATCCCATACTTACATGTCCTTTAGATTCGCTTTTGTTTGATTTTTAGTCACTAAATTTTGCTTGCTTTTAAAACTATAGCACAACCTTAGCTTCTTTTTCAATGTTCGTTAGAAATAAATAAAACTAAAGTTTTTTTTATGGGCATTTTCGTTTGTCTAGTGGGACAAGTGCTACAGGCGATCGGAAAAAAAGAAGTCGAAAAAAACCAGGCAGGAAAGGCCCAGTTAAGGTCGATACAGACTAGATTTCCCCGATGGCTTCAATTTCAATGCGAGCATCTCGGGGGAGTCTTGCTACTTGAAATGTGGCTCGCGCTGGAAAAGGAGCTTGAAAATAAGTTCCATAGATTTCGTTTACCACGCTAAAATCATTCATATCTGCCAATAAAATTGTGGTTTTAACAATATTCTGCATGGTTCCACCTGCAGCTGTAACAATTGCTTTCAGGTTCTCAAGGGCTCGTTTTGTCTCATTTTCAATGCCTCCAGGAACCATTTTTCCTGTTTGCGGATCAAGTGGGATCTGGCCTGAAATATAGAGGGTAGTTCCGACCTGTATGGCTTGGGAGTAGGGGCCTATGGCTGATGGGGCTAGTTCCGTTTGAATTTGTTTTTTCATAATAGATTTCTTCCTGATGGCGTTAGTTCTTACACTTTTAAATTGGATAGTTTAATGACTTAGAGTTTCGACTTCGGGCGGCACGGTGTTAGGTGTTTTGGATTGTTCTTCCATCACTTCTTTCAAGTGATCGTCGAGATATTTTAAGACATCCCTAGGAACTCCGTGTAAAGAAGAAATCTTTTTAGACATTATTTGAAAATCTTCGAATTTCCCTAGTGCCAAATAGGCTTGAGAGGCATGCATGTAGAGCCGCCAAGGAAGCTCTCTCGAGCTTAAGCGCTCTGCAGCCCAAAGAATCTGTGGGATAGAATCCATATCTCCGCTGGCTCCTAAAGCGCCGGTATACTCAATGAGAAACTCATCGTCGCGCTCTCCAGCATTATAAAAGGGGGCGAGTAGGGTTACTTTTGCGCTGGGGTTCGCTTCCGGATCGATTTCAGCTGCCAGGCTTGTGCCAGCCCATGAGGAAAGAGCTTGGGCCTTTTCAAAAACGGCCTTGGCAAGCGCTTCTTCGGTTTGCGCATGGATTCGACTAAGGGCTAAAAAGAGTTCCCAAAGACGGTAGTGATTCGGATTGGAATTAAGCCCCGCGTCAGCCCAGGTTGAGGCTTCTTCATAGCGGCCATCTTGAATCAGGATTTCAATCATATTGCTGTAAGGGGCTGGTTCTTCGGGGGCTACTTGATTGGCAGCAGCAAAGCTCAGCTCCGCTCTTGGGAGTTCTCCCGTGATCATGGCGGCGATACCTTCTGCTAACGCTCCGCGAAAATCACCACGGTCCCAAACGTCTAGATTCATATCAATCAACTTTAAAGCGGCCAAAGGGTGATCCATGGAAACAAGCTCGTCGATCAGATTGACCAAAGATTCATGATCAGAAAGACCATTCTCCTCACCAAATTTCAAAACATAATCAGCAAACTCATTGCGATTTTTGTCAGAAAGCTGCTCGGCCTCCGCTTTTACACCTAGCCAAACTTTCAAATGCGGGCCCATAGGGTAATGGGCTAAGGGATGAAGGGACATGGAGATCCTTTCTTAGAGAATAGAAGTTACAGGTTGACGGTTGTTAGTTCTGGATTTGATCTCATTTAAAAGTCCGGCAATGAAAGCTGGTCGCGTTAGATTTTCCTGCTCTGTGACTCCGTACCGTCTTACAGTTACCGAGTCGGACTCCACTTCTTTGTTGCCAATAATAAGCAGAATAGAAGCTTTTTTCATGGTGTTGATTCTAATCTTTTTATTAAACGACTCATTGGTTTCGTCTACTTCAACCCGCACTTTTGCAGCGTGAAGCTCAGCTTTTAAAGCTAAGCAATACTCCACACAAGTTTCATTTACAGGGATGAGCACTACTTGAAGTGGGTTAAACCACAAGGGGAAGGCCCCTCCATAGTATTCAATGAGATAGCTAATAAATCGTTCATGGGTGGAAAGCGGTGCTCTGTGTAAGACGACAGGGGATTCATCTTTGCCGTCTTCGCTGGTGTATCTTAAGTTAAAATTCACAGCCGCCAAGAAATCCACTTGAATGGTTGAAACCGTTTCTTCACGTCCTAATAGGTTCCTAAATTGAATGTCAATCTTAGGTCCATAGAATGCCGCTTCTCCTTCACCAATGTAATAGGGGATTTTTAGCTGGTCTAAAATGTCTTTCAAAGCCCCTTCCGCTTCATTCCACATTTCATCGGTGCCCTTGAACTTCGCTTTATTGTCATCTTTAGCGCGAATAGAAAGTCGATACCTGAAGTTGTCTAGTTTAAAAGTTTCATAAACCTCATTATAGAGCTTTAAGGTATGCAGGATTTCGGAGCGCAATTGGTCTTTGCGGCAGTAGATGTGGGCATCATTTGTAGCCATAGTTCTCACGCGAATCAGCCCTGAAAGCTCCCCAGACTGCTCAAATCGAAAGACTTGGCCATACTCCGCAAGGCGTAATGGCAATTCTCGGTAGCTTCTTTTTCGCATGCTAAAAATCAAGTGGTGGTGAGGGCAGTTCATCGGTCTTAGATAGAACTTTTCTACGTAGCCAGTCTGCTCGTGATTGACGATCATCGGTGGGAACATAGACTCTTCATAGGCCGGAAGGTGCTGAGAGGTCTTGTATAGGTCTTCTTTGGCAATGATGGGGGTGTGTACCCTTTTGTAGCCATAGTTAAACTCGACCTCTTCCGCATAACGCTCAATTTCTTGTCTGATGACCGTTCCGTTTGGTAGCCATAGAGGTAGGCCCTTGCCGACCAAGTCGTCGAAATGGAAAAGTTCAAGCTCTTTGCCAATTTTTTTGTGGTCGTATTCGTGGGCTAGGGCGCGGCGCTTTAGATAGGCGTCGAGCTCCTCAGGGGTCTCATAGACTAGGGCGTAGATGCGAGTGAGCATCTTGTTCTTTTCGTCACCAAGCCAATAGGCACCCGCAACCCGATCAAGCTTAAAGGATTTAGCTGGAAGCTCTCCTGTATGGGCCACATGAGGCCCTTCACAAAGGTCCACAAAAGGGCCATTGGTGTAAAATCTAAAGGAGGTCACTCCCCGC
>CAIMVM010000360.1 GCA_903844895.1 uncultured Pseudomonadota bacterium
ATCCACTATCACGATGTCCCCAGGAGCAACCGTGTGATGCCACACCATTTTGTTCGAGGTGGAAGTACCGTTGGTTACAAAGAAGCAGTGGTCCGCATTGAAAATACGTGCCGCATTGCGTTCGCTTTCACCGATGGCGCCGTTGTGGTCCAACAGTTGACCCAACTCTTCCACGGCGTTGCACACGTCTGCACGCAGCATGTTTTCACCATAAAACTGATGGTACATCTGCCCCACAGGGCTCTTCAAAAATGCAACGCCGCCTGAGTGACCTGGGCAGTGCCATGAGTAAGAGCCATCTTCTGCGTAATCGAGCAAAGCTTTGAAGAATGGTGGCTGAACGCCCTCCAAATAGCTCTTGGCTTCCCGAATGATGTGTCGCGATACAAATTCTGGTGTGTCTTCAAACATGTGAATGAAGCCATGCAATTCGCGCAAGATGTCATTGGGAATATGCCGCGAAGTTTTGGTTTCACCATAGATGTAAATGGGCACATCGGCATTTTTACGACGCACTTCTTCAATGAAGGCACGCAAGCTCAACACCGCAGGGTCTAGGTCTGGGCCTGGGGTGAATTCTTCATCGTCAATTGACAAGATAAACGCACTAGCCCTAGATTGCTGTTGTGCAAACTGCGAAAGGTCGCCATAACTGGTAACCCCCAAGACCTCGAAACCCTCAGTTTCAATGGCTTGCGCCAATGCGCGGATGCCTAAACCAGATGTGTTTTCAGAGCGGTAATCTTCGTCAATGATGACGATCGGAAAACGGAATTTCATTGAGTGCCCAATTTAATGATCAATCCGCAAGTGTAAAGAATTTATGGCACTTCTTACACACTAATACGAATACCTTGGTAGTCATTAATGCTGGGCGGCGCATAGTTAATAAACCAGTCAAGACATTGATTCAATAAATTAACGACACCTTTATTAAGGTGTTACAAACAATCGCACAACATCCAATGGCTTGGGTTATAAAATGCTTTTGAAAAAAAGGGGAATTACTACATGTACAACAAATTGACCAAACTCAACAAGCAACTTTATGTTGCATTCGGAAGCCTTGTCGCAGTGTCGTTCTTGAACGTCGCTCATGCCCAAACTGAGACTGTGGTCGTCACAGGATCAAGCATCAAACGAGCCGAAATTGAAGGCGCTCTGCCTATTCAATCCTACAACGCTGAAGCCATCAAGCGATCTGGCGCAACATCAGCGGCCGAGTTTATTCAAAGCCTTCCCGTCATGCAAGGTTTTACACATATTTCAGAATCTGTTGGCGGTGGTGGAGGTGGCTTTTCTACGGCCTCCATTCATGATTTAGGCAGTAATTACACCTTGGTGTTGCTGAATGGCCGAAGACTGGCACCTGCCAACTCTGGCAACACCGTAGACCTCAACACCATTCCAATCGATGCCATTGACCGTGTCGAAGTTTTAACAGATGGCGCGTCCTCTGTTTATGGCTCGGATGCCATTGCGGGCGTCGTCAACTTCATTATGAAAAAAGGCAAAGAGTCACCTTTGTCTATTTCAGTCAAAGCAGACCAACCTGAAAAAACAGGCGGAAAATCCTCAACCTTCTCCTTGTCTAAAGGATTCGGCGACTACAACAAAGATGGCTTTTCTGTTTGGGCTTCATACACCCACAAAGACCAGTCACAACTCAAAGCAGCCGATCGAGACTTTGCCAAAACAGGCATCATCAATTTCAACGCCCTGGACAAAATGACTGGCAAAACTGCTGCAATGCAGTTTTTCAATGGCTCTTCACGTTCCATTCCAGCCAACGCCACGGTTTACTACAACAACGCAGCAGGTGAAGAAAAATCAGTTTCCTTTAACCCCTACCAAAAGAGCACAGGACAATGTCCGCCAGCCCACAAATTGCTGGGAACTCAATGCTATTTTGACTACACATCCACAGTTGAAATTGCTCCTGAATCAAAAACAGACAGTCTATTTTTAACGGGTAAAACCAAATTGGGTCAAACAGGATTCGATTTGTTCAGTGATTTGGTATTGAACAAGCACGCCATCACTTACAGAATTGCACCCTACCCTGCCGAGTTTTCAATTTCCAAATCATCGGCACTCTATTCAACATATATTGCCCCCAACCTTACAGCAGAACAACTTGCAGGATATGACTCTGCCATTGCCAAATATCGCCTCTTAGAAGTTGGCGGCAGAGCACAAGCCTTCGGCTCAGATGTGGTGCATTGGGTAGGTGGCATCGATGGCCAGTACCAAGGTTGGGATGTGAACTCAGCATTGACCCTGTCAAGCCAGACGCGTTCAACAGACTACAGAGGCGGCTGGCCTCTAGAAGCCCCCTTCATGGCCGCTGTTGCCTCTGGCAAAGTAGATCCATTTGCAGGTTCGCTTACCGCTGAAGGCAAAACACTCTTGAACAATGCGGTCTACAACGGCAATGCCTCGCGAGACAAAATGACCCTGACTTCCGTTGACCTCAGAGCCTCTCGCGAAGTTGCCAAGTTGCCTGCCGGCGCTTTATATGTGGCATTGGGTGCAGATGCCACTCAATCCAAATTTGCCAGCACACCGTCAAGTGTTGATGCCAATGCCGAGCTCCTTTTTGGAGACAAGGCCCCTGCTTACGGTTATTCACGCCCAAGCTCTGGCGTCTTTACTGAAGTGATGGTACCTGTTGCCAAAGGGCTTGAAGTCACAGGATCTGTTCGTTATGACTCCGTTGGAAAATTGACAGATGACTTGAACAACAAAACGATTGGCAACTCAGCCAGTGCCTCCACTCACAAATTGAGCACAAGGTATCAGGCTACCAACAATTTGCTTTTGCGCGGTTCATTTGGCACGGGCTTCAAAGCGCCTAGCATGTTGCAGCTGGGTGGTCCTTTGGTTGATTTTGGTGTTACAGGTGGCACATACAACTGCCCCTTGGCTGGTTCAGCCAACCCATTGGCCAGTCTTTGTGACTCTTCCAAGGGTCAATTGGAAATGTTCAAAGGTGGCAACGAGAACTTAAAGCCTGAGCGCTCTAACCAACTGACCTTTGGTTTCGTGACAGATCCAGTTAAGAATCTTTCCATCAGCGTTGACTACTGGAAAGTTGACATCAAGGATGCCATTACGTCCGTCAGTGAAGAGCTCATCACATCTGATCCTGTCAAATATGCCAACCTCTACACCTCAAAGTTTAAAACTTCAACAGGTAAGAGTTTGTTGGCCATCAAAGACATGCCAATCAACATTGGGCAATCCCAAGTTGAAGGTGTCGATTGGAGTTTCCTCTTCAAAACGCAATCCAATTTAGGCGCAGTAACCAACCGAATTGGTGGCACCTACTTGATCAAGTCGAGGTTTACCACCCCCGGAACCGATAACTCATGGGAATCAAGTCTCGGCTCGTATGGCAGCAACAATGCGGTCTCATTCCGTAACATCCTGAATGCAAGCTCCACGTTGCAAATGGACAAGTGGACCCACACAGTGGCCGCCGCATTCCGCAGTGGCTATCAAGACAAGAACATGACCTATGATGAGTGTGCTGTCGACAATCTTGATGCAGGTGATTGCGCCAATGTTCAGCTCCGTGTGAAGTCCTACACTGTCGCGTCCATCAGAAGCACCTACAGACCTACTAAAAATGTAGAGTACACGTTTGCAATCAACAACCTTTTTGACGCCAAACCCGGACTCAGCTTGAGATCTGCTGGCTCGCACCAATTGGGTTACGATCCTCGCTACTCAGACCCTTATGGCCGTACGTTCAACTTTGCAATGAACTACAAGTTCAACTGATCAAAGATTCAATTCTGTATCGAGTCTTCTCAACCAAAATGCCCGCTCTTGCGGGCATTTTTCATGGTGATCCTCTGATAGAATCTTTTCAATCGGAGCGGTGGATGAGTGGTTTAAGTCGCACGCCTGGAAAGCGTGTGTGGGTTTATCCCCACCGCGGGTTCGAATCCCGCCTGCTCCGCCATCTTTTAAACCCTGCTAGAACTCTGTTTTAGTGGGGTTTGTTACTAA
>CAIMVM010000361.1 GCA_903844895.1 uncultured Pseudomonadota bacterium
GGTCTAAGCGTGTCCCAAACTTGGTTGATGGTTCTTACCTTTGTACCCCTTGTGATCTATGTTGTGGTGGATTTTTATTCTGGATTAAAGTCAGGAGTACTGGCAGCCATTGGGACGGCAATCCTAACTGCTATCGCCTTTTGGTGGTTGCTTGGCGAGCTGGACTGGGAGTCTGTTTTTATCGTAGGCATCATGGCGATTTCTGGTGTGATTTCTATAAAGAAAAACAATCCTATTTTTTTTAAAATGCAACCGGTCATTACGGGTGGGGCAGTGGTTCTCTATTTGGCATGGTATCAGTTTTGGGATGTGCCTTTTATAATCAAGGCTCTTCCTAAACTAATGCCTCTCCTGCCAGACTATCAACGGGAAATTTATAGCAGTCCAAGTGGAAATCAACTGCTTATCGATTTGAATCTGTATATTATTATTTGCTATTTTATGCACACTTGCGTCCTGGCCTGGGCTGCCATGAAATCGAGTAACAAGATTTGGATTTTGATTAAGGGGCTTGGGGTCCCTTTTGTGATGATTGGTACTATTTTGGGTTTTTTAATTAGTACCGCATTAAGGTCCTAAAAAAATCCTAAAAAAAAGCGTTAAAAGTCGTGCTTCGTTTTTGGAAACATGGTCTTAGAATTCCATTTGCGCAGTTTATGGATTTGGCCTGTAGCAGGTCAACCGTCAAGGAAATCCCAGATAAAGAATCGCAAATATCTAGTTTTTTTCATTTGAAGCGAAACTTAAAGACTTAGGTGGAGTATGCTTTAACTAGCTATTTTAAAACGAGAATGGGGTTGATTTTTGAAATAGTGGTGATTTTCTTTTGCCTTAAACCTTAGCGATATTGTGGAGATCGAGTATAATTTACTTATGCTGATTTAAGGAAAGTGGAAATGAAACAACTGGACCCAGTCCATTCCATTCGCAATGCGTTTCATAGAGAATTCTGGCGCCATTGGTGCGTGGCTTTGCCTAATTGGATCGATCTTGATGTAGCCATGCCGCTGCCTACGATAATAGCGGTTGGTGGTGGAAAAGGTGGAGTCGGCAAAAGCGTGATTAGCGCCAATTTAGCAGGCAAAATGGCGAGAAACTCAAAAGTTTTGGCCGTGGATTTAGACATCGGGGGTGCCAATCTTCATACCTATTTTGGAATTAAGACACCCAAGCTAACAAGCAGTGATCTCCTTCTGGGCAGTCGAGTGGATTTTCATGATATTTCGGTTCCGAGCGGCATTCCTAATTTAGATATTGTTTGTGCGGGTCAAGATTTTGGTTTAGACAGACTCAATAGCAGGGCAGCAGGACTCAATCAGATATGGGCGGGGATTTTAGAGGCTAAAACTAAATTTGGTTATGATTACGTAGTTCTGGATTTAGGTGCAGGTACTGCCTCTCATACCATTGACTTCTTTTTAGGGGCCCATGTTGGCATTATGTCTGTTCTTCCTGAGCCCACCTCTATTGAAAATGCTTATTCGTTTCTTAGGGCGCTGTTGTGGCGGATGATTCATAATGTAGGGGCAAGGATGGGAGAAGAGAGCCTTGCCCATTCCTTTGCGGAAAGAATTTTTAATGGGGAAGGGCATGGGGGGTATTCTCAGGCCTTACTTAAATTGAAAGAAGAATCTCCGCGCCTTGTAAATGGGGTGTTGGCGGGGCTTTCTGGCAGGCGCCTTGGCTTTGTTGCCAATCAGATTAGAGGTCAATCAGATATCGAGATTGCTCAATCGATGGCATCTATTTCTAAAGATTTTTTCGGTTTTAACACTCTTTCCCTGGGCTATTTGAACTATGATGATAGTGCTTGGAAAGCTCTTAGAAACCGCAGATTGCTTATTCAGGACTTCCCCCATTGTCTTTTCTCGAGACGTCTTGATGAAGTTTTGATACGGTTGCAAAATGCGGTTCGGATGTCTTAAAGTTGATAGAGGAGCATATTGATGAAGTTTGAACAAAACAGCAACAGCCCCGAAGAGTCTCCTGACAGTTTTGCTTCGTTCGATCTCTCAAAGGTTCGAGGAAGTTATTATGATATGCTTGGAGTGCTTCCCACAAGTACGAGTCTTCAAGTACGTGAAGCTTACTTCCGCTTAAAAGCGACATATACGGATTCGAATCAAGCAATTTATAGTTTAATGACGGGCTCAGATTTAGCTGAAAAAATAAAAGCTATTGAAGAGGCTTTTGATGTATTAAGAGACGTAGACTCAAGGTCGCGTTATAATGAAAACATCGGAATTACGGAACGAGCGGGAGCGTCTCGCACAGACATTTTGATAGAGAACATCTCATTTCCGCCGGTTGATGAGGGCATGCGCAAAGCAACTCGGCAGGCAAAGGACCAAAAAATACGGCTTGTTGCTGGCCAAATACATCGAGACTCCAGCTTGGCACTGCGTATTAGAAGTATATTTGAGTCAGCTGAAACCCCATCAGGAAGCACTTTAAAGGCTATGAGGGAAGCAGCGTTTGTGACTTTTGAGGATATCGAAGCAAATACAAAAGTCGGGCAAGAAAAAATATTGTTGATTGAAAATGACGATTTTGTAAAAATGCCGCCTGCTGTTTATATAAAAGGCTTTTTAAAAAGCATTTTGTCATTTTACGGCATAGCTGATTCTAAGGCTTTCATTGAAGGCTATACCTTGAGAGTAGAGTCTTGTCACAAGAAAACGAAGTAGAACTTTTTGTCGAAGAAGCGGGGGAGCGTCTTGATAGATGGCTGGCCTCTAAGTTGCTCGAGACAAGTCGTTCACGCATCCAAAAGCTGATTGATTCTAAAATGATTGCGGTAAATGGCTCAGACGCGACGTCAAATTATCGCGTTCGCGTTGGGGATCAAGTCAATGTTTCCCTAGTCCCTGATGATCATCTGGAGCTTTCGCCTCAACCAATTCGTCTTGATATCCTTTATGAGGATGATGATCTTTTAGTAGTAAATAAGGAAGCTGGGCTCACGGTTCATCCTGGAGCTGGCACCTATGGGACTCCTACGTTAGTGGAAGGGATTCTCTATTATCTGAAGCAGACTCCAGATCCAGGAAATTTACGTCCGGGAATTGTCCATCGGTTAGATAAAGACACCTCAGGTGCTCTGGTAATAAGCAAGAATGAATACGTCCATCAGAGACTCAGCTTGCAATTCGCTGAGAAAACAAATCATAGAGAGTATGCTGCTCTGCTGGTGGGGGTTTTGCCACAAAATGAGCTTACGGTAGAAAGTTATTTAAGCCGAGATCCTCACAATCGATTGAAATTTGTTTCCCATCCTACGGATCCTGGCGGATCTGCTCGGTGGGCGAAGTCCATATTTAAGGAGCAGGTTCGTTTTGCCCACAGAATGTCCTTAGCATCAGTGACTCTTCATACAGGACGTACGCATCAAATCAGGGTTCATGCAAAAGTTCTAAATGCTTCTGTATTAGGCGACCAACTCTATGGGCATAAGGTGGATTTTGGTGGTCATATGTCAAAGGAGGTCCAAGCTGCCTTAAATAAGGCCTCTAGGCAAATGCTTCATGCTCGGCTGCTAGGCTTTATACATCCCAGAACAAAGGCAGAAATGATGTTTGAAGCGCCTGTGCCTGAAGATTTTAAAATATTACTAAATCTTCTTAAACCTTATGCTTTTTCCGACTAATTTATGGGGGATATTTTCAGAATTTAATTTTTGAAATATAATAAAGAGCAGGCTATTGTATTCTAAAGATATTTAAGGATTCCAATATGAAGCCCCTATTCGTAAGTTTAGCCGCCATTCCTTTTTTAATAAGCCAAAATGTGGAAGCAGCCGAAAAAAATCAATCTATGGTTTTTATGGCTGTCGATAAAACAAAGCTGATTGCTGAGCTCAGAACATGGACAGAGGATTTTGCAAAGTCGGAAGTTCTGTCTAAGTTTCCCATCGCTATTGGCAAGGAGAAAGGTGATAAGCTCAAAGCTGGTGACAATCGCACTCCAGAAGGAATATATTTCACTCAAACGCACATTTCACCTTCACAAATTCCAGTCGAGAAATATGGACCTAAAGCGGTTCCTTTAGATTTTCCAAATCCTTTTGACTTGTTCCAGAATAAAACTGGCTATGGGATTTGGCTACATGGTGCCGGAAATGACAATCGCATGGCGGAAGCAACCGTAACGGAAGGGTGTGTCGCCTTTTATAATCGAGATATTAAGAAATTAAGTAGCTGGCTCGTTCCCTATCAAGCTGCTGTTGTAATTTCTAGGGATCTAGAAAGCATCAACAGGACCGATGATATGCAAAGCGTGAAAATGCGCACGGAAGCTTGGTTGGCGGCGTGGGCATCAAAAGATCTTAATAGCTATTTGGACTTCTATGATACTGATTTCAATCTAGAAGGACGCAATAGAGCTCAATTTAAGGAGTATAAGCAAAATCTTTTTGCAAAGTATTCCACTATGGAAGTGAAAGGCTATGGAATTAGAGTGCTCGCACATGAAAAATATGCCGTTGCTGCTATGAATCAAGATTTTACGGGAAATGGATCCTACGTCTCCAATGGCAGAAAAGTTCTCTACTGGATTAAAGGAAAAGACGGCCAGTGGAAAATTTTGAGAGAAACATTTGGTGAGCATAGGTTCGAACCTTTAGCTTGGACTCAACAGGACTTAAAATTATTGATATCCAGTCAAGCCGGAGATCGCAGCTTGGGGGAGCAGAGAGCCCCACCCAGGGGCACCACTAAGAAACTTTAATTGCTTTTTTGCGGTAGTTTGATATTTTTTAGCTCGAGGAAGGATTCTCCTTCCTCGAACTTTTTTTGGAGATTTCATGAAGTTCTTAGTAATTGCTTGTTTGGTACTTTCCAAGGTCTCTTTTGGCCAGGCTCTTTATAAGTTGAATGGAAAAGTAGTTCAGAAGTCCGACCTTCCTTCTGGAATCGGCCAAAATTTATTCGAGGCCGAAGTTAAGCACCGCGATATGATGCAGGCGTTAGTTGATGAGGCGATTTTTGCCAGCCATTTAGCAAGTGAAGCTAAGAAAAAAAACAAGTCCCCTAAAGATCTTGCTGCAGAAATAGTCAAAGGTAAAAACCCTTCTGAAAGTGATCTCAAGAGTTTCTATGAGAAAAATAAGGCCCGCATTGGGGCGCCTTACGAGCAAGTTAAAGGGGAGCTGACTAATTACTTGAAAAGTGAAAGCGAACAAAAGGCTCGAAGTGAATTAGTTGCTAGCCTAAAAAAGAAGGGCGGTTTTGAATTTCTAGTTCCAGAGATTGAGGCTCCTAATCTACAAATTGACACATCTGGAGCACCCACAAAGGGGCAAAAAGGCTCAAAAGTAAAAATCGTAGAGTTTGCTGATTACCAGTGCCCCCATTGCAAACATGCCCATGAAGTATTGAAAAAGTTTATGGGTAAGATGTCAGGGAAAATTGAATTTGTATTTATGGATTTTCCCATCAATAGGTCCGGGATTAGCCGAAGGGTTGCCGAAGGTGCGTACTGCGCCAATCAAATGGGCAAGTACTGGGAATTTCATGATATTGCCTTTGAAAAGCAAGATAAGTTAACCAATGAATATCCACTTGAGATTGCCAAAACATTAAAACTGGATGAAGCTAAGTTTAAAGCCTGTATGGATGGGGCAGAGTCTAAAGCTTATGTCCAAAAGTCTTTGAATGAGGGAGAGCGCATAGGGATTTCTGGTACACCTTCGGTTTACTTAAATGGAAAGCGCGTCATGGATTGGACGGAAGAAGCTTTGTCAAAGCAAGTCGAGAAGGCTTTAAAATAAGTTCCTAGTACCTAGGTAAAAGTTTCCTTGTAAACATTCTTTAAATGTTCCGATAGCCCTCAAGTAGAAATACTTGGGGGTTTATGGCTATGAGGCGCATATTTTTTACATTTCTAGGTTTATTAGCCTCGCTTCATGCCATTGCTGGTGCGGAGACAGATAAAGGCGCCTATGAAGCTGAGCTTTTGCGAAAAGCAGAACGGCAAATCCGGGGATCCTTAGAAAAATACTGCCGAGATGCATGTGAATTCTTACAAGTTGAGGCGGATATTGAAGACATTCTTCAAAATCTTGATGACCTAGGATTTGAAGGTATGGAGGGAATTGAGGCGCCTTCATTGAGTTTTAAAACCAATAAAATTTGGACACGAGTTCAAATCGATATGAGAGTAGACACCAAGAACAGAGACCGACTCACTAGGATTCTTCAGGGTCAGTTAGCTAGTCTAGCCCCTTTTTCGGAGGTCATCTGGGTTGACTTAGCGGTTCCTGAGATTGGTAAAGAAAATACGGTTAAAGCTCGCGTCATAAAGGGTTTAGAAGAACGACTTTCCAGCATTGCGACAGATTTGTTTTCAAAGTATTGCCCAGAAACCTGTATTTTAAGTAACGTTAAAGTGACCGGAGAAACTTTAACAGAAGAGCAAACTTTAAACTTATCAAGTACAGAATTTTTCTTCGATCGCGCTGAAAATTCTTGGCTTAAAGTCAACGATGCTGTTGTCAGCATGACCATGTCGGAGAGCATGGATGAAAATGAAAAAAAACAAATAGCCGCACTCTTACAAGATCAAGTCTCATTTCTATCAAATGCTAACGTAGAAGCTCGTTCCGTGAAGTTTCCTGAAACCTTTGCCTCTAGAAGGCTTAGGCTTGAGGCAGAGTCACGTGATCCCTACGGCTTGGATCGTCTCAAAAAAACCATGACCTTATTTAAGGAGCTTTCCGAAGACCGCGAGCAGATAACTCTACCAGCATCAGTCCCCTCTGAGAATCCTAATCTCTCTAAGTATATTGTGGCGGCTGTAGTTTTGTTAGTAGTAGCTGGCTTAATAATCTTGGTAGTAGCGCGATATGGTGCTGTGCAGCGTGAGGCTATGATGATGCGCCAATCAGCAGAAAACCAGAGACTGCAATATCTAGGTGAAGCTTCAAAACATGAGGAGCAAGATCAAAAAGAAGAGGAAAGATCAAAACGAGTTGAAATTGATGAAAATCTTGTTTGGAAGCTTAAAGCTGATGACCTTAAAGATGACATCATTGAAATTATCACAAGGAATCCTAAAGTTGCGAGAGAAAGCTTTGGTAGAATTATAGCTGAAGAGGGTGTTGAAGAAACTTCGAAGTATATACATGTTTTGGGAAATAGTGTTGTTTTTGACCTACTTAAGGACCCCGCCCATAGACGTAGTTTGAGGGATCTTTCGGAATATTATCAGAAGTCAAGTTTCGACTTTTCTCCAGAGGAAGAAGCGAGGCTTTTAGCTGGTCTCAAAACCAAGGTTTTGGCTAGTGAACTCAGAGTTTTAACTAGGAGCGATTTAGAGGCCTTTGAGTTTCTTTCTCAGATGGACTCGCCTCAAATCTTTACTCTCATCAATGATGAAAAATCAAAGATCCAGTCTGTTGTTCTAGCACAGCTTCCTTCATCTAAGAGAAGACAGGTGTTTGAACTCTTTAAGGGAGAGTCGCGAATTTCTCTGATGAATGAGCTTTGTGATAATGGGGCAATTACTAAAGACTATTTGGTGAATGTTGCGAGAACTTTGGCCAGGAAAGTAGCTGGGCGTGGCGGTCTTGACCCTGAGACGGCGAGGGCTTCAGATATCATTCAAGAGTTGTTAGAGCGTGTAGGCATCGAGGAACAAAGAGCTTTAGTGAGGAATCTTGAAGTTTCGAACCCCGATGGTGCGAGAAATATCAAGATGCGACTGGTGACATCCTATACTCTAGCCTACATAAAGTCGGGGGCTCTTTTAGAAATTATCTTAGATCTAGAGCACGAAGACTTAGTCGTATTCCTTGCGGGGGCACCGGAAGACATTGCTAAGTTGGTTATCGAGCAGGCTCCCAGTGAACTAGCAGATGCACTTCTTGAGGAACTTGAAAGTGTTGCTAAAGTTGATGATAACAATTTCAGGCTAGTAGAGCTTAAGGTTCTTTCAAAGCTGAGGAATATGGTCAGCTCTGGCAGAGTTAACCTCTTGGAGATCAATGAAGCGATGTTCTCAGAAAGACGAAACCTTTCTTCAGACCCAACAAAAAGAAATCAGCAATCCGTGGAAAAGGGTGCTGCATAAAAATGGCTTGTGCGTTTCAGGTACCAATATTTCGAAAGTCCATAGCTAGTGCTTTTTCCCAAGGAATTGAAGGCACTATTATTAAGTGCTTCAACTTATTTGGCTCTAACAAATGCAAAGGTACATTTAGAAAGATTTGCGCAGTTTAGGAAGGAATGCTTCTGTGGGATTTTTTCGAGAGGATACAAGAGCGCTCGTCTCACTAGACATCCCTTGGGCGCTTTTTAACCTCATGTCTATGTTCACTGTATCCGAGGTCTTCTAAATCTGGCTTCTATTTTTTATCAATGGAAAGTGCATATTTCCAGAGAAGGCTTTGAGCGGAAATAAAATCTTCATTTATGATTCTAAAGATTTCAGCAAGATAGGCGGTAGTTCTCCTATAGAATTTTAACTCTAACTGAATACCGCCTTCTTTTAGGAAAGCGTCAAAAAAGTTACTCTTGATTTCAAATACCTCAATATCTGAGTCGGCCACCACGGTTGCTGATCTAGGAGCATTGTCAATGAGTGAAATTTCCCCAAAAGACTGCCCAACATCGAGATGGGCAATGCGAGATAGATGCTCCGTTTTTTTATTGTTCTTAAAAATAGAGGCGGCTCCAGAAATAATTATGTAGAGCCCCCGCTGGGATTCTCCCTCCACACATATTGTGGTGTCTCTTTTAAAAAAATGAATGGTTCCGCCCTCAGCTAATTTGGCAATTTCGGTATTGCTGAATTCCGAAAAAATAGAAACGGCTTTTAGTTTTTCCGCAATGTCTTCGTAATCATACTTAGCCATCTGCTAGCGACCCTTCAAATTTGAAATCCATTCTACCAAATCAATTCTTGTGAGCATCTGCAAGGGGCGCATATTATGATCCACAACGATAGCGGAACCTGCGTTGAGTAACATTTCTTGAAGCGTTGCGAGAGGAGTGTCCGCAGTAACGCAATTAGCAGTCTTCCTGTCCATAATGGTAGCAATAGGACTGTTAGCTGCCCGAGCCCCTGAAAGTAAATACTCTAAAACAATATTTTCATTAACAATGCCTACGACGCGACCGTCTTCCAAAACAGGAATCTGGGAATAACCTAAGGATTGCATGGTTTCAATAGCGGTTTGGGCGGAATCTCTAGAATTTAAGGTCACCACTTTTCTAGGTTTGTTGGAAGTTAAATCTTTTACCGTCCCAGATATCTCTTCTATAGTGGTAAACCGATTTTCAATCATCCACTTGTCTTCTATGAACTTGGACATGTAGTTTCTCACGCTATCAGCAAGAAGAACCACACAGTTTTGGCCCTGCTTCAATTCTTTGGCAGCATAAAGTGCGGCTGAAAGTGCTGCTCCAGAAGAACCTCCGCAAAGAAGTCCTTCTTCTTTAATCAGACGGCGTGCGAGCAAAAAGGACTGTCTGTCTTCCGTTTTAACCCAGCGATCGACAAGTCTTCTATCCAGAACATCAGGGATAAAGTCGTAGCCGATGCCTTCCACTTTATAGGTTCCAATTTCATCGTTGTCATTGGCTAAAATAGATCCCACGGGATCTGCGCCGACGATCACACAATTAGGATTTACTTCCTTAATTTTTTTGGCGACACCCGTTATCGTACCGCCCGTACCAGCAGCGATAACCACCATGTCAACTTTGCCTTTTAAGTCCTCTAGGATTTCGGTTGCTGTGTTCATATAATGAGCATTGGGGTTTTCGGGATTTCCATATTGGTCCAGGATGTGAGCGTTAGGGAGCTCTTTTTGAAGGCGCTTGGCGATTTCAATATGACTCTCAGGTGCATCCCATGCAGCTTCGGTCGGGGTTCTGATAATTCGTGCCCCGAGAGCCTCAAGAACGACCTGCTTCTCACGACTCATTTTTTCGGGCATTGTTATGATAACTTTGTAACCTTTGACAGCTCCTGCTAGGGCGATGCCGATGCCCGTATTGCCAGAAGTAGGTTCAATGAGTGTGTCGCCGGGTTTAATTCGACCAGAAGCTTCGGCTTTTTCAAGCATATTGAAGGCAATTCGATCTTTTACCGAACCGCCAGGATTAAAAAACTCACATTTTGCGTAAAGATTGCAGCTCAGTTGGCTTGCTACTCTATTGAGTCTTACAAGGGGGGTTTTGCCTACTGCTTCTATAATGTTGTTGTAAAGCATGAATTCTCCTAGGGGGGGCTTAGCACCCCATTATGTAGATTAGTTGTTTTAAGTGCAAGTCAAACGAAGAGGCAGGATGAAGTTCCATGCCAAATCTTACGTGGAACTCGGCTAAAACTGCCTAAACCTGCTGGTTGACCTGATTTGCATGAGAATGAAACAATAAGAGTTGTCTATCAGTAAATCAATTTGGCGGTTTATGCTCTTAACGAATAGAAACATGATTGCGATTGATTTGGGCAGTTCCAGCATTAAGATGCTTGAGCTATCGGGATCTCGTGAAAAAAAGATCGTAGCGCTCGGCTTAAAGACCATTCCTGAAGGTCTCATAGTCGGCGGCGGTATTGAAAACCCAACTGAAGTAGGGCAAATCATTTCGGCGTTAGCGAAGCAGCTTGGCATTCGTTTGAAGGGTAGGCGAGCGGCCATTTCGATTGGCGGAACGAGCGTTATTATTAGAAGACTTCTGTTAGATGACGCCTCGGATATTGTCAACGTGGACGATCTCGTAAAGAGTGATTTTGAACAGCAGTTTCAGCTTGGTATTGAGGATCTTTGCACCAATTTTTACCTGGATTCTGAGAATCAATACCCGGACGGAAAAATGCCTGTAGTGACGGCGGCTACCAAACAAGTAACAGTACAAAAGCATATAGCTGCTATTAAATCTAGCGGTCTAAAAATTGGTCTTATAGATTGTTCTGCATTGGCCCTAGTAAATGTTCTTGAGTACACCTATGGCAAGGTGCCAGGTCTTTCTGTAATCATAAGCGTAGGCGCACAATCTACTCAGCTCGTCTTCACGCTTTTTGGCCAATACTACTACAATCGGGACATTCCTTATGGTGGCAATCACTACACGGAAGAGATCGCTAGACTTTTGAAAATAGACAAAGCCAAAGCAGATAGCTTAAAAATCAGCGCGAATTCAAGTCAAGGTGAGACTCCCGCTGAACTTATTAAGATTTTTTCGGAAGTCAACGCTCAAGTCATTTTCGAAATAGCTGGAACTATAGATTTCTTTTTTTCAGCAAATGAACTTCCCGCTGAAATCACCAAAGTTCAGTCGTTTTTTATAACGGGAGGTGGCAGTCATGTTCTTGGACTAGATGCTGCCATTGCTACAAAGTTCGGTGTTTCAGTAAGCATTCTAGCCCCCTTTCATAAGGTGGATTCGGGGAAGTTTGAGATGGACTATGTTTTGTCGCAGGGACATTTCTATGCAAACGCAGTGGGTTTGGCTCTTCGCAAATTTGAAGATGATTTGGAGTGATGATAGATGATTAAAATACAGCTAGCTCCGTATGATGAATTGGAGGACAAAAACTGGTGGGTTCCTGACGCCATGGCTTTGGTACTTGCCTTGTTTCTTTCGAATTTTTTAGTTAGTAGTTATGTGGATCGTCTTGAAAATGAAATCTTAGAAATCCAGGCTCAAACCGAGGAGTTTAATAGAAGCATTGCTGCTATTCAACCGGAGATAGCTGTTTTTAAAGGTATTGAAAATAAGATATCCGAATTAAAAGCTGTAATTTCGGCACTTTCCTCTATTACAGTATCTAGGCTGACAAAGTATCGTCCGGTAGTTGTTCTTGAGCAAATTCAAGCATTGAAGCCTGATGGCCTTTGGTTTACTTCTATAAAAGAAGATACTGCAGCACGCAAAATTACAATCTCTGGTTTTGCCTTTGATTCCATTCTTATCGGACAATTCATGTCAGAACTTGGAGCGACCAAACTCCAAAGATTTGATCCGGCAGATATACGCTCTCAATTGAATTTTTCACAAGTAAAATTGAAGATATTTGAAAATAGTAAATCAGGAAGTGTCTTAGATGAAGTCCAGCCAAATGGATTTTCTAAGTTCGATATATATATGAATTTTGAGGAACGTACTTCTGAAAGCATAGCGGATTCTACGGTTTCTCATTGAAGGAAAAGTCATGCAAGTTGAAGAGCTAGTCATAAATTACAAAAGAAGAAAGCCCTCGCAAAGGTTGGCTGCATTGATTGGTATCGGCCTTCTTTTTCCGGCGCTCTGGGGCTGGATTAATACGGACATTGGAGGTATTGAAAGTCGCAAGTCCCAGGCTGCTTTAGAGAAAACGAATTCTGAAGCTGAGCTGCAAAAATTTATCGAACAAAAAAAGGACGCGCCGCGCTTAGAAGAACGACTGAAGTTTACAGAAAATGAAATGGCTGATGCCAGAAAACGCCTGCCTAGTGAATACTATATTGATTTAATGATTCAAAAAATTGGCGTGTTGGCAAATAGGGCTAAGGTTTCGTTAAAGTTATTTAGTCCAGGTGAAGAGGCTGTTGTTCAGGGCCAAGTGCCCTATGTGGAGATGCCCATCAAGGTTGAAGTGACGGGCGGATATAATGAAATCGCTCAGTTTTACGATGCGATTGTTCATTTTGATTCCATGATTCACATTCGAAACATGGAATTCCATACCTCCGCCAATGAAGAGGGTAGGGTGAGCAAAAGTTCCCGTTCCAGTGAGCAAAATCTCGATGTCAGCCAGAGGTTTGAAAGTGAAGTCAGAAATCATCAAATTGTGGCTTCGATGTTATTGGTTCTCTTTAGGAGTATGAAGCCAGACGAGTCATTGTCTGGACCCGCAAATGGTGGCGCATTCGTTCCTCCACCAATTGCTGATCCTTCGAAGTCGGGAAATAAAAAATCTGCAGCTTATACGCCACCTAATACGCAGCCGCCCCCAGGTCTTCCCAACAAAGATGGAGGCAATTGAACGATGAAAATTAAGACATTCGGGTTAGCGCTAACTTTTTTAACACTGATTTATTCTCGCGCCAGAGGAGATGGTCCCCCTGACCAAACAGATGTTGTAGCCAATTCTGCAGAAAATGGCTCAGATGAGTTACCATCTGAAGCTCTACAGAATCCAGTTTCTGCACCTGAATCAGATATGACGTCGCAGACTTCATCAGATTTAAACAAGGAAACTGCCAGCCAAGCTGCAACGAAACCCCCAGCGATTTTAAGTGCAAATGATAAAGCAGAGGAACAAGCTTGGGATAGCTCGATTGGTTATGAAGATGCAAGTCGAATTGCCTTGGACGTTACAAACGGGATTAGGATTAAAGATATCGTTCAACCTTCTGCCGAATATCACTTTGCCTCTTTTGGTAGGCCAGACCCTTTTTTGCCTCAAATCCGACTCAATCGAAAGGAATCAAAGAATCTGAAAGAGTCTGACCCTGGATATGAGGAAATTCAGGTGACTTCCATTCTCCAAAAATATTCTATTGCTGATCTTGTTGTAGTAGGAATTTGGAGCCCGAAGAATGCGGCTAAAAAAGCTTTGGTAAGCACTCCAGTTGGTGAGGGGGTCGTAGTGCAAATGGGCGACTCCATTGGAATGAAAGCTGGTAAGGTCATCGCTATTTCAGATGATTCTGTGTCGGTGCGAGAGTTTGAAATTTCCTTTGATGGGACACGTCAATTTCAGGACTTAAAGCTTTGGATTTCTGGTAAGAAGCCCAAAGAGAATGAATTCATTAGATTGGGAGTTCAGGAACAAAGAAAAGAGGCATCTGATGGGGGCGAGCCCCAGCGTCCGGTAACGCCTATGCCTTCAGCTACCAGTTTCATGCCTCCCCCTAATTTGTTACCACTTCCGCCAGCGGGAGCCATGAACCCCCAGAATATGCCTTCGACTTATACGCGGCGAATATCTGGCGAAAGTGAAGAAATGCCTCAAACTAGCAATATTATGGGGAAGCCTAATATATTGAGTGAGAAATCATTATTGCCGCCTCCAAGCATGCCTCAACCTGGACTTTAGTTAGCCTTTTTTTAAGGATACTGTTATGAAACATGTTTTAAAATCTTTTGGAATAAGTCTCATGTGCCTAGCCCTGGGGTGCTCCTCGGCGCAGCCTCAGGAAGGTCAGGAAGACATCTCTAATAGTCAGGCGAACCAAAGCAACGCTGCTTTAGATGATGAACCTTCCGATTTGGATTCTGAGTCCAATGTTAATGGGGTGGCCTCGAACATTGCTACCGAAAATCAGTTTTCAAGCAATCCAACTAAGAACATTTCGTCTGGAAACAAGAATACATCCAAGAATTTTAATTCTTTTGGGGGAGTTCCTAATCAAGTCACAAATTCCGCATCGAATTCAGCGCCTCCGGCTAACATACCTGTGACTAACAATTCGGCGGCATCAAATACTGCAGGTGGACTTAATGCAGCAATCAACAGTTCGATTTCCAACAATCTAACGACGTCTGCCAACTCTGCAACTCCAGTTGCCAGCTCGCAAGTGGCAACAAGTCCTATGCCCTTAGAGCAGGGCGCAGCCCCTAAAATGGAACCCGCTTTAGTAGATGCAGGAGCAAGATTGACTTGGGTAGGTTTTGATTATCGACCATTAGATGCACAAGTTAGAGTTGAGATTGTTGCTGAGGGCGCTCCCGAATACGACGTGCTACAGGAAGTGAACAAAAAGCAGCAACCTGAGCTTGTTGTGAGACTCTACAAGACCTCGTTAAAGAAGAAAGTCAGGCGCGACATCGATTGTTCCGAGTTTAAAAGCCCCGTTTCTTTCATAAGGATGAGAGAGGATTTAGAGAAATCATACACTGACGTAGTGATGACTCTTCGTGACAAAGTAGTGCCACGTCTATTTGCCGACAAGGGCAATATACTAATCACATATTCCATCCCCCAACGCTATTTTGGGAATTCTGCGATAGGAATGTCTGCAGAGTCGCGTGGGACTTTCTTATCTGGATTTAGAGTACAGCCCATTATTCAATCGGGTTCCAAGCAGCCCTTAAAAGCATCTAAAATTCCAGATCCCACTAAAGGAGCATTTAGTCAAGCACCAGCTCTTGGTGGAGAGCCTCTTCAAAGTGAGCCCGCCGCTCTGTCTGAACCCACCGCTCCGGTTGAGCCTTCCGCAACATCTCAGGTTGCGCCAGAATCTGCACAGCCTTTGGATGAGTCGACACCACCGCAAAATGCCAACAGTCAGGTACCGGCAAATGCTGCTGTTTCGAATGCCGGAGCTTCTGGGCTAAATGGGACGAACTTTGGAGGCATGAACGGTGGAAATGTTAATTTAGAGAAGCAACAAGCTCAGGCGGCTAGTGAAAACCTTGCGCCTGAAGGCCCTGAAAACGAGAATTTGGAAGAGCCCGAGAATGAAGACTTGAATAATAGTGAAGAGAATAATTTAGATGAAGAAGAACAGCTCAATGACACAGGAAATGACTTTTCCTTTCAAAAAAGTTTAGAGCTTCCGAGTCTTTTGATTGAGTACCAAATTGCTGCTGTGGGGAACGATGGGTATGCGCTAGACGAAGATTTAGATGCTGTTTCTCCTAAGAATTCCACTAATAGTGCGATAGGTGCACAGACCCCATTTCCGCAAAATTCTGCGGTGGGCTATAGCGGAGCGGCAAACAGTATGACCCCAAACAGTGCGGTCGGCAATGGTAACAATTCAAAATTGAGTTCAAACGGCAATGCGGCAACTGGCATGTCTCTTAATGGTTCGAATCAAAACAAGTCTTTAGGAGCGGTTACAAATGCAGCTCCTCTAACACCTAATTCGAGCGTAAACTCTGCAAGTTTAGCGCCTAATACAAGCGTCAATTCTGCAAGTCTCGCACCTATAAATACGGCCGGCGCAGATTCTGAGTTCGTTGATCTTACAGGACCAGATGCAATGGGCTCTGAAAGTGTTGCGGGAGCTGAGATGTCAAATGGTGGCCAGGTTACTCGCCCTGTAAAATTGGAGTTTACTGGAGCCAGACTTTCTGATGTCTTAAAAGTTTTGTCCGAAGAAAATGGAACAAACTTCATTTTTACTGATGAAGCCGTAAAAGACTTAAAAGTGAATGTAAGTTTAAAAGATGTGAGCTGGACAGATGCATTAGGGGCCATTCTTGACACTTACGGGTTAGGCTACTCTCAGCTTCCAGGAAATGTTGTAAGAATCGATAAGTTTGCCAATCTCAAAGGTCAAAAAATTGATATCATGGCTGCCAAAGTGGAAGCGCTCAAATTACAAAGAACCCGGCAAATGGTCTACAAATTGTCATTCGCAAAATCGGCAGACATTGAAAAGTCAATTGCCCGTCTTATCGATACGGGACTTGACCCCAGAATGAAAATCACTGGGGACTCAAGAACCAATACAGTGGTCATAGAGGCAGTGCCTGAGCTTCTCTCCAAATTTAAGTCCATTATTGAAAAGCTCGACACTCCAACCCCTCAGGTCAGAATTGCTGTTAAGGTTGTGGAAGCCTCGGAATCCTTTAACTATGATTTCGGCGTGAAGTGGGGGACAAATTTACTTTTGGACTCTGCTCGCGGTCTTGGGTTTGGTTCATTGCCCTTTCCAAAGACTGCAACTTCAAGCGTAGCCATCGATGTTCCCTCTACCAAGGCTCCGACCGTTCAAATTGGCGCACGCCTTGGCAGTCTAAACAATGCCGTTAACTTGGATGCTGTTATTGCTTTTTCTGAGGCTAAACAGAATGCTAAGATTCTACAAAACACAAGCGTACTGGTCCTTGATCAGCAGCCCGCTTTAATCGTGCAGGGCCTTACTGACTACTTTGACGCCACAGATAATTCCACAAGTACTAGTTCAGAGCGAAAGTCGTCGCTTGTAAGTATACAATACAATTTGACTTTAAATGTAACACCCTCAGTTTCAGCTGATGGTTCTGTGGGGATGAATGTAAAGTTAAATGCCGATACACCGGTCATAGGTAAAGCTAAGACCGCGGTTGCTGGTATGGCGAATAAGAAGCTCGAAACTTTTATGCTTAAAAAAAGCGGGGAAACTGCAGTAATTGGTGGTGTCTATACGACTCGCAAAGAAGAGGTCGTCAAAGCTGTTCCTTTCTTTTCAAAAATCCCCATCATTGGATGGCTCTTTAAGAGCACTGTTCAAGAGATGCAGAAGACAGAACTCATTATTTTTGTGACACCCACCATTATAAATGGAAAGTCAGATGATCGTACCCGTGGAGCAAGCTATGTGGACATCCCGCAAACTAACTCGACCTATGCTGCGCAAGGGGCCCTAGAACCAAGCACCGGCCTCAATTCCAGCGGATCTGAGGGAGCAGGTGCCCAATTTGACACTGGGGCGATCAATTCTGCGCAGGCCAATGCCACTGTAAATTCATCTCAGAGTCAAGGATCTAACCAGCAAGGTATAGGAAACCAAATGAATAATTCCAGTCAAAACAATGCCACAAATAATGCGACCGATAATGCGACTGATAATCAGACCGATAATGCGACCGATAATGCGACTGATAATCAGACCGATAATCAGACCGATAATGCGACTGACAATTCGACCAACAATATGGGCGGCAACGGGGAGGAACAGCTTTGAAAACATTATTTCTATATTCCGGCTTAACGTTTGCGGTTTTAGGTTGTGGGGTGTCTCCTTCAGGGACCCCCGGACAGTGCGCGTTAAAGTGTTCCAAAGCCAAGATTGGAGACTCCATAGGAATGAAGGTGACCCCCATCAATATTCCTGAAAAATTTGTTTGTAGCTCCCAAGGCATTTTTGAACGCCCAGTTGTGCTGAGTTTTAAAGTCACCAATTCCGTACCCGGCTCTTCTTATGGGAAAAAAGCGGAAGACATGGTTGATGTGGCAGTCGGAGGAGTCAGTTTTTTGGCAGAAACTTCAGGGAGTGTCTTTTCAGTTGAAAAGTCTTCTACGGAAAACGGAACGTTTTCAGATGACAAAAAAACATTCTCACCTAGCCAATATGCGGGGATAGCAACTCCTATGTCAGAATGGTGTACAGACGAATGCGGGGTCCTAACCATCCAAGTTTGGCCTCAGTGTCCCCCAGCTGGTATAGATATAAATGGCACACTTGGTGTTCGCTCCGGCAGTCTGGCGCCAGCCAGTCCCGTTGTGATTTCTGTATCAACGGAAACTCCTACGGCTTTGACGAGCCCGGGACCCGAAACGGGCTTTGAAAGACCTCTGTCACCCTCTACCTTTCCCTAATAATCTGGTAGAATGGATTTAAATGATGTGAGGTTGTGATGAAGCATTGGATAGATCTGGTCTCGAGATTGCCTTTATCTGATGTCCAGCGCGAGGTTGTAAATCGCTTTTCGGCGGATATCCAGGGGAGGCTTTTCCTTCCGATCGCAGATATATTAAAAGCCCACAATAAACTTGATGAATCCCTAGAACTTCTACTTCAGGGTGTTGCGAATCATCCAAGATATTCGGTGGCCAGGGTTGTATTAGTTCGGGAACTTTTTCACAAAGGCATGGTCAATCATGCTTGGGACTGCGTTCAATCAAGTCCCGTGAGCCTTAATGATAATCTTTTGGCTCAACATCTTATTTTTAAATTATCGATCGTTTTGGAAGATGAAACAAGTGCAAGGGCAGCACTTCAAAATATCAGAAACCACAATCTTTCGGATCCAGAAGTCATGGAATTAGGAAGGCTTCTAGTTTCAGAGGGTATTTTTGCAGTTAAGGACGTGATTTGTCGTGAAGCCATTAAAAGGGGGCACCCTTTAAACGTTAATAGAGTTCCTCAAACGGAAAGTGCGGCAGCTTCTCCGCTATCAAAACCGGTTTTAACAAAAGTCTATCGTGGGGTAGAAAACTTCCATGTTTTAGCTTTGTCTGATATTTTCACACCGGATGGAGCAAATTCTGCTGAAGATCAAAGTTTAGATTCTGGTGTGGAATTAGATTCGACAACTCTTGCTGAAATATTTGAGAGCCAACATCACTATGGGAAAGCTCTAGGGATATATCGGCGCCTATTGCGAATGTCGCCTCGTAATGATCTATTGCGGCGTAAAGTAAGCGAGCTGGCTCGTAAGAGTTCTGATCAAAAGAATGCGGATCTCGCTCTAGATCCGTCGTTAGTGGATCAGATGGAAGAAGCCAGTTCCCTTGATAAACGTATTGACTACTTGCAAGGTTTTTTGGAAAACCTGGAATCAAAATAAAAAGAATATTTAAGTTTTTATACGGTTAGTAGCTTTTTTTAATCCAGTCTCTTACAAATAATTGCACATCTTGAGACTTGGATTTGTTTTGGCTGTCCATCCATCCCTGATCCAGGTCGCTAAATACTTTCAACTCCACTTCAGGATGGGTTTTAGAAATATTATTTAAAGTATCAAGAGGGACGATGTAGTCTCGGCCACCGTGGATGATGAGGGTTTTTGGAAGTTTAAAGTCAAGGGAACTTACTAAGTCAAATGAGAGCATTTCCTGAAACCATTTGCTTGTACCCTTTAGCCCTTCGATGGTCCAGGTTGTGGTAGAGTTTGGATCTGATGTTTTGATTTCGCTAAGTTTTGTACTTATGGAATTTTCAATACTTGTGCAAGGTGCGTTTTGATTTTTGGTTTTATCTTCACAGGTCAAAGCCTTTTTAAAGATGCTAGAATCTTTGAGGCCGGTGCCTATGCTCAAAAGAATAAGCCCTTCGACGTTTGGCCACTGTTTGGCGAGGGAAATGGCTGGGAGTGCGCCTTCATAGGCTCCTACAAGATAGAGCTTACCATTCCAACCTAGATTTTTACTTTGAAAGCTATTTAAGGCAGATAGAATTTGATCAGTCCTTGCGCTGGGGTGATTGGAATTCCAATAGGAGTCTGAGCAATAGAAAAGGTTTAAAAGTGCATTAGTTCCTGTTCTGGTTCCCGCTTTATCGACCGTCATTATTCCAACATCCAGACCTTCAAAGGCGAACTGTGCCCCCGAGTGAAAGGAAATGGTATTTTTGCAGGAGGCACTGTTGATAAACAAGACTAAGCTATAGCTTTTGAGAGAAGTCTTGTAGGTGACATGATAGGGAGTGTCAGAGACTCGATCCTCAACGGTTGTCACAAATGCCGCATCCCTGGGTCGTTCACAAGCTATGGAAACTAGGAGTACCAATGAAGTTAAAAATTTCAGCAATTATTCCCCCATTTCGATGATTGCGTAGTTATGTCCAAAACCTGATTGTTCGCGTCTTTTACTATGGAACTCGAAGCTCGCCTTTGTACAAATACGGTGAACTTGAATGGATGTGGGAGGAATGCCGTGGCGGGCCAATTCGAGCACAGCGGCAACTTGAAGGTCGATATGCCATCGATCTAGAGAACCTTTAGAAAGTGAAAGATAAAGAGCTTCTGGAGGAAGTTGCGCTTGAAATGCTTTTACAACTTCAGGCCCCACCTCAAAAGCTTCCCGTCCTATCGCAGGTCCGACAAAAACACTCAATTCGCTGGGAAGAATCCCTAAGTGTTCTGCAGTCTGGATTCCCTCAGTTATAATTCCTCTTGTAAAACCCTTCCAGCCCGCATGCACAGCCATTATAAAATCGCATCGATTGGAAAAAAAAAGAAGAGGTAAGCAGTCAGCGGTACGAACGCCAATAGGCACTCCCTTTTGTGTGGTAAAAATGGCATCTCCCTCTTTGCCGCAACTTGCATCCTCGATGCTCAGGACGGTGGCGCCATGGATTTGTTTCGGCATTAAAGCGGAGCCAGGAGATCCTGCCCCCAGTCCCAAAACAGTAATCTTTATGGGGGACGGTGTAACTACAGAATTGGATTCCGTCAGCCAAGTAATAGAGTCTAGTGTATCAACAATGGATTTTATCAATTCTAAGAGTCCCGCCGTAGGGCAATAGATTGGTGTGCCTAGGGAAGATAAGTAACAGAAAAACTCCCATTCGTTAAGCCTAGAATTAAGACCTTGGGGCCTGAGGTTGGAAAGGTGGCAGGTAAAAAGGGAACCCTAGTTGCGGGTTCCCTTTAAAAAGCCAAGTAAGAGCACGTAATTTAAAGCGCTGGTATCAATACAATATTTAGGATTTAGTGCTTTTCTTAGCCTACTATTCCTAACTTTAGGCACGGAGTTTACCTACTTTTTGAGACTTACTTTTTGAGACTTACATAGGCAAAGCTTCCATCTCGTTCAATACGTAGCAAAAGTCGTTTTGCTCCGCTGGCTAAGTTTTTAAAGTCCTCGGCGCTGCTTATTTTTTGTCCATTGCAAGCAATGATTATATCGCCTCTTAACAGCCCTGCCTTCGCAGCTGGTGAATCGGGTTCTACCCCGGCAACTACAGCTCCAGATTTTGACTGGGGGTCTAATTCGTTTCTAAGGTCGGAGGTAAGGGTCTGAACGCCGAGTCCAAAAGGCGCCCCCTTAGCTGGTTTAGAGGCATCTTTTTCTTTGTCCGATCTGGCCACGCCATCACCCGGAAACTCTCCTACAACTACCGTAATGGGTTTCTTTGCGCCATTTCGCCAAAGAGTGATTTGAACTTTATCGCCTGGGTTGGAGAGTCCAATAGCATTGGTTAAATCCGACTCATTTGTGATTTGCTTGTTGTCTACTTGAAGAAGAACATCGCCTTCTTTAATTCCAGATTTACTAGCAGGAGAAGAGGGCTCTACTTGACGAACCAGAGTTCCTGTTTCGTCTTTTCCTAAGTTTAGACCTTCCTTTAACTCATCAGTTAAAGGCTGCATTCCGATGCCAATATATCCTCTCTTAACTGCGCCTTGGTTTATCAATTTGGGTGCAATTGAACGAACGAGTTTTGCAGGTACGGCAAAGCCAATTCCATTGTAAGCGCCCGACTTAGAGAAAATTGCGGTGTTAATACCGACAACTTTTCCATCCATACCCACTAGCGGGCCGCCGGAGTTTCCTGGGTTGATCGCGGCATCCGTTTGAATAAAATTGCCTAATTGGGTAATTTGAAGGTTTCCACGCCCAGTGGCAGAGACTACGCCGAAAGAAAGGCTCGCTTCTAGGCCAAAGGGAGCGCCCATTGCTACAACCAACTCGCCCACGTCTAAGGAGTCTGCTTCGGATACGGTCAATTGTTCTAATCCTGTTCGATCAAATTTATCATCGATAACTTTGACTACGGCAATGTCTGTGTTTTTGTCGCGGCCTAAAACCTTACCTGGAAATGTTTTTCCGTTGGCAAGCTTGATGAAAATTTCATCAGCATCTTCTACAACATGGTTATTGGTCAGAATGTAACCTTTAGCAATATCAACGATGAAACCCGAGCCTAAGCCTTCTTGTTTTTGTTTTCTTTCCTCTCGAAGGCCAGGGCGACCATTTCCGGGTCCAAAAAAGAATTCAAAAGGATCCATTTGTCCTGACCCAGATAATGTTACGTTTTTAGAAACGGAAATAAACGCCAGAGACTTTCGAGTGTGTTTGGCGATTTCAGCGAGTCCAGCTGACATTTTTTTCAGCCCGTCTGTGCTAGCAGAGCCGACCTCTGACTTTCCGCTATCTTTGGGTAGATCATACGCAAAAAGACTTCCTGAAACGATTACTGCGCTGCAAAACAAGACATTAGTGAAAAAATTCCTCATGTACTCTATTTCCTCCCTTTGAAAGGCAATCATCCCCGAAGAGTATCATTGTAATAGCAATTAAATGAGTAAACTATGAGAAAACTTGGCTAGCTTGAAATGCTCCCATAGAAAATGCGTTTTGTTCAAGGATTAAGTTGGCAGAATTATTAATTTATTTTTAATTAGTCGGTTTCTGTTCAAATGCCTTCCGCAGATAAGAGGCTTCCTTCGAGAGGCAGATGATTTTAGACTATTATGGAGCGATGAGAGTTAAAAACAAGATTTTTGAGCCATTCTCCTAACCGACTTTGACACCGAGTCCCAGGTCATTTCCGGCCAGTGCTTTTGTTCCCAAAGAAATGCCATATAATCTCCGCAGTAGATGCGGAGATTGTGGCGGAAATTCTCCGCACTAACAAGAATTATCTCCGCAAATTATGCGGAGAATAGGGGTGATAATCTCCGCATGACTGGCTAGTTAGAAGAAAAATCAAGCAACTTTTCCTAGTATTAACTTTTGTCCAGAAAATTTGGGGAATTTCAAAGACTTAAATATTAAGATTAAAAAGTAAGCCTAGCCAAGTTGTATAAAGAACTTCTTTACCGGTTTGGCCGCTAATCGTAACGGGCCAACTTTGCATGCGCCAAGCGAGGTCGAGGGAAAGGAGTTTTTTGGTGATGGGAATGATGCCGCCGATTTTAAAGTCAGTTCTCGAGCCCATGGAAGCTTTTACGCTATCTTCTGCTTTGAGGATTGAGGTCGTAATCATCTTTCCCTCAAAATAGACAGTACTGCCTTTACCAATATCAAAGGAAAACCCAGTATTGGCTCCATACCCAGAGCCTAGTCCACTTAGTGTGGTCGTGCCTTGATTGTTTACATCAATGGTAACTTTCGAAAACACGGGTCCCAGAAAGAAGCTTCCCACGTTAAAGAGAATGCTCGTATCTTGAAAGGAAATTTTAGTTTCGCTGCTGTTTAGGGCGAATTTGGTTTTATTGGTAAATTCATCCCAGTGAACTCCGAGATCTCCGTCTGTCCCTGCCCGGATTTTGAGCCCGTAGCCGATGGCCGTACTCGTGTCATTCATGGCGACCACTTTGCTTTTGTAAGTTGAAAATCCACCACCCGAGTACACTTGCATGCCGGCCCCAGTGGTTCCGGCATATGACAGTGTACTAAATAGGCTTAGGGCGATAATCGCGGATCTCAACTGATAGTCTCCCATGACGTTTCTCAGTCTTCGGTAGATCTCCATTCGTTTTAAAGTTTTGTGTTTTTATGGAAACCCTAAAAACACAGATTAAAATTTTCAGATCAATATCTTAAGGCAGCGCGCAAAGAGCGCGGTAAACCATATTGGCGGCAAGACGGGAGGTTTGACCATTAAAATCGCGGCTTGGACATAATTCTGCTATATCTAGCAATCGACTCGAAGATGCAGTCATTAAGGATTCTAGACTCTCTAATACATCTTCTACAGGACAACCCAGTGGAGTCGAGGCACTGGTTCCCGGGGCAATCCAGGAAGAAAAAATATCAAGGTCTAAGGAAATGTGAAGTTTTCTAAGTATTTTATGGGAATCCTTCTTTCGATAGATGTCGAGGTGATCGTTGATAAAGTCACCAGGTTTTTTAGGAGATATCAAAGATTTGGAGGGGCTTTGACAAGAATCTTCGCTAGGAATCCAATTTTGGTTTTTAAACTCAATGACTTTAATTTGATGTTTTCTTGCGTAATCAAATAAGGAAGCAGGGTTTCTTTCCTGCTGAATGCCAACTTCAAGTAAAGCTCGTCCAGAGTCTATGGAGTTTGGAAAATGTTCGATAATTCTCGAAAAAGGTGTGCCACTGTTGATGATTCCGCCCACTACAGGGCGCAGATCAAGGTGGGCGTCAAAATTGATAATGGGTATGATATCGCTTTCGTCTTGTTGAAGGCCTTTGTAGGACCCGAAACTAAAATCATGGCCTCCACCGATGACAACGATAGTTTCCACTTTCTTGCTAAAGAAAAATGCTACGACCCTAGCTAATTTTTCATGTGTTGTGGATATGTCATCGCCTAACGTAATATTTCCAGCGTCTATAATTCTCGGTCCTAAGGCGCTAAGTCCAGGTCTGTCGTAGAGAGCGTAAAAGGCTTTTCGAAATGCCGAAGGGCCTTCTTTAGCACCTGGATTCCCGTGATTTGAGAGAACCCCTCTGTCATCGGGGACGCCGATTAGAATTATCTTTTTCTCTAAAGAATCTTCACCTTCATTTAGCAGGGAGTGGGCCGATTGGCCTAGGGTTTCCTCGCGAGTTTTAAGAGACGTTGGATGAATCGGTGTCAACAGTTCTAATATGTGTTTCATGGGATCTCCCTTGTCTTTTGCGCTAAAAACATATCAAGTACAACGATGTAGGCCATAGCTTCGACAATCGGTACCGCTCGCGGTAGCACACACGGGTCATGGCGGCCTCCGGCTTCTATCTTTACGGGCTGGCCTTCTTGGTTGAGCGTATCTACTTCTTTTCCTAAAGTCGCTACAGGTTTAAAACCAACCCGAAAAGCAAGGGGGTGCCCGGTAGAAATACCGCCCTGCACGCCACCATGGCGATTGGATTCAGGGCAAACGGCTCCTTCTTTTAAGGTAAAGCCATCGTTATGTTCAGAGCCCAGCATGAATGTGGCTCCTAAACCCTCACCGATTTCAAAACTTTTGGAAGCGGGGAGGCTCAGCATGGCTTTGGCGAGTTCGGCTTCAAGCTTTGCAAATACGGGCTCACCCAGTCCCGCTGGAATGCCGCTCACGAGGCATTGAATGGTGCCGCCAACGCTATCGCCGGCCTTCTTGACATCGCTAATGAGAGTTTCGAAGGCCCTGGCAGCTATGGGGTCAGGACAGCGAACAACACTTTGGTCGACCTCCCCACGGGTGGGAGTATTTTTTACATTGGCACGTAAATCCTTAATGGTGTCGACCCAAGCGACGACTGAAAGAGAAAGCCCGAACGCTTCTAACACCTGTTCTGCAACCGCTCCTGAAATCACCCTTCCGATGGTCTCCCGTGCACTGGATCTGCCGCCACCACTTTGGGGCTTGATGCCAAATTTCTTTTCCCAGGACCAATCGGCATGGGAAGGACGGTAGACTTTTTCGAGGTGAGCGTAGTCTTCAGGCTTTTGGTCTTGATTAAATATCGCAAAACAGAGAGGGCTGCCGAGAGTTCGGCCATTTTGCAGTCCGGAGAGGGCTACCAAGAGATCTTTTTCTTGGCGAGGGGAGGTAAGAGCGCTTTGGCCAGGCCTTCGCCGTTCGAGCCAGGTTTGTATGCGCTTTAAGTCGATTTCAAGGTTTCCTGGGACGCCATCTATTAATGCCCCCACGGCATAGCCATGAGACTCTCCAAAAGTACTGGTTCTGTAAAAACTACCCAATTGATTTGCCATAAAAGACCTTAAAAGTAATTGTCAAAACTAAACTTTGCAAATACCTCAAAAGGATTGCCGACAAGTTGACCAACGCCTAAACCAGCTGTGAATTTAACGCCTTTATTTTCAAACTGCAAATCAAGATTGTAGCCGTGAGCCGCTTTTAAAACAGTGCCAGAAGGTGGGGTAGGGCGCTGATTCCAAGCGCCGCCATAGTTGAAAAATGCGGTAAAATCCAAACGGTCAAAGTAGAAAATAAAGCGATATTTTTCGATGGATCCAATAACCGGAATCGTCCAATTTACCTTGGCGCGGCCTTGAGTATCTCCTGGAACCCCAGATAGTAGGCCATTCGTGGGAGTCAGGGCGAAATTATTTTGGTTAAGCCCCCCACCACTTCCAGGAATAAAAGTTTTAAGTGGGGTGTAAAGTTCTTTCAAGAAAGGCATTTTCTTGCCTCGCGTGCGCGATGTTTCAGCGCCGAGAATGAGCTGTGAACTCGCGATGCGGCGCGAAAGAGTAAGGGAGGTCTCGAACTTATTGTAATCAAAGTTTTTGCTGAGCGATTCTGTTGTAAAGGTGCCGCCCAAATTGAACCCTACGCGCCATTGGGCGAAAGAGCGTCCCGTAGATAATTGCCCCCCTGGTTCCCAAAGAGTTCCGATCCTAGAGAGGTTGGGTCCATATAAAGTCGTTAGACTGGCTCCTTTTATACCTAGGGAATAGTTCAAGCGTTGGTCGCCTAAATGGACATAGTTCGAAGCCTCGAAACGAGCGCCCACTTCATCGTAATAGCTGACAGTGCCTCGCCCTGTCGCAGGATCTCGAATAAATCCGTTATACGTCTGTTTTTTGTACCCAGAAAGACTTAAAAGCGTTTTAAAGCGATTTGAGGTTAAGGTAACGTCTACAGAAGGGAATTTACTTTCCACACCCACGAGAACGGTAGCTCTGACGGTTTCATTTTGGAGACTATCCACGAGGGGAATGGAAATAATACCCATTTGAAGCCCCATGGCATCATCGCCTCCTACCCAAGGAAAGAGGAGAGCTGGGCGGGCTTTCCACTTATAGGGCTCGGCTGTAACGGGTGGAGCGGATGCTTGGCTGGGTGTTGCTTTAGAATCAGGGGGCAGGGAAACATCTACCCCTGAAGAAACAATTCGGTCTAGCGGTAGAGCTCCCTTTAGAGCGCGATCTGTATCGAGAGTCAGCTGATCCCAAGTTGATTGAGGCTCAAGGGGGGGCGGAGTGGCTTCCTCTGGTTTTTCCTTTTCAAGAGCCGGGATGGGAGCTTGTCCCGGAATTAGCGATTCCGTGGCGGCGAGAATCGGGGATTTGCCATTGGCGTTCAAGGAAGTATCTGGATTCCGATTTTTTGAATCTTCGGCTTTTGTTGCGGAGAGGGGCGGTAGTTCACCTAGTTTTGATTTCAACTTGGTCATATGGGACCAGAAATCGGTTTCTAGCATAGATTTCGAAAAAGAAGGGATGCCTTCAGCTGTGCTGGCGGGAGAAGATGGGTGGGACTTTCTTAGGGAGTAAAGGATGGGTGAAAGATGTCCCGTGGCTCCGGGGCATTTAAATTTTTTTTCATGACTTGGGTCGATTTTTTTCAAGCTGTAACCGTCATGTTCTTTAAGAGCCGCAATCAACTCCCCGGATTCCAAACCGAAAACTGAAACTAAATAGTCATCAAAAGGAAGTGTTTCTATGCATGCGGCGTTGTCATCGATGCGCCATAAGGATTGTGTAAGTCCATCCGCCGTCAGCACCCAAGTCTGATCTCCAGCAAAGGCAATTTTTATAGGGTCGGCATTTTCATGCCATTTCAAGGTTTGAATTTCGTTAGTATTCCG
The DNA here is from genome assembly GCA_903844895.1 of uncultured Pseudomonadota bacterium. Taxonomy (GTDB): domain Bacteria; phylum Bdellovibrionota_B; class Oligoflexia; order Oligoflexales; family CAIMVM01; genus CAIMVM01. Next base: position 27,865 of record CAIMVM010000361.1, read on the forward strand.
CTTCCAAACTTGTATTTTATAGCGGTCGCCAAGCAGCGTTTGCTCTGAGACTTTAAACCAGATTTCGCCAATCGTTGGACGTCCGAGTTTCGGGTCTAAAAAGCTCTTTGTACCTAGGATATTCATCGTCTGTGGAAGCGTATATTTGGCGTTGCAGTTTGGTTTTAAAAAATAGTTAGATTCTGAGGCAAGATTTTTTTTGATGTCTTTAAGTACCAGAAAACAGAGCCATGTGTCCTCTCCGTGCCAAATGGACCAGGCAATCCGATCTCCCGTGTCAAAAAGCTTTTCCACGCCATTAACAGCAGCAATTTTCTTCCATTTTCCCCCTGGCGTCCTCGCGATCATCATATCCGGGGAGTCAAGGCTACGTTTTCTTTCTCCTCTTTGCATCATGATTTCTATGTCGCTATTTTCAATTTTAGTTCCTTGACTTGGTTTTTGGGCCAAGGACGTATTGCTATCGTTCCACTTAATGGCCCATTGGGAATCGGGATCAAACAAGATTTCTTTGCCCTTTTGGGTCCCACTGCTCAAAGGGGCATCCATGGACAATGAGTTTCCGGAAACCGCTAAGGAATGTAATTGTGCGAGTTTAAGCCGTGGAGATTTTGACTCCGTAAGTTGCTTGGAAAGTCGTTGGTTTTGCCAGAATGAAGTGGTTTCTGTTTTGTATTCTTCCCAGAGTTTGGCGCCGTTTTTACCTAATTGATTTTCAAGAGCCCGATCAAAGGGCATAAATCCGTTAAAAGGCAATGCTGCCCATGGCCAAAGCCACGGTGCAGAATAAAACCTAAAGTCTTTGAGGAATGCTGGAAGTTGATTCGGGTTGGGATTCTTTTTTATGGCTTTTAAGTTTATCCATCTCACAAAGGAACCTACTGTCGGATATCCCTCTTGGGCCCAATTGCTATCTGAATAAAGAGCATGGAGTTTGTCATAGGAAGGCCAATGCCCACTTAAGGCATGATATCTCTCATACATCATTTGAGTTGTAGAACGCGATGAGACTGATAAGGCTTCGGCTAGGCCTTCAATGTACCATGAGGGCATCCAAATGAGATTAAGAGTGGCGCCCGGGGGGCCAAAAATATTATAGAAATGTAGATACATGGTCGAGTGGGTGTACTCGTGCCAAGCAAGGTCCCTTTCAAATTGCCCCATGGTTTGAAGTTCAACTTGATCAAAAATCCAGTTGGCAAAGGAGGCATTTGAAGTGACTGCAGAGCTGATCACAGGTAGGGGTTTGCCTTCTCGGTTCTTTTCGAACCAGGCTTCAAAAACCGGCTTCGCAGCTTCCAGTGAGTTTAATATCATGGGGCCTTCGTGCTTGACCCTGGAGTCGACATAAATGGAGAAATCTTTTGCCATGATTTGGTTGTATTTTATGCCGTCTTGAGAAATGCCGAAATTGATGGGTAGGGCTTCCGATCGAGGGATCCAGAAAAAAAACATAACGAGATACATGTAGATCATCTTCTAGCCTCGAAGATTCTTCTGGCTTTTTCAAGGTCTTCTGCAGTATCAATTCCTAGGCTGGAAACCTTTGATTCGACAACTAAAATAGACATGCCTCCTTCTAAAGCGCGAAGTTGCTCCAATTTTTCGGCGGTTTCTAGCGGAGATGGTTCCATGGCCACAAAGTTCATTAAGCTATCTTTTCTAAAAACATAGACCCCTTGATGCTGTAGCCATGACCCAGGAGTGGAGTCCCGATAGTGCGGTATGGGACTTCTTGAAAAATAAAGAGCTTTGCGGTGAGCAGTAACAGCTACTTTTACAACATTGGGATTTCCCATCCCTTCCGCTCCTTGGCGTTTAAAGGCTAAGGTAGCCATGTCTGCGTCGGACAATTCAAATTCTTCCATAAGGGTGATTAAAGTTGCTGGATCCGCAAAGGGTTCGTCCCCCTGAAGGTTCATAATAAAACCCTCTGCAAACCGGCTCGCAACTTCAGCACATCGATCAGTACCAGACTCGTGGTCTGGGCGGGTTAAGACAGCTTCTATATTATCTTTGAGGCATAGGCTTGCAATTTGTTCAGAATCCGTTGCTACGACGATCCGCACCCCAAGTTTGGCTAAAGGTGCTACATTTTCTACGACCCGGATGATCAAGGGCTTGCCATGAAGATCAACTAAGGGCTTCTGGGGAAGCCTTGTGCTATTAAGTCGGGCAGGAATAATTACCAGCCAGGGATGTTTCATACTTACTCCGCCAACGAAATTTTACAAGTTTACCCAGACTATTTTACCATGAAAGCAGATTTTCTACTTTTTGTGGTACTATAGATAGTATGTAACTTCTATAGGGAGTCAAAAGATGAGCCTAAGCCCATCCAGTCTTAGCTATTACTTAAATACACTTTGTCCCTTGTCCGACAAGTTGTTTCAATTTTCCCATGCCTGCCTTCTTGAAAGAGAAGCTGCGCTCGAGTTAACGCGAAGCACCTTTACTGAAATTGCTGACAATCTTCCAAGTCCAGGCGATGGTGATACAGATCTAGTCGCTTTGATTCGAACAGCATGGAAACGATTGGATCGCCAAGTACAGTACACTGCACCAAAGTCTGGACATAGAATTTTTCAGGAAGTCTTTTCTAAGATGAATCTTGAAAGTCGCGCTGCCTTGATCTCCATAGATTTTTTAGGATTGGACGAAGAGCAGACTGCATATGCGTTGGGTTTGAATGAGGCAGAGGTTTGCAAAGCGCTTTCTGCCGGTCGCAAATTATTAATCAATGGAAATTATTGAGGGATTCCAATGAAGACTAATCTATATCAAAGTATGAGTGACGATGAACTTTTCTTTAGTCTTGTAGATCGTTATGCTGCCGGTGAAATCCCAGCCGAGGTGTCGTCACGATTTGATGCACTTCTTCAAAGACCAGACTACAAAGATAAAGTCGAAGTCTTTAAAAAGGCCCATGGAAAGCTACAGCTGGTTATGGATGGTTTCTATTTAAATGAGGAGCAAACTATAGAAATTCGAAGTTTTGCCCAGGGTGCTTCCAATATGACAGAAGATGAGCAGCAGGGAATCGACGATCTTGGCAATGAATCTAAAATTTCTGGCATGTTTCGGTTTCTTGTATTCATCGCAGTATTTGGACTCGTTATTGGTGGCGCTATTTGGAAATTTACCCCTGAAAAACACGGAAAGTTTGACGCCTTATATTATTTGTCTTACGAAAGTACAGTTTTAGCAAATGATCCAGTAGGAAGAATGGATATTGTCACAGCAGATCCTTCTGAATTGGAGAATTATTTTGCAAAGTATCCGAATCTTGGCTTTAAAGTAAACCTACTAACTGTACCAACAGGTTGGACCGTGAAAGGCGCAACGGTCATAGACTATGATTTCACTAAAGTAGGAGCGATACTTTATTCCCAAAATGACGGATCTGATCATTTAGTACAGTTTGTTTGGAAGAGCAAAAAAGAAGATTTGCCAACTGCATACGAAGGGAAGGAAGGCGACCTAACCTACGCCTCCTATACTAGCGAGGCCACAAACCTTATCTCCTATAGCAATGGCGATGATACAAGTACGCTTCTCGTGGGACGGCTTTCTGCGGTGCAAATGGCAAAAATTGCAGCAGCTAAGCGCTGAATTGCAAAAAACTTTGCGTCAGTATCGTGCCGCTTTTTTCGCTTTATCTTTTTCTAGGCTTGTACTTTGAGAGACCGGGACTCGCGACCCGAATGCATGGAGCCTGTTTTTTGCAGCTATGGGCGAGACTCCAACGTGGAAGCTCCTCCAATTTTCGGGAGGTATTGAGCCTCAAATCGGTAGTCAGATCTTCGATGGCCTCCTCACAATAAGAAGCCCCTAGGTAAGTCCAACGATAGAGTTTCGAGTCGCCGCCTTGAGCAGTATAGGACCGAATCCTATAGACCCAAGGGAGCCTTTAAGGTAGCTTTGATGACGTGGTTTTAGCGTCAAATTTAAGACAAAGGGCTTTTTTTATTTCTGTTTTTTTAAAGTGGGCGCAAATGGCCCCGATGATTCATGTGAAACGTTGTGTTTAACACCCAGTTTTTTTTATATGTTACTTGGAATTTATGCTAAGGATTAAACTTAAGTTATATGAAACCGCCAAAACCTGAAAGAATTCTTGTCATTCAATTGCGGCAGCTGGGTGATATTTTACTCACAACGCCCATTCTTAGGGAGTTAAAGAAAGCCAGACCCGATGCTGAGGTGACCTTTTTGTCCCATGTTATGGGCCGGCTCGTTGTCGATGGAAATCCCTATATGGATCGCCATTTGACCTACTCAGATACCATGTCTTGGAGCGAAGAATTAAGCCTCGTCCAAAAAATTAGAAGTTTGAAGTTTGATTATGTTTTAGATTTTATGTTTAATCCTAAAAGTTGTTTTTATGTGTCGTTGTCAGGCGCAAAAAAGAAAGTTTCATTTGAATCTTCTAGATCCGTTTTCTTTAACACGCTAGTTCCGCGGGGGGGCGGAGCTTATATTGTGGATGAAAAATTCAGAATATTGCGTGCTATTGGCATTTCGCCAAGTAGTATTTCATTAGATTTGCCTTGGGATGAGCATCATATTGGCCCCGTTCAGCAACTTCTAAAAGTCGATTCCTTTGCACAATCCAAGCTGCGCGTCGTGATTTCGCCGACTCATCGCAGAGCTCATCGTCGCTGGTCTTTGGAGTCCTTTAGTGAACTTGCCATGCGTTTGATTCAGAATTGGGGGGCTGAGATCATTTGGCTTTGGGGTCCAGGAGAGGAATTGTTATGCGACGAAGCTATAGCTAGGACTGAACTTCCCACTTTAAAGGCTCCCAAAACGAGTTTTAAAGAGTTGGCCGCATTGATTTCAAATTGTGATTTGTTTATTGGAAATTCTAATGGTCCGAGCCATATAGCTGTGGCTGCAGATATTGTTAGCTTGCAGCTTCATGGGCCAACTTTAGCATCAAGCTGGTGTCCCATGACTTCAAAGCATCATGCGATTCAATCTCATGATGGCACTATCCAAGGGCTGACCACTGATGAGGTCTGGTCTGAGCTCGAAAGGATGAAAGATTTTATTTTCAATGAGTCAGAAACTAGAAAAAAAAGTGGTCTAAAGACCAATTGGAAAATGTAGGCTTCTTTGCTTTTAGTAGGACAAAAAAAAGATTGGCCACCAAAGTATGGTGGCTTTTTAAGAAAACTTTTTTGGAATGGACGCAGCATACAAGCTCATGAGCGTCCTATATTTTTCTAACCTGCAGCCCCTTAAGATAGGACGACTCCGGGAAAGTTAGTAGGATGGGGTGATCCTCAGCCTGCAGGAATTTACCAACAATTTGCCCATTACATCCCGCCTCAAGGGCCGCAGAAAAAATGATTTTTTGAAAAAGTAAATCATCCATATGGCCAGAGCAACTAAAAGTTGCCAGGATTCCCTCTGGGTTCAGAAGATGGAAAGCGAGGCGGTTAATATCTTTATACCCTCTCGCTGCTCTATCTAAATCGCTCTTGGAACTCACGAATTTAGGAGGATCCAGAATAATAAGATCAAATTTTTGTCCGTCTTCCTTAGCTTTTCTGAGATACTCAAAAACATCAAGCTTCATGGAAAGATTGCCCTGAGTGATTTGATTCGCCTCTAAATTTTTTTCCAGTACCTCGAGCGCCTGAGAGCTTACTTCTACTGACACAACTTCCAGAGCTCCCCCTAATAAGGCAGCGACAGAATATCCTCCCGTATAGGAAAAACAGTTGAGTACCCGTTTGCCTTTGGCAAGCCGCATTATCTCGGCCCTGCTTTGTCGTTGGTCTAAATAGAATCCTGTCTTATGCCCAGATGGAATATTTACGAGAAGTTTATAGCCATTTTCGACAATGAGGGTCTCTGAAGTTAAATTTTTCCCAAAAAGTAGACCCGATGTCTGTTTTAGGCCTTCTTTCTCCCTAACGGCCTCATCGCTTCGATCCCAAACGGTTTCAGGCTTTAACATTTCGACTACTAAATCAACAATGATATTTCGATAGTACTCTATGCCTGCCGTCAAAAATTGAAGAACGATCACCGAGCCATACTGATCTATGATTAAGCCGGGAAGTTCATCAGCCTCGCTTGCTACAAGCCTACACGCCGTGTTTGTAGGCGTTAAAATGTGCTGCCGACGAGAAAAGGAGCGTGATAGAGCACCATAGAAGAAGTCACGATCTAATTTTTGATCTTGGAAAGAAAGAATTCTTAGAGCAATTTGAGACTTAGGGTTGTAATAACCCATACCCAAAAAATCGCCTTTTGCCGACTCAATTCGGACTTCCGGGCAAAATCCATCAGGTGCTTTCAAAATGGCACCTGAAAATATCCAAGGATGTTTCCATACTGCATTTTTCTCTTTACCTGGCTTTAGCTTTACAAGCATAACTGACCTCTCATTGGAATGAGAAGGCATACACCGAACCCGCCTCGAAGCCAAGAGCTATTGAGGCCTATTTGCAGTCTCTAAAATTTGCTTTAACTCATTGATTTCATAACGAATGAATAGAGATTCTGCCCGTTCAACGAGCCACATTCCAGGAGGCGCCCCTTTTGTTTTTTTAAGAAACGAACGCTGGGTGTATTGTATCTCGGAGGCCTGGGTGGCCCGCGCTTTGGAAAAATGAATCGCAAGGATAGCCCCTTCTCGAATCAATGAGGGGCTTAGAGCTTTGTGCTTTAAAGACTTAGCCGGCAATATGACGTGGGAGCCAGTGCCTGAAGTCACATGGAACCAGTAGTCATTTCCTTTCGCCTTTTTGCATAAAACGTCATTGTCTAAGGCGCTTTTTCCTACCCAGAAAACAGAACCATCTTTTCCGAAAAACTCACGATAGGGCTTTGAATTGGAATCCTCTAAGGCTTGCTTTTTCTTTTGTACTTCGGCCGGAATTTGAAATCTTTTATAAATAGCTTCTAGGGAAGTAGCACTTACCATGGAATCTGAAAGGGTGGCGATCTGGTGCGTCAGTGCCTGGTGCTCGCTCTTAAGCTTTGCCAAGTGAATGCTTCCTATTTCGCGTGACCGTTCCATTTTCTTCAACTTTTTGTACATAAGATCTAGATTTTTTCCAGGACTTATATCTGGATCCAACTCAATTTCTACTACTTTTCCAGTTGTCTCACTTAGCATAGAAAGCGTGGCATAGGGCGGTTGAAGGTTCCCTAACTGAAGTGTTAGCAAGGAAATTTTTTCTTTTTGGAGTTCTATCTCTAGGGCAGAGGATACTTTAGGGTCTGTTTTTAAAATACTTTTTTGCAGAGTACGGGCTTTTCGTTTCAATCGCTGAATCGCGTGCCTATATTCCGGCGTGAGATCGTTATTTGAGATCTTATTTCCCCCTTTTTCTGTAGCAAGGGGAAGGGGAGTAATGACAGTTGCGATGTCAGGGGGAAAAGTCATAGTTTTAGTAAAGACTCCCTTTGAAGTCATTCGAACTAACGAGTTATGATTGCTAACAAAGTGCAAGGTTGGAGTTGAACCTTTTTCAAAACAAAAATACGCATAATCTTGTGTCTCACCTTCAGGGATTCTTCTAATCACGAGACTTTTAAGAGAGTCCGTTTGAGATTGGCCGATGAGAAGACCATGCTTAAGGTGTTTTTTTACGATTTCTGAGAATGCGCTGGTGGGTTTTAAGTCTGTTGGCTTTGTAGTTTCAATGGAAAAGCTGCCATTAATTGTATCTGCAACTAGGTAAGCTTTTCTCTGAGTGTGAGACCTTGAACCTAAAAGTTCTATCACAATGTATGCAGATAGCCCTTGCCAGACTCGCCCTGTTCGCCATTGGGGGAGGGCGTTACTCATTTGTTGGAGCCGAGTCGGAAGGCAGAGTCTCATTTTTATCTTGGGGCTCTTTCAAATCTGACGTCGGCGGTCCTGAGGAAGCTGGTTTCAGGGTGGCGTCAGCAGATTGCGAGCGTTCCCTGGACTCTGAAGGGACCTCGGATTCGAGGGGGTTTTGAAGAGAATTGGCTTCTTTTGAGCCTTCTAGTTGATTTAAAGTTTTATCGGTGGAGTCACTATTTGAGTTCAGACTCCTCTCTTGAATTATTGGATCATTTTTGGGGTCGTTGTTTCTGGTTTCGTCTAGATCAGATTCATCCAAATCATTGATCGGGTCAATTTCTGACTGCTCGTCTTTTTTCTCATTCCTAATATCGTCTGTATATCCGAAAATGGGTCGACCAAAATTTCCACTAGCCATGGTCTGTCCCCATTGATTTCGGGTTATATATCCTCCGAGCAACATCTGCTTTAATATAAACTTAAATCGTTTTTGATTGAACACGCTCAGATTCTTTTGCTTCAAGCCTTTTGACCACCTGTTGGGGGCTGGTAAAACTAAAGCAAGGCTAACAGCTTGAGCGATAGTCAGTTTTTCTGGAGGCACTTTGAAATAGGCCTTACTTGCTTCGGCAATTCCATAGATCCCATCACCAAACTCTACCATATTGATGTACCACTCAAGGATTTCATTTTTATCTAAGCTTTGCTCAAGAAGCAATGCGCCCAGGGCTTCCCGTGTCTTTCTCACATAGGATCTTTCGTAGCTGAGAAGGCCTACTTTGACAACCTGCTGGGTGATGGTGGATCCACCACGCATCTTCTTTTTATTTTTCTTATTATAAGACCATGACTTACGAATGGCTTCAAGGTCAAGGCCTTTGTGCTCATAAAATTTTCCATCTTCGGCGCATACAAAGGCAGCTAAAACGTGCTTGGAAACATTTTGTGATGGTGTCCAGCCTGGGTGTCCCGGGCCAACTAGTTTTTGAAAAGAGCTACTTGTGGAGTAAATATATCTAGTTTGATTGATAGTTCCAATATTAAATGCCGGGACAAAAGGAATAAACCAAAATAAGAAAGCGAGCAATGCTCCGCTTAAAACGTAAATCATTTTTTTTCGACGTGACATCCTTGCTCTAAATCTCCCATTGCCTGTCTATTATGGCATTTTTTTGTGCAATTGCAATCTCATGGCGAGACAAGACTTCGATTTTTGCAGTGGGGTATCCTTTTAGAATTTTTCTCGTTTCCCTGCGTTCTGGCATAAAGTTCTGAGACTTTGTGGTGAAGTATCGTTAGATGGGGACCTAATCAGTGACGACGTTTCTTTTAATGATGCGATATTTGAATGCATAAAGAGGGAGGAGAATGCCGATTCCCAGGGCAGTTCTGACATAAAAGCCAA
>CAIMVM010000362.1 GCA_903844895.1 uncultured Pseudomonadota bacterium
AAAAGATTTTGTATATGAGCCTAGACGATACCTTGTTTGCTGGTGATACGATGTATCAGCTAGCCAAGATGGGTCAGGATCGCGGCGTGGAGCTCATCATTTTTGACGAGGTTCATCGCTATCCTAATTGGAAGGTAGATCTAAAATCGATCGCAGACCGATTGACCGTTAAAACTATAACCTCTGGTAGCTCCATTCTCAGTTTTTCAAACTTAGGTGGTCTCTCTCGGCGAATGGTAAAATATGAGCTGTTTGGTTTAAGCTTTCGCGAATTTTTAAGGATGCATTACGGTGTTGCACATGCCGGACTGAAATTGACAGATATCATTCATCCCGAGCGAAGTGCACTACGTGAAATCATGTCGGCTGTGACGAAATCCACAGGAAAGACCGTAGCCTTACTTTTCGACGAATATCTGCGACGGGGCTACTATGCCTATAGCCTCAAATTTTCCAATTTAAAAGATTTTTTACAGACGTTAAGACAGTCCACAGAAGATACTATTGCCTATGAGATTGTCGTTGCTCAGACTCACTCAAGACCTGACATGGCACGCAAGCTGCAGTCATTGTTCAAAGCGATTGCGCAAAGCGTGCCCTATTCGGTGGACTATGAGGCTTTGAAGCAAGTGGCCCAAATTGCGGATCTTAGAACTCTCAAGCACTATTTGTCATGCCTTCAAAAGGCCGGGATCATCTGCTCCGTGGATCGCAAATCCCTTAAAAATTTGCGGAAACCAGAAAAATTATACCTTGGCAACACCTGCCTCTATTTTGCTTATGCTGATATTCATCCAAACATGGGGTCTCTGCGAGAAACCGCATTTCTTACGGCCATGCGCTTGGCTGAAATCGATGTTTTGGTGCACTCGCGACAAGCAGATTTTTCGGTCGGCACACTGGGATTTGAGATTGGTGGCCCAAATAAGAGTAAAGAGCAAATTAGGGGCGAAAGTCAGTCCTTTATCGTGAAAGATGAGTCAGATTTGTCCGAAGATCCCCGAGTACTTCCGTTGTGGATTTTTGGTTTTTTAGTTGGATAAGGCCTGTTAGTCATCAGAGGACAACTACTTGTGAATTTTTAATTCCAGACAGTTAAGCGCCACGACATATAATTTATGGGGTTGAAAAACACCTGTTGCGCTTGTTGAGTGGAATTGTGACTTTCTGACCGGCATTAGGACCAAAGGCAGTCCTTCCCAAAACGGATGAAGAAGACAGATAAAATTGCGCCCATGGTTATCAGGAAATTTGAATCACTGCTGTGATTCCTTTTGAATCCATCGCAGAATCCGTTTCTTTAGATTCTCGTCAATGGGCGTTTCTTCAATACGAGCCTTTAAAATCTCGACGTTAACGAGATGTTCGGAGATGAGAAGAGCGACAAACTGTGTGTCTTTGGGGCTTGCAAAAATCCTTGCTTCTTGGCTATCGGCCTCATGTGCACCTCATTCCTTTCGCTCAAAACTATACAGATACTCTATAAGCTAATTAGACCAATTCTAGAATGCGAATTCAAACTATTGTTTGCTTAATGCAACTATAGAGTGACTAAGCGTTCTATAGATTAGTTTCCTAAAATCTTCAAAAAAAATGCTATAGTCATAAACCGTCTTTTAGGGAGATTCCATTTTAGGCGCTTTGGATTCATTGAATTCTTTGAATTCTTTGAATTCTTTGAATTCTTTGGATTCTTTGGATTCTTGAATGATGCGAGCTTTTTGGCGAATTTCTAAGTTTACAACAGTTCCATTTAGAAGCTTTAGCTGTCTGATTTTCTTGAGGCGAGATTTCCCATGGTCAAGGACTTGTCGACAGAATACTAAAACGTCGACACATCATGACAAACATAAACCACAAATAATGAGAATTGGCTGCCAAATGAACTCTGATCCCAGCAAGCCGTATAATGATATTAGCAGAGTCTAATTCTCAATCGCGAGGGGGTTTAAGGCTCTTATCCAGCCATTTATTGAGCTGCGCTTCTGTAATGCCCAGTCCAATAATAGCGCCCGCATGAAGCGTGTTTAAATCAGCCAGCGTCATGGCTGTAAATTTTGCAACATC
>CAIMVM010000363.1 GCA_903844895.1 uncultured Pseudomonadota bacterium
GCCACCTTGAGTGGCAGCGCGTTGAGTAGTGTGAGGCGGGAGCCTTTTGAGAGAACGAATAAGCGACTTGAGGCGTAGTTACGACTATGACCCCGAATAACAGGTTGTCCAACAGAAGAAGATCAGTGGCTCCCCGAAAAATGATTAGCGCAATTGATTAAAAGCACTATTTTCGTCTCTTGTTAGAGACATACCAAGGATTTTTTTTCTTCTTGCCATTTCACATAACAGGAAAATCAACCCCGTTTTTGATATATTCCGTCTCACTCCGGCCCTATTTCAATTTGCAGCATCTCGCTTTATTTGCAGCATTTTGCTGCGTTTTGAAACGTAAGAATGCCGCAGTTGCTTGTTTTTCAAATTTTCTAGAAAGCTTTTCTTTGTTAAGGCCAGCATATCTTAGGTGTTAAGCAAAGCTCCGCCTTAACCATAGACGTCAGTCATCTATGGTAGACATGCATTCGTAGAGGTCGTCTGAGGAGCCAAACTGAAAAGACTCCGCTTGATACCGGGGCGGAGCTCTAGCTGGGGGTTCATGCTCTATACCTAAATGCTTGAGGTAACGGGCTACTTCACTGGGTTTGATGTGGCGGCTACAATAGACATCTCTCCCTTACAATGCTGACATTGAGTCACATCGACTTGGAAGACTTTAGCCAGCATTTTGCCCCAACTAGAGTTTTTGACGGGGCTCTCGTCTGCACAACCACTTTTGACGGGCCTGCCCTTCTTTTCCTCTGGTTTTAGAACCATCTTACTGCGACAAGGTGAATTAGGGGCAAAGACCCCACTCCATTTGACTAAGTGGGATTTGGGGGGAGGTATGATGGCACTTAGTTTCTCTATAAACTCTCCTGGAGTGAAGAGAAGGTGAGGTTCCATCACTATAGGCTGTCTTGAGTTTAAGTTTTACTTGCCCTGACTCTGTGATCTCCAGGCGTTCATTAGACAACGGACCGCGGGAGATATATTCCACAAGCTTTCTAAGGCTATCTCGAGCCAAGGTGCTGTTCGAGGTATTAGCATGGAGAGAAAAGCCGTTGATAGAAAAACACCTATGACCCTTGGCTAAGGGGATCTCTTCATAGTAACCAAAACCTGATCCGATCCTTGTCACTTTCTGACCGGCATTAGGACCAAAGACTATCGTTCCTACAATGGATGAAGAAGTGGCCATGGCGAGGGTTTTGTGGTCTCTAAAGAGACTATCACTAAGGGGATGGTTTACCATCTCCCCTTAGTGGTCTAAGTAGCCATGTTTTTTGAAAAGTTTAAGAACTTTACTGCTGATTTCGAGAAGGAGTTTTTCGACTTCTTTGTCGGTAATGGCTTCTAGATTTCGAAAGCGGAAGGTTTCAGCACCGTTTTGACTGATCCCTGAAAACACGCCATCGCAAAACAGAATATGTAGGTGCGGGTTTAAGTTTAAAGCAGAGCCTGCAAGCTGGGTAAAGCTTATGGCGCCTGACTTTGGGTTCTTAATGCCAGCGGCAAGAGCTTTGGTTTTGTAGTAGCTGTGAATCTCTTTGATGATGAGTCTGTAGACTTTAGAAAATAGTTCTTTATTAGAATGGAGCCAGTAACGCATCGGGATGGGAAACGTTACTACGAATTGGCGGTAAGGAGCCATGGGGAGTACGTGATCTACCAGGTGGGTGGCAGCTTCTACTTGGCGTTTGGCACAACAGGAAGGACAGAAGCCTCTTTTCTTGCAACTAAAGGCAACTACCTGCTCTTTTTGACAGCTCTTGCACACGAGTCTTAAACACCCGTAGGCTGGAATCCCACACTCTAGATAA
>CAIMVM010000364.1 GCA_903844895.1 uncultured Pseudomonadota bacterium
ACTCCAAATCATTCATTTTTTTTTCGAAGCTGACGCGCTTATCTTTTGAATAGACTCTTTGCAATGGCCTTCTAACAAATAATAGTGGTGGCCTTCATTAAGTCGTCATCGTGCTAAGCCAACCCATGTTCCGCTCAACGTTAAAGAAAGGCATCAAGTGTATTCCAAACCATTGCTCTTTCTTGATGGAATTTGCCGCCGATTTCATCTGTCTTTTCGATGGCGCTATCTACAGCGCCTGTTCGCTCATAGAAACCTTTGGTAGGATTTTCGGTTAAAACCCAAGCATAGGCTTTGCGGTAACCGTGCTGGTACAGAAATTTCATCGCCTCACTCAACAGTAAGTAACCAATCTGTTTGCCTTGGCAAGCGCGAAGTAAATATAGGGACCATAGTTCACCGTAGTCGGTGAACTCTTGGTCGCGAGCGGAGCCGACGCTAGCAAAGCCGACAATATTACCGTCTCTCACCGCAACTAGAGTCTTTCTGTCACCTAAAAAGGAGTCCTTAATGATTTGACGCCAGCGCTCCGTCCGTTGCGAGAAATTTGCAGGTAGACTATCAAGGTGGGCTTGATCAATGATTCCAGAATAGGCTTCTCGCCAAGAGTGTATATGAACACTTGCCGCTCCTGCCTCATCGCCTTCAGCGATCGGACGAATCAAAATGTCATGGCGATTAGCGATTTCGATATTTAGAATCTCTGTCTTAGAAAAGAGCTGACTCCGTTGCAAAATGCCGACCAAAAAATCGGTCTTCTTGCGGCAGTATGCAGCCATATCGGCAGTCACCTCCCGGGCAATTTCCCCCTTCATCTTTCCATAGGCTTCACGAAGCTCTGACGAAGCGAGCAAGGCATCGCGAACGGCAAGGTGATTGCGGAAAGCGACGATTTCTGAGAGTCCAGCATAAATGTGAGCTGTGGCTCCAAAGCCTTCTGGCGCGTAAAACGCCTCCCGTCCAACGATGCCGAGATTCCCCCTGTGCTCAAACCCTGCTGATTTTAACTTATGAATCACATGGTGAAGCATTGTGTCGGTCGGTACCATTATATCAAGGTCGATGATAGGCTTAGCTGCAAGGCATGGAATGGAAGTACTGCCTACATGTTCAATCCTAACAGGCAAACCTGACAAAATGGAGTTAAGACGAGATTTTAGTAACAAAAAATCTTGGGTCCACTTTTCAGTCCAGGGGACAATCTCAATGGTCTTCATAAAAAACTCCTGCCTTCAAATACAGACTTGCTTAGTAACTTTAGCCGTTTTTTCGAAAATAATGGAAGTGGAGAAAAACAAAAACGCATATATCAACTTACCTTTAGGGATAAGCTGCTGAATGAATTTAAGGACACTTGCTATTTTTGCATAAAAATAGGTGAAGATAAAATTAAGAAACTTATTGTTTAAAGCGAACTAGCCTTAATTTATTAGATCCCGCTCACCTCCCCAATACTAGGCATGCAGTTAATATAAGGCAAAGCTTTCGGTATACTGATACCCAGGGGGATGATCCGCTTTGTACTCAATCCAAAGAAGCATTTTTGTAACGGATTACTTTATAAGCTCCCCATGGACATACAGCCAGTCGGGATCAGCCTTAGTCTTTTGCCTAAAAGGGGGATCGAACAAGACCTCCAGCTCAGAGTCTGACAGATCTCCAGGCAAAGACCATGACAGCTCGGTAGCTTTGTAGCGTGCAAACAATCCCCAATTGTGGACTGACTGTGTGTCACCGAGCTATTTGCGGGGGGTTATGAGCAAGCTATTTGCGGGCCACAATTTAAAGAGAACTCTGATTTGTTAAGATCTTACAATCAACATGCTCAAAGGTTACGAGCCTAGAAAGTGCGAACCAGCATTGAGAAGAAACGAATGTCCTGCCTTTTATCAAATGAATACCTAATGAAAGTCCTGAGGGGAGCCAATTAAAATGATTTTACCCTGGATCTAAGTCTATCTTTACTTGACCATACTCCGGAAATGGCGTACAATTCCGGAGTATGGTCAAGCGCATGTTAAATCTTAATACTTCCCATAGCTTACTTCTTTTTGGAGCTCGCGGAACGGGAAAAAGCTCCTTGATTGGCGAGCTTTTTTCGACATGTGAAAACGTCCTATGGATTGATCTCTTGGATGATGAACATCACGATGAATTCAGGCGTCAACCGTCCAAACTGAGCGAGCGTCTTGCTACAGGAGCCTATCGCGTTGTAGTAATTGATGAAGTTCAGAAAAATCCAAAATTACTCGATGTGGTCCATCTAGAGATTGAAAAGAAAAAAAATATACAGTTCATCCTATCCGGATCGAGCGCTCGTAAGTTAAAACGAGGTAGTGCTAATCTGTTGGCAGGCCGAGCCTTTACATTTCACTTGTTTCCTCTAACCAGTTTCGAACTTGGAAGTACATTTGATCTCCAGCGTGCCCTAGAGTTTGGTACATTGCCTAAGCTTTTGGAGTACTCAGTTGATTTAGATTGCACTAGATTTCTGAAAGCATACGTGAAAACCTATCTTAAAGAAGAAATCATAGCGGAACAGATTGTACGGAAAGTCGAACCATTTCAGGACTTTCTAGAGATTTGTGCCCAAATGAACGGGAAGATAATTAATTTTTCAAAAATAGCGGCGGAAGTTGGAGTAGATGAGAAAACTGTTAAGACTTATTTTGATATTTTGGCAGACACTTTAATTGGATTTTACTTGCCTCCCTTTCATCGATCCATTCGAAAACGACAACGAATCGCTCCCAAGTTCTATCTCCTGGACACTGGTGTAAAACGTGCCTTAGGCGGTGGTTTTGGTATTCCTCTGACCCAAAAGACATTTGAGTATGGCAATGCCTTTGAGCATTTTGTGATACTTGAGTTCATTCGCCTGAATTCCTATACTGAAATGGATTATAAGTTGTCTTATTTGCGCACTAAAGATGACAAAGAGATTGACTTGATTCTTGAACGACCGGGAGGCCCCGATATTCTCATCGAGATTAAGTCATACTCCTCAGTTGAAACTAGTGACGCAAAAGATTTAAGTATATTTGTTGATGCTTGGGATCGGCCTGCAGAAGCCATGATTCTTTCTCAAGATAACCGTCTTCTCAACATTCTAGGAGTAACTTGTCTACCTTGGAGGGAGGCACTAAGGCAGATATTTAAGTTACAAAACTAGTGACTCTCGAAGTACGTCGTCTCTTAGCTTGTAAAGTATACTGAGGGAGTGATCGCTAACAATTGAAGTAATATATTTTAGATTGACCTCCGTTTATTCAGTTAGCTTGAGCTGGCATTAGCCTTAAAACAGAAGTCATAAGTCACCTGTCAACGACGCCATCACAGGTAGCAACGGGGCTTGACTGTTTTGATGTGTGATTTGATCCCCATCTCTTCGTAGCGAGGCCAAGCTGCAACTAGTTTTTAGTTCCATGCTTCAAGTTGGCTTTCTACCGACGCCTGGTCTTTGAAGTTGCTGATTCCTTTGATTTTGCCAAAACCTTGGTATCCCCCCAACAGAGAACGCAACAGCATCGCGATTTCGAAGCCTGGCGTATGTGTCTGGAAACGCTAAAGAAAATAGAAACTATTCCGATAAGTTTTTAATTTAATGGAGGGGCCATTCAGCCGCCTCAATAGCCAATTCATCTAATGCTACTTTATCTCTAAATTCTCAGAGGATTCCACAAAAACAGCACAGAAATATCAGCCCTACCAAGGACTTTACATTTTACTTTGTCTTTTGGTTCTACTGGGTTTCCTGTGGGTGAAGTTGTAACCCGCCACAGTGGAAAAGTATAGCAATGCGATAATTTTCGAAGTTTCTGAAGCCTCTAGCTGCAGCTTTGACTGCTTGTATCTTTGAGTTTAATCCTTCACTGGCAG
>CAIMVM010000365.1 GCA_903844895.1 uncultured Pseudomonadota bacterium
AAGAGAAGGTGTGAAGAGAAGGTGTGAAGAGAAGGTGTGAAGAGAAGGTGTGAAGAGAAGGTGTGAAGAGAAGGTGTGAAGAGAAGGTGTGAAGAGAAGGTGTGAAGAGAAGGTGTGAGGTGCCATTACTGTAGGCGGTTTTCGGTTTAAGTTTTACAAGACCTGACTTAGTGAGCTCTAGGCGTTCATTAGACAGGGGACCACGTGAAATATATTCCACAAATTTTCTAAGGCTATCTCGAGCCAAAGTGTTCGTAGCAGTATTGGCATGGAGAGAAAAACCGTTGACTGAAAAACATCTGTGGTCCTTGGCTAAGGGGATCTCCTCACAGTAACCAAACCCTGATCCGATCTTAGTGACTTTCTGACAAGCCTTAGGACCAAAAGCAGTCGCTCCCACAATGGATGAAGAAGTGGCTGAGTCGTCGGCAGACGAAACATCTGCTGGCTTCCTCCAGGTAAGTCAAGAGCTCACACTTTTCTTAAGACGCCTACTTTTAGAGGGTAAACTCATGAAATAATTTGACCAGCCCACAACATGTCTAAGAATTCTATGGCATTTATAATTACAATGCCATCATCAGTAACTCTTTTTTTGGCTTCACAGCAAATTAGAAACCGACTTCTGATATTGGGGTGATCTTCAATAATCGCACGCAGACCTTCTAGATGATCCTTTCTTACGCGGTCTGTTCCTTTTACTTCAAGGGCGACTTCCATATCGCCTAAAATAAAATCCACTTCGACTTGAGTAGTTAGTCGCCAAAAAGCTAAATAGTAATACAATTCTGAGTAGTTTCGATGGCAATTTAATTCATGAAAAAACCAATTTTCAAACGCTTTCCCAAAAACTTCATTTCCTAATGAAATATTCCCTCGTTTTGCCAAAGCATTGACTATGCCTACGTCAAACAAATAGAACTTTGGAGACTTTGAAATACGTCTTTTTTCTCGACGAGTAAATGATGGAAGCATGCTTCCGAGCATAGTATCAGTCAGAATTTGATAGTAATTTTTTACAGTATCTGGGTTGACGCCGCAATCTCGTGCAATCGTGGAATAGGAAACCTGATCTGTGTCTCCTAGCGCGGCAGCCCTCAAGAAATCAGAAAATGCAGGAATATTTCTGGTCAGACCTTGTGCGGCAATCTCTTCTTTTAGATAATCGGAAATATAGGATCGAATTCGTCGTCGAGGATCTAAGGAGAGATAATGATTCGGCATATATCCGAAATTTAGCATATGATTGAGGTCGAATTTTGAACCTAGCTCTTTCGAGCAAAGGCCAAAAAGTTCAAAACGAATGGCCCTTCCTCCAAGTAAATTTGCGTGGCCTCTCTTTAACTTTCTTGCGCTAGATCCACAGAGAGCAAATGTAAACTTTTTATTCTCTATCAGCCAATGCGCCTCATCTAGCAGTCGAGGCACTTTTTGAATTTCGTCGATGACCACTATTTTTTTGGGATTTTCTGCGATGAGTTCTTCCCTGAGGCGCTCAGGATTATTCGTGTACTTCACGAACTCTTCTGACTTTAGAAAATCTATCCAAATCGAGTCCTTGAAGACATGATGCAACAAGGTGGACTTTCCAGATTGTCTAGGCCCCCATTAGAAAAACGACTCATTTGAAATTTTGTCTAATAATATCAGACGCCTAATCATGCATTAACCGATCTCAATTCTGAATTTTCATGAAATTTCCCATTAGAATTAGGATAATGGTATTGGCCAGAGAAATCCAATAAGATTTAATATACTGCGGGCGCCCATCCCACTGCGCCATTTCAAAACCTCTGCATTTTATGCCAATGAATATTCGCGCCATAGGCAGTTGGAAGTTGAATAGTTCCCGTATGTTGCAAGGAGATTGTAAGATTTTTAAGGAGGCTACCATCCCCTCCTGAATGGGAGGATCTACGCTAGGCAGGGAGTGCAGTGAACTGCTCGGTTAGTTTCCAGTCTTAACTTTATGGCAGCGACTATTTTCTCTTTGAACTCAGTAATTCTGTCTTCTGTCCACTTACCAGTGATAACTTCTTCAGGAGTTGCTCCTTTTAAGGCGGAGTGGGGAATGCAGGTGTTACTTTCATGAAGGTAAAAATCAGCTCCTTTCACCAAAGATTCAAAGTTAGAAAGAACGATCGTGTATAAGTACAAATGTTTCATTCTATGAAAAAACATTTCAACCATGGAGTTACTTTGCTCGATGTCAATCTGGGCAATTGTCAACAAAATCAGTTTTGATTTAACAAGACCTTCCATGACTACTTGGTTGACACTCTCCACTCGACTATCCACTAGAACATTAGGCTTGATATTTAAACCAAGTGACTGCGCTTTTGCTATAGCTTGTCTCCAAGCCCACATTGAGCAGGGGTATGTCTGACATTTTTGAATTAAGCTCAATCATTTTTGTTCTTTTTTGCTGATTTTCAATGAAAATTGAGCTTATGTCTGATTTAGTCCGTAGATTTCCATCACGGTGTCTCCAAGTAAGCTTA
>CAIMVM010000366.1 GCA_903844895.1 uncultured Pseudomonadota bacterium
CCCTACAGCTCAAAAGCAGCAACTACGCCATTTTTAGCAAACCCCCTCGACAAGTCTTGTGGCGGATTTCCAGCGCTTAGAATTGAAACTAAGACGGGTTACTGCGTCGGCCTGATAAAGCAACTCAATGATCCTTTGTTTCAGCCTCGCGTTCTCCTAGAAATCCCTGGAAAACCTGGGGAGTTTTTGGTTTCAGATTTTGCGGGCTGGAGTTCAACATCAGGAAAGATTTGGTATCTGAAACCTGGAAACGATTTTTCAAAGGTTCAGCTGGTTCCCATACTCACAAATCTATCGGTTGTACATCAACTAATGGCTGGCCCAGAAGGACTTATTTATTTTAGTGAGGATTCTAGAATTCGAGCATTTCCCATTGCTGCCCTTTCAGGTCCCAATCCCATCGCGCCCTCAAGTCTTAAAACCGTTTTAGACAACCTTCCCCCGTTGAATCGGGCCGGTAAAAAAAATTCGATGCATCCCATTAAGAATTTTATCTTCAATTCCTCAAATGATCTCATCGTAAACATTGGCGCTTACACCGATCATTGTTCAGGGTTTCTAGGTAAGATTTGTAATGAAGCTGATTTGTCATTTGGAAAAGGATCTAGTGATCCGTTAAACCATGGGTCTGTGTTACGCCTCTATCCGTTTAAAGGTTCTGTCGCCAAAGGCTGGGACCCTAAGTATAGACTTGTCGCTCAAGGTTTAAGAAACTCGATGGGCCTTCTATTTACCCCAGCAGGAGATCTCTTACAGATCGAAAACTCGAGAGACTTTAATGAATCCTTTAGGCCTAATGAAGAACTAAATCTCATTTCTCGTGATGTGATTGCTGGAAAAATCCTCCCCAAACACTACGGTTGGCCCTATTGTTACGACTATAATAGTACAAGTGACGAGTGGAAAAACGGCCCTTTTTCCTGTGATCCCGTTCAAAACCCCAACTATCACCCCCCCTTTATGATGCTCCCGCCCCACAGCGCGCCACTAGGAATTTTGCGCTACAAGGGAAATTTGTTTCCTGAGCTGAAAGACAATTTGCTGATTTCCCTTCATGGATACCGCAGCCCAGGGCATAGACTCATCGCCATTCCCACAAATGCCGGGAACCCAATAGCGCCTTCTGGGAAAGGAAGCTATCTCGACGACGATTTAGGCGGCGGAACGGAATCTATACAACGCTTTTTTTCTGATAGCCCATCAACCGGCACATTTGACTATATTATCCACGGCTGGTACGAAGCCCCTAAGTTTCGCACCAAAGGCGCCCCAGTTGCCATTACGGAAGCCAGCGACGGAAGTATCTACTTAGCAGATGACAAATCCAATGCCATATTGCGAATTGCGAAACCAAGCCCTGACTTTGTAAAGCTACCTGCCCCAGAAATACCGAATCTCTCTAAAGCGTACAGTGATATCATTAAAGAGTCCCCAAGATTGAATAGCGCTTACCAAGCTTTTGTAACAAAGGTTGTTAAGTCTGCCCAATGTCAAGGCTGCCATGATTCCTACGTCAATCTCAATGACAAAGCAGACGACGAATATAAACATTTGCGCTACGTCATGTCCCTTGGAACTTGGGTCGTGCCAGGCGATTTAGAAAAAAGTACTCTCTTCACCAAAATGTCTCCCCCATTAAAAAGCGCGATGCCCCCCATTGACCGGCCTTACAAATCTCTTGAAGAAGCCACCTCTGCCCTTGAGACCGTCAAGACTTTCGTAATGGCATTTCCTTCACAGAACCAAATCTGGAAAGTAAAGTCTGAAAGCGCCCCCATCAAAGGACTTAAAAAAGGAGCTCCAGGCAATGCACTTTGCGGAACGGCACCAAAAGGGCACCACTTATTTGCCATTTCAAACACTCCTTCTCAGCTTGGCGGCAAGAAAGTATTAGAAGTCCTTATTGGACGTCCTTCTGCACTAGTAAATACTAAAAACTGCGAGACCTTTAATTCTTACTTTATCAATTTAGAGGATCTGCAAAAAATCTAATTTCCGTATTTGGGGCATCTTCATGAGAAGATTTTGGGGATGAGAAAGCTGGATAGGAATTTCATAGAATAGGGGTGACGAGATGATTACTGCTAGACTTGCGCAAGATCGGGGAGCCGTCGACTTTGGTTGGCTTAAAAGTTGGCATAGTTTCTCTTTTGGGGACTATTATGATCCGAAGTTTATGGGCTTTTCCACTCTCCGCGTCATAAACGATGATATTATTAAAAATGGCGCTGGTTTTCCGCCTCACTCCCATCGAGATATGGAAATTATCACGTTTGTCACCAAAGGCATCATTGCCCACGAAGATTCTACGGGATCGAAAGGTGAAATCACTGCAGGTGAAATCCAAGTTATGACCGCTGGGCAAGGCATAACTCACAGTGAATACGCTAGGGGCGATGTCCCCTGCGAACTTTTTCAAATCTGGATCACTCCCGAGAGAAAGGGACTCGCCCCTAAATATCGCCAGTACTCGTGGCTTAAGGAATTTCAAAACGGCTCTTTAAGCCCCACAGGGGGCAATATAGGCGGAGATATAGAAGACTTTGTTCTCTTGGCTTCGCAAGATGGCAAAAACCATTCGATTTCCATCAGTGCAGATGCCTCCATGTACTTTGCGGACATTAAGGCCCCCAAAAATGTTACCTTATCGACAATACGACGCTACTACTTACAGGTAATTTCAGGTTCTCTTCAGGTATCCCATCAAAACTTAAAGGACCGGGATGCCTTGATGATTTTGGGTGAGAAAGAATTGAGTTTAAAGGGAAACGGCAGCTTTCTATTGTTCGACCTTCCCTGAACTGCTAGTTCTTTCTGACCGCCACAGTTTTCCTCATTCCTAACCATTTTGGGGCCTATCAATTTAATGCCATCCTTCACTCAATTGGAATACGCTTTAGCCTTAGATCGAGAGCGGCATTTTGGGCAAGCTGCTAAGGCCTGCCACGTATCTCAGCCTAGCCTTTCAACATTGATCCTCAAGCTTGAAGGAGAACTAGGCTTTAGTCTCTTTGATCGTAGTAAGAAGCCCATTTTACCGACCGAAGAAGGAGAAGCCTTTCTTCGGGAGGCCCGTGAGATTATGAAACGAGTGGAGTCCCTGGGAAGTCTTAAAAGCGAAGAAGGCCCCAAGGGCACCTATCGCCTTGGAATTATTCCAACCATGGCTCCTAGTTTGATTCCAAAAATTGTTTTGTATATTTCCAAGCATCTCCCGCTGGTCCAATTTCAAATCCTAGAGATGAAAACCACAGATATTGTGAGAGCCCTTGGTCGCGATGAAATAGATGGTGGTATCCTGGCTACCCCTTTAAAGGAACCTGGGATCTTTGAAAACCCGCTTTTTTACGAACCCTTTCTGTTATTTACCAGCACCGACAGCCCCTTAAAGAATAAGACATTTTTAAAAGAAGAGGACTTGAAAGGAAACCAAATCTGGCTAGTGGGCGAAGGGCATTGTTTTCGAGGGCAGGTACTTCAAATATGCAGCAACCAGGCAGATCAAGTTTACTCAAATATTCAACTGGAGAGCAGCGGCATGGCAACCGTCCTGGAGCTAGTGAAAGCCACCAAAGGAGCCACTTTAATCCCCTATCTAAATACTCTCGGCATGCCTGAAGAGGGCTTAAGCTCCTTTGCAAAACCTTGGCCCGCAAGAGAGGTTTCCCTGGTCACATCCCGCCCCCGTTACAAAACAAGAATCCATGAAGCTATCATGGCAGCCATCACCGAAAGCATTCCCAGCGCCATTCAGTCCCTGAAAGCGAAAGATGTTCACGTGATCGGCCTTTCCAAAACTTAGACAAATTCTCTGGAACCGCACTTTTTTGTGGTCCTGTACGTACCTATTTGAAATCACAGGCAAAGCCCTTTATGCTGCCGGTTTAGAGGTAGACGCCGACTCTATAAGGAGTTAACATGCCCAACTGTTTTCAAGTGAGGGCTCATGATTAAGCTTCAAGATCTATCGAAATCCTTTGGCACAAGAGAGCTATTTCAGAGACTTAATTATCATTTTCCTTCTGGAAAGCGCATCTCGTTAGTCGGATCAAACGGGGCTGGAAAGTCGACATTACTTAGCCTTATGACCGGCCAACTCGACTGTGATGAAGGACACATCCTTTACCCTAAAACTATAGAGCTTGGCTTTCTTCCGCAAGAGCCCAACCCCAATCCAAAAACTACTGTGGTTGAAGAGTCGATGAATGGCAGTGGCCGCATGCAGCGCCTCAAACAGGATTATGACCGCGCCTTATCCGCCCTGGAAAAGGAGTGGACCCCTGAACTTCAAAAACGGTTCGATGGTGCCGAAACCCTATGGATTCAAGCTGGTGGTGAGGGGTTGGAGTCTAAAGCCAAATCTGTTCTCATGGGATTAGGATTCAGCCACGAATCCCTTGAAAAGGACCCTAAAAGCCTTTCAGGCGGCTGGCGCATGCGTCTTGAGCTAGCTAAAATTTTTATCAATCAGCCTGATTTTTTAATCCTGGATGAACCGACCAACCACTTAGACTTACCAAGTTTGATATGGGTTGAAAAATGGCTTTTAAACTTCAAAGGGACTTTGCTTTTTGTCTCCCACGACCGGGAACTTTTAAACCGTCTTTCTGAGATTACCCTCCATCTCGCAAACAAAACATTGACTCCTTATGCCGGCAACTTTGACTTCTTTTTAGAATCACGCGAGTTAAAACAAGAGCAAGATGCAAAAGCTGCGGAAGGTCTACGCAAGCGGCGGGCATCCCTTGAAGAGTTTGTCACTAAATTTGGCGCCAAAGCTTCTAAGGCAGCTCAGGCACGATCCAAAGCCAAGTTGATTGACCGTTTGAAATCTATGGAAGATGAGTTTAATCAAGACGATGATACCTCCTCCATTGGATTTTCGTTCCCCCCGCCCGCCGGATCTGGCCGGGAGGTTTTGCGGGTCGAGTCATTGGATATTGGTTATACCTTGCCCCTTTCTAAAAATGTGCATTTCAAACTTGAAAAGGGTCAAAAAATCGCCATCATCGGAGCTAATGGCATTGGAAAATCAACGCTTTTGAAAACCCTTTCAGGCCGCATCCCACCCCTAGGGGGGACGTTTGAATTTGGCTTCAATGTACTCCCTACCTATTTTGCCCAAGATCAACTTGAAATCTTTGACAGCGAAAGATCGGTTTTTGAAAACATTATGGCATCGTCGGACGCTAATGTGGGGCAAAAACAAATCATGAGTATTCTAGGATCTTTTCTCTTTCGCGGCAGCGATGCCCAGAAAAAAGTAAAAGTTCTATCAGGTGGTGAAAAATCTCGCTTAGGGCTGGCATGCCTCTTGACCCAAAGAAGTAACTTTCTCCTTTTAGATGAACCCACAAACCATCTTGATATGTCTTCCGCATCTATGTTGAGTTCCGCCCTGGATGACTATGAAGGTAGCGCTCTTTTTGTAAGTCACGACCGAGACTTTATCAATTCCGTAGCTACCCATATTTTCGTCATGCTTGCCGATGGAAGAAGCCGAATTTTTGAGGGCAATTTAGCTGATTATGAAAGGCTTTCTGTAATACAAGGGTTTCCCAATGTTTTACAAACCACTGAAGAACCGGTAAAGGTGAAGGCGGATTCAGGAAACAGCAACGGAAAGGCAGAGCACGAACAACGCCAAGCGGAAAAGCGAGAGCGTCAAAAGAAGGAACGAGATCTAAAAAAGATCGAATCTGAAATCGAGCAGCTACAAGAGACTCAAAAAAAGTTAGAGTTAGACCTTGCTAATACTGACGACTCCAGCCGCGGCATAGAACTTCAAAATCAAATCGCACAAACCCTCCAAAATCTGTCTGAGCTAGAAGAAAAGTGGCTGGAAGCGACAGCCAAAGAGGACACCTAAAGGTGGAACCTCGCCATTTTATGAGTCGTTTGAAAATGATGATCTTTAGACCACAGCATTTCTCAAACAAAAGGAACTGACCTCATTCTGAAAAAAACTGTCGCTTTGGAGACTAGTTTTCCTTAATTTGTGTTAATGAAATATAAAGCGGAGTCCCTTGAGGGTTGCAGATAAATTCCTTCCCCCCAGCATGGGGAGTTAAACTTAGAACGACAAAATGATTTTGCCAATCCAATCCGACCAAGGCTCCTTTAACCAAAATAGATGCAACGAAATTCGTAGCGGAAACTTCGGAATCACTAAGTACTTGATCTATGGGAAGAGATGCATTCATTTTTTTTGCGAGTTGAATATCCAGAGTTCGCACAACCACACGAGCATTAGAATTAGCCTTTTTCGCCGAAAGACCATCTGTCAAATTTCTAATTTCATTTTGGGATGCGACCACGACGCCCTTCGCCTTACCAATACGAGCTCTCTTCAACGACTCACCATCTAATTCCCTACCTTGAACAATCGGCACTAACTTTCTAAGGTCCTCTGAATAGTCATCTTTTCCGCCATCAGAAACAGCAATGACATTTTCACCTAGAGCCGTCAATTCTCTAGTGATACTGTAACCAAGCTTTCCAAGTCCCGTGACTATGATGTGAGGCTTCTGGTCTTTAAATTGAGGCCCCACAAGATTTCTAAAACGCACGGAAATCATCCGATCATTTATAAACGAAATGAGACCGGCTACCATAACTACCGAAAAAAACATTAGTACAGATCCGTAAATCTTTATCCAAGGCGTTGCGTTTTGAAGCGAAATATCCCCAAAACCAGTCGTTGTCATGAGAGTCGAGACAAAATATATAGAATCGAACACATCTAAAGAAAGACTTTTCCGAAAGATATAAATGCTAGATAAGAAAATAATCACTATGAAACCAAAAAGCACCTTAATCTGTTCCGGTATATCTGTGAAACTTTGATAGACATTCTTAATCGCCGTGATTACTTTCTTATGTCCATTCAAAATCCCCTCTGAAAATGCTTGAGGAATCAAGGATGTTCTAATTGAAGAATTGTCTGGGCCCTTTATGACAAGAACTTTCGAAAGACCCTGACCACCGCCATCTAAAACTTGGTCAGCGGTTACTACAGCGCCGTCAGCCGTATAACCACAAACTAGGAAATGACTTTCTAAGACTTTAGAAACTTCGTCTTTAGAAAGATCAGTCAGCGAAATCTCTTGCAGCAAATAGATAGACTGGTCAATAAGAGCTTCGCCAAGAATACTCTTCCCTAAGCTCGCGCGCACAAACATCGGCGTTGCAAGTGCTGTTGGATTCCAGGTCTCTAAATGGGGCAGCTGATCTTTTAAATGTTGAGCAAGGTCATCGTGTTGAAGCCGCATGACGATTCGTACTTCAGGATTCAATCTGAACGCATCGAAAGCAATAGAAATGTTGTGAGAATCTGAGTCCGTAACGATAACTATTACTTGAGCCTGCTGAATGCCGGCTTTCTCCAAAAGATCTTCACGCCGCGCATCCCCAAAAAAAACCTGGGATCTTGATCCGCTTAAATATTCGTCCCAATCCGGGTGCGTTTTAAAGGTTACTATAGAAATGGACGTGGAGCTTACCTTCTCAAGGTAACCTAATACCCTAAATCCTACGCTCCCTAAACCACAAACTATGGTATGAATAGAATTACTACCTTTTAAGTTTAAATAATTATATGACATTGGAAAAATTCTGTCGAGACAAAGATGGCGCCATCTCTTATCGCTCTTCTGATTTCGCTGCCTGCATAAGCAAGATTTTGGATCTCATCTAACGAGGAACAGCTTTACCTTTAAGAGCGAAAGTCCGCTGTGGTAGGCAAAGTCATTTTTCTACACCGTTCAACTTGAGATGCTACAATCCGCCTCCCTCAGCTCTACCTACCTATTTGTCACCCCAGAAACTTCTAAGCGATCAAGATCGTCCCCGGGCGGTTAGCAATATTTTTCTTTATAATTCCAAAAAATGCCGACTAAAAAATCCTGATTGCAGTCCGCAATAAAACTATCTTAAGTTTAAA
This sequence comes from uncultured Pseudomonadota bacterium, assembly GCA_903844895.1. Taxonomy (GTDB): domain Bacteria; phylum Bdellovibrionota_B; class Oligoflexia; order Oligoflexales; family CAIMVM01; genus CAIMVM01. The sequence continues at coordinate 7,943 of CAIMVM010000366.1, forward strand.
AACGAAATCTCAAAAATCTTACAACATTTGACAATCTTTCAAAGCAAACTATGGGATCCACCCACGCCTCGCAAACTTGACGCCTCAAGGCGAGATGGTGTTATATATTCAAAAGGCCCAAATACAATAGCCTCTAGTCCAGGAAACCATTTGAGAGATCTTTAATGAAAGATTTCCGCTTAAAACCAAACCTTCTTAAAGCCTAAAAACCCCCGTGGACACACGTAGATGAATCTAGGGAAGCACTAAAACCGGTATACCGCCATTAAACGCTCCGTACTGCACTACACAGGTCCCATTTATGAGATCCATTCTTGCCTTACCATCTGATGTTTGATTGACTACACCCCAAGGAATATTCCTACCGTCTACAGTCATATAGGCGACATTATTGGAATCATAGTTTACAGGAGTTACATTAGACGTTCTGACACCATTGCGAAATACTGGCGACATTATGCTATTCACGCTATAGCCTTTACCGTTAGAAAGCACAACATACATACTTGTAAATTTAGAGATTACCGTCGTGGCACCGGTCATAAAATTTGCCGTTGCAGTTTGGCTGAACTGACTGCCGCCAACGCTTATCGTCTGATTTCGCGCCATCACCTCTGGTGCACAGGCCGCATAGGTAGGCGGAAGCGGCTGCGGTTGGGGTTCAAGATTTGGTGTTGGAAGACTCCCTTTAGACGACGCAACATAAGTGTTCGGCGAGGAAGGCATTACTTGTTTGGTAGAAACGGAAACAGTTGACTGCGAAGGATGGTTGTCTGGAGAGACAGACCCTGGTAATCCGTAACCAGGTATCCAGAAATTCCCTACAATTTGATTGGAGCCATAATAAGGTATATAGCCTGGATAGCCACCATATCCCTTTGTCCCCCCTTTTCCGACCATGGTGTGAGCATTATTCTGCGGGTAGCTTTGCGTTGGCAAATTCTGGTATCCATTTCCGGAGTAGTTGGGATAGGTACCTGGATTCGGCTGATAGTTGGGATTTCCTAAGCACCCTGTGCTATTGCATCTTTGATCATCTATGGAAGCGACTTTGCGGTCAGTTCCACCTGTAGACTGGCAGCCCACGACCAACGTCAGAAACACAAATGACCGCATGCTACCTCCAACCCCTTTAGTGAGACTTGTTGTACCTCTAATCTAACTTGAAAACTACGGAAGCCTACTCGGCAAATTATACCGTCTCTATGGCCATAGAAAAAACTAGACCAGCTGGTTAGAAAACTATTTTTGCACGCTATAGTACAAAAACAACGCGTTCCCAACCGACGCAATCCGCTCAAGTTGACTAGAAAATTTCTTGCGAACTAGAGCAAATAGCTTTTAATGAAATCTTAAACCATTTTTTTTGAATCTAAGATTTGCTACTGATGGCTCCATCAGTTTATACATGAGACGGAGTGTCTTTTCTCCCCCCAAAACCTCTAACGAAACACCAAAGAGCCCTTAAAAGGGCATCGAGAAAGCTTTCCAAAAAAGAAAGTGGCTCCCAAGCCAGAGAAAAACAAAAGTCAAAAGTTCAAAAGTTTAAAAGTTTAAAAGTTCACCTTAAAATCGCCAACAAGAAAGGACAATATACACAAAATATCCAGTTACCTATACTGCTCAGTATAGAAAAATTGCAATCGAAGATCTAAACGTTTCTGGAATGCTAAAAAACTCAAACTTTCAAGGGCGCTTTCAGATTTAGGTTTTTACGAGTTTAGAAGACAACTTGGATACCAATCACAGATGTAGGGAAACATTCTTGCCGTGGCAAACTGGTTTTTTCCAAGCTCTAAAATGTGCTCCTTATGTGGCAGGATAAAAAAGATCTTTCTTTAAAACAAAGAGTTTACACCTGCGACTGCGGTATTGTAGTTGATAGAGACTTAATTGCAGCTTTGAACTTTAGGAATGTAATAGAAATAGGGCCAGCTAGGTCCTAATTTAAGTCCAGGGAGATGAGGCTCTGGATCTTTGGAGTTTTTCCAAGGACCTAACCAGCATCGATGAAGTGGGAAATGGACAGAAAGCTTGCCTGCGCAAACTTGCATAAGTTTCATGTAGTGGAAAGCAAAACAAAACCAAAAACTTTCTATGGGCCCAGGCGGCTATGCCCTGGGCCTATACAAAAAAAGACTCCTCTCGTTTTAAAGAGCTGGCACAATTTAACGACAAACAGGAACAATATCAGCGTCTTAGTGCGGCTCTGAACGACGATTGATTGAAGCGTTTTGGGGTGATTTCAGGCGACGTTTTTGACGATTTTTGGTAGACTCATTGCCAATAACGGCATCCTCTTTATTCCAAGAAAGCGAAGATGATTGAACTTGCCGTTGTATTTTAATCTCATTTCACAGAAATAAGGTAAAAACAGCATGTGTGGAATCTTAGCGGTATTTTCCCCAAAACACTCCTCAGTGGACCCTATCAAGTTAAAACATGCGGCGGATATTATGTACCATCGTGGACCCGATGGCCGAAATATCTGGCATGACGCCAAGCGCCAAATCGGTCTGGGACATGCCCGGTTATCTATTATCGATTTACACCATGGACACCAACCCTTGAAAAACCAAGATGCCACCTGCATCGCAGTCGTCAATGGAGAGCTCTACGATTACAAACGAATCCGCGCTGAGCTACAAGCAGATGGGGCTGTTTTCCGCACAGAATCCGATAGCGAAATTCTTCTCCACTTGTGGGAAAAGTACGGTGCTGAATGCGTACACCATATGCGAGGAGAGTTTTCCTTCGTGCTTTGGGATGCTCGCCAAGAGGTCTTGTTTATCGGACGAGACCGGTTTGGGATTAAACCTCTTTATTTCGCTCACCATCAAGACACTTGGTATTTCGCCTCTGAAGTAAAGGCTCTAAAGTCCCTAGGGGTCCCGCTTTGTTTTGAATCTACTGCAACCATGCTTGCTTTTACATATGGCCTATGCGACTCCAGGACCTTGTTTGACGGTATAGAACAGCTCCCCCCAGGCCACACCCTACTCCTCTCCAAAAGCCACTCTTCTCTAAAAAAGTATTGGGATTTTAATTATCCCCTTCGAGGAGAAACCTCAAAAATAGACTTCCAAGATGCTGTTTCCACGGTTCGCTCCCACCTTCTAGAGTCTGTGAAATTGCGTTTGGGTGCCGATGTTCCTGTCTCAGTTTACTTGAGCGGTGGAATCGACTCTTCTGTACTAGCAGGTATGGCTCAACAGGTGAGTTCATACGCTCCTAAATGCTATACAGTCAGCTTTCAGGACGCAAATTACGATGAACTTGCTTTTGCCAGGGAGACTGCGCAGCAGTTCCATTTGCCCCTTCAAGTTGTCAGTGTCTCTGACAATGACCTGGCAGAACATTTCTCTGAGGCCATCTATCGTTCAGAAGGCCTCATTGAAAACCCTGCACCCATAGCTAAATTTTTGCTAAGTCGGGAAGTACATCGAAATGGCGACCGTGTAGTGCTCACTGGCGAAGGATCGGATGAAATTTTTGGTGGATACCCACACTTTCGCCAAGATGTGTACCTTCATAATCGTGAAGGACAGGACCCTGCGGAGCTTAAAGATTTTCAAGAAGAACTTACAAAAGCAAATGCGCTATTTTCAGGTGGGCTCATGGGAGATTTTGTCGCAAGTGGACAAAAGGATTTCGATACTCTTCTTGGATTCACCCCCATGATCTATAAAACCATTAGTTCCACCAGTGAACGTGTGTTGGGACTATTTGATGAATTTTCCCTGGTGGCAAAAAAGAAAGATAGCCTTGCCAAGATGTTTTTATCATCTTTTGAAATCAACAGCCAAATGGCCGGTCGAGACCCACTAAATATTTCCATGTATTTGTGGTCAAAATCATTTCTCATTAATCGACTTTTAAGGGCCTATGGGGATGGCATGGAAATGAGTCATTCAGTCGAGGGACGCGTTCCCTTCTTAGATCATAAGCTTGTAGAATTTGTTAAAACCTTACCAACACATTTCAAATCTCGCGGACTGACAGATAAATATATCCTGAGAGAAGCTGCAAAGCCTTTTATCTCAGAAAGCATTTACCGACGACAGAAGCACCCTTTTTCTGCTCCCGTAATGCCCACAGGGAGCAAGAGCCGACTCAATCAATTTTTGTGCGATACTTTGAAGAGCCATGTTATGCAACGAATGGGTCTTTTTAGCAAAAAGGCATGTAATGGCATTGCCGATCATTTAGTTAATCCAAACTCCCCAAATGAAACTAACATAGAAATGTTCGCACTTAGAATGGTCAGCATGGCCATTTTACAACAAAAACTTATTGAAAATTAGAAGAAACGTTTTTTTAGTTCGCAAAATTTCTGAAAAGAAACCTTATGCAAAGATGCGCATGCAAGCTTACATAAAGTTCCTAGCGTTGGAGACCCTTGGCCTCTGCAGTCAAAATCTCGTTTTAAATTAGTCGCAGACAAAGGTTTAAATAGAATGTAATCCTTAAGCAAGAATGGAATTATCAACCTCATACATTGGAGGATCTATGGATTCAAAAAAAAGATTAAATACAGTATTTTTAAATGCTCCACTTTGTGGGCTGCTAATAGCCTGTGTGCCATTTTCTGGCCAAATATCCCGTATTGCAGGAGAGACCAGAACCACCGGGTGCGTAAAGATCTCTAACTCAGCTGATAAATGTATCACATCAGAGAAATTGCGCTATGCGGATGACCATCAGATTACTTACCAGGCATATAGAATCAACTATACGAACTTGGAGCATGGACTTCCAAACAATTCATATAGCCTGTCATTTGAATTCCCCGGACTCTCAGAAGAGAGTTTCCACAAACTTATGCAAAGATACGGAGGACAAGGCTATGTGAAATGGCAGCAAAACAGAGCTCAACCATATGAGTTGGTAGACTTTCTACCTCCAAAAATACAAGCGCTCCTACACCGCACCTTAAACCAAGATTATAAGCCCTTTCCACCAGATGAGCTTCCTCCAGAAGACTTTTGGGTTAGAAAAGCCGGCCCTCGACAGGAATTTGAGACTGGAATGAGCTGTTTGGATGCCGCCTATGAAGTGATTCGCGACCTTGGATACGAGCCGAAGTCACAATCAGCAATGACAGGCCATGTGGGAGCTCCGATTGTTGAGGCAACATTAAAGAGTCCCAAATTTTACACAAGCCGGGAGGTTCTTTCTCGAGAATCTTTTCTTCCTGACAGTCCTTCGGCAGCTCGCTCCCGGGGACGGCAGTTGGGCGATCTTTTTCTTATCGACACCCAAGCAAACCACTCCCTAGGCGCCGCCCACGCTATGGTGTGGATAGACGACGATCTCTTTTTTGAAAAGCCTGACATGGGAACATCTGATCCCTTCAGAATGGTTTCCTGGGCCGTGGGCGCAGGAGCTTGGCTGAATAATCCTGGAAATTTAGATGCAGAAAACTACCAACCAGAGCAAGAACATGTTACGGTGTATCGCTACAAACAACTTCCCAAAATTTGGGCTTTCACAGGAAAGCACTATTACTACGACTACATTTCTGACCAACACCGCGAACAACATGTCACGCTTCCAGATATCATAGCCAAAAAATACATCTTCAATCTAGATGTTGGGATAGGAGGCGGACTATCTACTATGAGGATTAACCCCGTCACCGAAGTGACATTGGTCACTGACAATCAGGGAAGAGCGGCTTACGCAAATGCGTCGGCTTTAGGTTTTAAAAAACACTATTAGAAAGCAACTACGCATGACATAAATATTGCTTTAGTGCTTCAGCGCCTAAAAGTCGCCGATTCAATCAAGCCTTGACCAAGACAGTTTTAGGTTCGTAGTTTCTTTTTTTCCTCGAAAAGTATCTTTAGGATTCACAATGCTGACAGCTTGATAGCTGTTAAAAAAATCAAAGTGGCCGTTGACCGATTAACAATTCTTTGCGCCCACACCAGGAATACGTTCAGATAGTTGTCTGATAAAAAAATACCTGAGTGTGCGTTTTTAATGTCAGACATCCATCAACGTTACCAAAGGCCTTTCCTTGTGTAGGGAAAAACAAAGCGCCTTTTCAACTTCGTGGTTTCAATGAGTGCCATGAGTCCCTTGTAAGCGAAATACCATCATGAATATCGCGCCTGATTTTCTCACCGATAAACCGGCAAGCGCCCGTATCGGAGCTCGATCGCAAAGCAAATAGGAAAACTTAGGCTTAACGTAAATCTTTCTTCACTTGCGCAAAGCCGAGAGCTCGGCAGAATATTCTATTTGCTCAGAAAATCCCGCCGATGCCGCAGAAATTGGCCTGCCCCACGATGATCCCTAATGCTGAGAATGAAGTGATTGCGGATACCGCTAGGTGATCTACAGAAGTTCAAATCCAATAACACCAGTAGCATTCATTCTTTGAAGGCTTATGGTATCCTCCTTGGGAAAACGAAACATTTTTCAACACGGCTCTCTGGATTGAACCCCCGTTGCCATCCTTCCTTAATTTAATGACACAATTCCAGGCATAGAATTTCCGCGCCATGGGAAAGCAAGTACACCTCGAACACGGATGAGAAACGTTGCGCTGCTATAGGTCTTAATACTTGGATCCTCTGCAACTAATGGCACCGGAAGTTCAGCGGATACGTCAAAATATCTACAGCTAAAACGACG
>CAIMVM010000367.1 GCA_903844895.1 uncultured Pseudomonadota bacterium
TCACCTCTTAAGTCATTATACACCTCAGCCAATGATTCGGCTGCTTTTGCCCAAGTTCGCTGCTTGATTTTTTGTGTGAGCTCTTGGCTTGGCCGGGCGTCAATACATCTCTCTACGGCTTGGGCCCACTCCTCAACGTGATATCCTTCGCGCCCCTCGCCGAACTCTACGGTTTCATCGATACCAGAGCCCCTATGAAAAACGACCGGAACTCCGTGGGCATTGGCTTCCGCAGCTGGCAGGCAAAAGCCTTCATATTGGCTTGGGTGCACCAACACAAAAGCTTTGCGGTAAAGCTCCGCCAGTTCACTTTGCTGTAGCGAAGACTTGATCACCAATTGACCGCTCTCACAAAGCTTGGAAAACATGCCCGACATGAGCTGGGCGCCCCTAGCATCCGTGACGAGAACAGCTTTTAGGCCCATGTATTCTGATATTTTGGCAAAAAATTCGAGGTGTTTGTAGATTTCGAAACGCCCCACGCACAGCAAATGCTCCTTTACGGAATCAGAACTTGCGCTCCAGGGCGGATAGCCATTGGAAATCACATGAATTTTCTCCTCTGAGACACCTTCTCGGACAAGTGTTTCCTTGGTCCAATGGGAAACTGCAATCACCCGGTCTGCGCTCTTTGCCACGTGCTTATAAATCGCTTTAAATAGAACTCCATAGCGAGTGGAATCTGATGTCAAAACCGGTATCAAGTCATGAATGGTGATGACTGAGCGAATGCTTCTTCTAAGTTTGATCACAGGACCATTTATATTGGAGAGCCCATGCAAAATGCTACCCTGGGGAAGAAGATAGGGTCGAATTTGCGGCAGAGGGAATTTATTTTCCGAAAGACCTCCTCTACGGAGCGCCTCCCCTATTTCGAGTCCGTTAAAAAGCTTAGGGGTCCAGCCGAAATTCACCAAATGCTCGCTTAGATTTCTGCCATAGCTGCCTATACCGCTATGGGGCGAAGACAGGCCTAGATCGTCCCAAATCAGAGTCTTGGAGATGTCCTTAGAAGTCATATCCTGTCTTTCATTGCCTTGGATGTAATCGTGGCGCTTAAAAGACCATAGTACCCTACTGATGGAACAAAATCGAATGGATGCGAAAAAAAACCGAGGATAGCTTCCTCGGTTCTTTTCTATTAACGCTGACTCATTTCCGCAAGTTTCTTTCGCGCTCGCGCTCGCTCAAGGGCCGCAAGGGCCCGTGAAATATCCAGGGCCTCCTCAGTTCTTGATACAAGCCTCTGAGCTGCCCTTTTTTCGGCGCTTTCAGCCCTTTGGCTGTCAATTTTAGATATGTCTTCAATCACACTGACCAGGAGAGTTACCGAATTCTGATACACTTCGATATATCCGCCAGACACAAAAAAGCTTTTTTTGTCTTGGCCCCTGATCTCTAACTGTCCAATCCCTAGTGATGACACGAGGGCATTGTGATTGTAACGCACGCCGATGTATCCCTTAGAAGTAGGAACGCTCACCTCTTCTGCGCTTCCTTCAAACAAAGTGGCGGAAGGTGAAATTACTTTAACGTTTAAAACGTTATCCATCAGAATGCTCCTTAAACTTTAACCCAAAAACAATCACCAACTATTTAAGTTTCTTCGCCTTTTCGACGGCCTCTTCAATGGTCCCGACATACAAGAAAGCTTGTTCAGGAAGAGCGTCATGTTTACCTTCTAGAATCTCAACAAAACCTCTTAGAGTGTCCTTGAGTTCTACGAAACAGCCTTTTTGTCCTGTAAACTGCTCGGCAACATGAAAGGGCTGAGAGAAGAATCTTTGAATTTTACGAGCTCTAGAAACCGTTAACTTATCTTCATCTGAAAGTTCATCCATACCCAAAATCGCAATAATATCCTGAAGATCTTTGTAACGCTGAAGAGTTACCTGCACATTTCTCGCCGTTTTATAGTGCTCTTCGCCCACGATAAATGGATCGAGGATTCTAGAACTGGATGCGAGCGGATCTACGGCTGGATAAATACCCAAGGCAGCAATAGATCTTTCTAAGTTGGTAGATGCGTCTAAGTGAGCAAACGTGGTTGCCGGTGCCGGGTCCGTATAGTCATCAGCAGGAACATAAACCGCTTGAATCGATGTAATAGATCCATCTTTAGTAGTCGTAATCCGCTCTTGAAGTTCGCCCATTTCTGAAGCGAGGGTTGGCTGATAGCCTACAGCAGAAGGAATTCGTCCTAGAAGCGCGGAAACTTCAGACCCCGCTTGGGTAAATCGGAAGATATTATCAACGAATAAAAGAACGTCTTGTTTCTGCTCATCGCGGAAGTATTCTGCGACTGCTAGGGCCGACAAAGCGACACGGGCACGGGCACCGGGTGGCTCATTCATTTGACCGAATACCAAGGCTGTTTTATCTAAAACGCCAGCCTCTTTCATTTCATGATAGAGATCGTTACCCTCACGAGTTCTCTCACCTACCCCGGCAAAAACCGAAAATCCACCGTGCTGCTTTGCAATATTATTAATGAGTTCCTGAATAATTACGGTTTTACCTACGCCGGCTCCCCCGAAAAGACCAATTTTTCCGCCTTTAAGATATGGTGCCATAAGGTCAATAACCTTAATACCTGTAACCAAAATTTCCATTTTTCCAGAAAGACTCGTAAAGCTTGGTGGCTTTCTGTGAATAGGATAATGCTTGGAGTACTTGACAGGGCCCGCTTCGTCTACTGGGGCGCCTGTGACGTTTAAAATACGACCTAAAACCTCTTTACCTACGGGCATCATAATTTGGTTGCCGGTATCTTTAACGGCTCCACCGCGAGCTAGTCCATCAGTGGCATCCATGGCAATGGCACGAACCATGTTGTCACCTAAGTGCAGCGCCACTTCTAGTACAAGGTTGTCTGCTGCTGTGCCTAAAGATGGGTTGTTGAGAGTTAGCGCGTTGTAAACGGCTGGAAGTTTTCCCTCGGGAAATCTTACGTCTACGACGGGCCCCATAACTTGTACAACTTTTCCTTCTGTTCCTACCATAACGAAAGTCTCCGTTTTATTAGTTGAGCGCCTGTGCGCCGCTTGTGATTTCAATCAGTTCTTTTGTAATATTGGCTTGCCGCGCCCGGTTATAATCTAAGGTTAGCTTTTTAATAACGTCTTTCGCGTTATTGGTAGCATTATCCATTGCTGTCATTCGCGCCGCATGTTCTGAAGCAAGAACCTCCAACAAACACCCATAAATTTTTGTTGCGATGAGATCTTTTATGAGTCCCTCAGAAAGCTCTTCTGCGCTAGGCTCAAAAATAAAAGTGTCTGTCTCCTTTACGGTAGAATCTACTGCCGGAGGAAGCATAGGTAAAAGCGTCTCGCACACCGGAGTTTGAGTCATGGCATTCACAAACTTAGGATAAACGATCGAAATCGCATCATAGGTTTTGGCTTCGAATGCCCCGCAAAAGGTCTGAGCTATTTCTTTAACAGTTAGAAAATTTATTTTTTCTAAAACTTTTTCTTTTCGTTCCAACACCGAAACATTTCCGAGTCTTGCAAGGGAATGAGCTCTTTTTCCCCAAAGCGCGAGCTCAACGCTCGTTCCTTGGCTTTGGTTTTCACGAATAAAAGCCGTTGTTTTTTTCAAAAGATTCGAATTCAAGCCGCCACAAAGTCCACGATCTGTGGAAATCACAACAACTAGAGCCTTCTTCTTTGGTCTTACGTCTAGGAAGGGGCTTTCTTTTTTTTCTGACTTCGTGATTTTAGCCACAAGCTTTTCGAAAGCCTGGGCATAGGGACGCGCTCTTACAACGGCTTGATTTGCTCTCGCAAACTTCGCCGCAGATACAAGCTTCATTGCCTTTGTGATTTTTTGGGTATTTTTCACAGAAACAATGCGTCTTTTGGTGTCCTTTAAACTCGCCATTATGCACCAAACCTCAAATCGAAGTCAGAAACTGCCTGACGAAGTTTTTCTTCAAGATCGCCAGAGAGCTTTGCTCCCCCACGAATGGAATCTAGTACCGCAGCGTGTGAAGACTTCAAGTAGTCATATAGTCCCACTTCAAACTCACGTAGGCGAGACACGTCGTACTTATCTAAAAAGCCTTTAGTTGCCGCATAAAGAATAGAAACCTGAAGCGCCACATCCAAAGGCGCATATTGAGGCTGCTTTAAAATCTCAACTAATACTTTTCCACGACGAAGAGTCTTTTGAGTCGCTTCATCAAGGTCTGAGCCGAATTGGGAAAAAGCAGCTAGCTCTCTGTACTGAGCAAGCTCAAGCCGAAGAGTTCCCGAAATGGACTTCATAGCAGCAATTTGTGCTGAGCCACCCACTCGAGATACCGACTGCCCAGCGTTCATTGCAGGACGAACACCTGAGAAAAATAAGTCAGATTCTAAGAAAATTTGGCCGTCAGTAATGGAAATAACGTTTGTTGGTACATAGGCGGAAATGTCTCCAGCCTGAGTTTCAATGATAGGAAGAGCGGTTATGGAGCCATTGCCTAGATCATCGTTCAGTTTGCAGGCGCGCTCTAAAAGGCGGCTATGAATGTAAAATACGTCGCCAGGATAAGCTTCGCGTCCTGGGGGTCTGCGTAGAAGAAGAGACAATTCGCGGTAAGCTGCAGCTTGCTTAGAAAGGTCATCATAAACGATGAGCGCATGCTCTTTGTTTTTCATGAACCACTCAGCCATAGCAACACCCGCATAGGGTGCTAAAAACTGCATGGGGGCTGGGTCAGTCGCTGGCGCAGATACGATGATAGTATAATCAAGGGCGCCATTTTTCTTGAGGCGGTCGACGATCTGAGCCACGGTGGACTGCTTTTGTCCGATCGCAACATAGATACAAATTACGCCCTTACCTTTTTGATTGATAATCGTATCCAAAGCAACGGTCGTCTTGCCGGTTTGGCGATCGCCGATGATAAGTTCACGCTGTCCTCGGCCAATTGGCGTCATTGCGTCGATACATTTTAAGCCTGTCTGTAACGGCTCATGAACTGATTTACGAGCAATAATACCTGGGGCTTTAACTTCTACTTGGCCTTTTTCTGAACCTTCAATAGGACCCAGACCATCAAGGGGTACGCCTAGGGCATCGACAACACGGCCCAATAGACCGCGGCCCACAGGAACGGAATTAATTGTTTTTAAGCGGCGCACAGAGTCGCCTTCGCTTACTCCATCAGCGGTACCAAACAGGGCCACACCTACGTTGTCTTCTTCGAGGTTCAATACGACGCCTTTTGAGCCGTTTTGAAACTCAACCATTTCACCAGCCATCGCGCCTTCAAGCCCATATACACGGGCAATACCGTCGCCAACAGAAAGTACAGATCCTGTTTCTTCAAGTTGTACCTTCGTCCCGAAGGTCTTGATGCGGTCACTTATGATCTTGCTAACTTCTTCAATCTTGATTTTTTCCATGTCTTTTTGGCCTCACTGAACTGCAAATGCAGTTAATTTATCTAATTTTGTTTGAACACTCATATCAATTAATTTATTGCCCACCCTTACTTTAAATCCTCCGTACACAGCAGGATCTATTTTTTGATTTAGCAATAGCTTGATATTTAACTTTTGCTGTGCGGCTTCGGTTATCTGCTTCATCGTTAGATCGTCCAATGGGACCGCTGAAATCACCTCTCCCTCAGCTATGTTTTTTGAAGCAAGTATAAGGTCTTTGAGTTGTTCTGTAATTGCTGGAATCAACTCTATTCGACCAGATTCAAGTAGCACACCCACGAAATTGTAAATCGTTTTGTCTGCTTTCACTTTATCTAAGCAATACTCTAAAAGATCTTTCTTAAACCCTTTGGGCATTACTGGGCTCTTTAAAATTCTACCAGCATCTGCCATTGTAAACACTTCAGTCATTTCCCGAAGAGCGGCTAAACCTCGATCTGCAGCCTCAGCTGAGCCGAGGGCCGTCATAAGGGCCTTAGCATATCGCGAAGAAAGCGCTTGAGTATTCATGATATTCCTTACGCTTGAGTTATATTAGAAATTAAAGATTGGCTATATTTTTGGCCTCGCTCACCACTTAATTCTGAAGCCACTTTGGTGATGATCTCATTTTTGATGGAGCCAATGATTTCTTTTTCGAGCGCTCTTTTAGCCTCTGCTAGTTCTGTTGCTGCGATACGCTTCGCTTCCAAATTGATGTGGGCAGCTAGAGCGCGAGCTTCATTTAAAATGCGCTCGCTTTCCTTTAACGCATCTTCGGTGCCCTTGGCAACAATGTCCGCTACTTCTTTTTCAAGGACCGAATTTCGCAATTTAGCCTCAGCTAATTGGGCTTCGGCTTCTTTTTTTAATTTTTCAGCCTCCGCCTTCAAATCCAAATAAGATTGTCTTTTTGCAGTCATGGCTTTCTTGATGGGCCCTTTCAAAAACAAGTAGGCCAACAAAGCAAAAACTAAAAAATTAAAGGTAGGAATAAATTGTCCCATGATGGGATCAAATGCGTGCGCTGCGTGCGCTTCTGTGGCGTGTGATGTCTGATCTGACCCTTGCGTCTCTGTGCCAGGGGTTGTCTGATCTGGCGCATGTTCTGTGGAAGGATTGTTTTCGTTTTCCATATGGGAAGCCTCAGTTTAACAGTTTTTTAAAGATCTCATCGGACAAGGGGCCAAGAATTTCCTTGGACTTGGCGCGCTCTGAACTCAAATTGCTTTTTAAATCCGTCCTAAAACTATCTAAAAAACTCTGAGACTCTTCAGTAGCTGTCGCTGTAATTTGGTTTTGCTGTTTTTGGGCTTGCTCCCGCGCAGACTTTATTGTGCTGCGGGCCCGCTCAAGAGCTGCGCTTGTCTTTTGTTTTATGGTTTCAGAAATCGCCGCTACTTCTTTGAGTGTGCGACGCGCCTCATCTTGATTGCCCACCGTGTCTTGGTCACGAGCGGCCTTCAGTTTTTGATAAGGCTTTAAAATAAGAGTATTTACCAACCAAACGTTGGTCATAAATATCCCTGTTTGCACCACCAATAATGTCGGGTTTGGCACTAGACTTAACTCAGCCATATGTACACCTGCTGGAAAAAAAACAAGTTAAAACTCGGGCGAATGAATACCTAAAAACACTTACTTTAACAAGCACTAAAGATAAAATATTCCAGAGGCATCAGGCACAGCCAACCTGTGTAAGTCTTGAACATTTTACCCTAGGACTTTTTAGCGCAACTTTGACCCTACTAAACCCATAATGCGCTCTAGTTCGTTTGATGAAAAATAAGACAGCACTATGGTGCCCCGAGTCCCATTTCCCGTGAGTCTGACTTTGGTCCTAAGATGGGCCCGCAGGTTTTCAGCCAGGTGAAGAAGATCGTTGGACTTTCTTGTATCATTCTGATTTTCCTTGGCTTTTTCACCTTTTTTGAAGGTTTTGCATAGCTGTTCTGTTTGCCTAACATTAAGCTCGCGCTCTAAAACTAGCTTTCTTGCGGCCATGATTCTGTCCTTGGACTCTAGGCCTAGAAGAGCGCGCGCGTGTCCCATGGTAAGTTTCTTGTTGATTAAGTCATCCTGTACTTCAAGGGGTAGGCTCAGAAGGCGCAAGATATTCGTGATCGTCGGCCTTTCCTTTCCTACTGCTAGGGCACAAGCTTCTTGGGTTAAGCCATGTTCTTTGATTAAAGCGTCATAGGCTGCGGCCTCTTCAATAACATTCAGGTCGGAACGCTGAATATTTTCGATCAATGCAATGCGCAGATACTCTTCCGGATTGATTTCTTTCACAATCACTGGAATTTTCTTCATGCCAGCAAGCTTAGAAGCTCGAAGTCGTCGTTCGCCTGCTATAAGTATGTATTGGTTGCCATTTCTAGACACTATAACAGGCTGTAGCACCCCGTCTTTGCGAATAGAGTTTGCTAGGTCTTCAAGTTCCTGATTATTAAAATGTTTTCGTGGCTGATTGGGGTTGGTAATGATTGACGCCGGATCCAGTTCAATGATGGCTCCCACTACTTGATTTCCAAGTGTGGGATTTCCCGCCTGCCCCATCGCAGGGCTTGAAACTAGATTCCCATTTGCCTGGGGGGCCCCACCGCCAAAAAGTGACTCAATTCCTTTTCCTAAACCGCCTTTTCTGCTTTTATCGATAGAAGTCATTAGATGGACACCTCATTGGAAGTTGATCGAACGCCTAGCTTTTTATATTTTGCAACCACTGCCTTAGCTAATTCCATGTAGGCAAGTGCTCCTTTACTTGAAATGTCATACAGAATAACGGGCTTGCCATGACTTGGAGCCTCAGAAACCTTAACGCTTCTTGGTATAACCACTTCGAAAACTTGATTGCCAAAGTGTTTTCTCGCCTCATTTTCTACATCTCGGCTCAATTTATTGCGACGATCATACATGGTCAATAGTATGCCTTCTATAACCAAGGTCGGATTGATTCGCTGTTGAATCAGTCCGATAGTCTTCATAAGTTGGGTTAAGCCTTCTAAGGCGTAGTATTCACACTGCAATGGGATAAGTACAGAGTGAGATGCTGCCAATGCGTTGATCGTAAGTAATCCTAAAGCTGGGGGACAGTCCAATATGATATAGTCATATACTTTTCCTACTTCAGCCAGGGCGTCTCGAAGCCTCATTTCGCGGCCGATCATTGATACTAATTCGACTTCGGCTCCGATAAGATCCTGGGTGGCTGGTGCTATATCCAGATATTTTAGCTCTGTTTTTAGAATTATCTCTTTTATGGAGATTTCGTCCACCATAACATTATAAATACTATGGCTGACATCTTGTTGATAAATGCCTAATCCACTGCAAGAGTTCGATTGGGGGTCCATATCTACTAGTAAAACTTTTTTTTCTGCCGCCGCAAGTGACGCGGACAGATTAACTGCGGTAGTTGTTTTTCCAACCCCGCCCTTTTGGTTTGATATGGCGATTATCTGTGCCATTTGGCCACCCCTTTTCAAAAGCATGATTTTGTACTCTTGTTTATACCATGAGGCCAATTATTGCAACTGAGTTCATGTTCCACGTGGAACTTTGACGACCTCCTTGCTTGGAAAGCGAAATGAAAACCCCTTTCCGACAGGGTGAAGTCACGGCAATTTCATGGTTCCACGTGGAACATGGGCCTTGCCCGTCAAAAACCTTTTAAAGGAGCATTTAAAATTCCCAATAGAGGAATAGGCGGCTCGCCGACGGCGAATTTCTGTCTATCGACGTCCATGTTCCACGTGGAACATGGCCCCGCTCTTCCCACATTAATTCTTTTTAATGGGCTGCCGTCTTTCCCACAAAAAAATCTCGAATGATTTGCTGACCCATTTCGAAGGTGAAAAACATACTACCAAGAAATTCTATCTCGATCGCTGAAGGTTCCACGTGGAACATAGATAAAAGATGTGGCCCTTTTATAAAACGCTTTTTCACCTGTCTCTGTCTCAAAATATAGAAAATAAAGACGAAATGTAACAAATACCCGCTATAAGGGCGCCGAACGGTTGCCATTACGTTTCATCTTGAAATCCATGGGTGGATCTGCAAAAAATCGCGTTATTTTTTAAAAAATCACTAGATTTTCGAGATATTTTATCAAAAAAAGAAATTTTTCTATGATTTTTCAAAATTTAGCTCAAATTTGCAAAAAAACCGGCATTTATACTTAAATAACGCCAAATTATTGCGAATTTTCCACAAATTCTTATGTTTATCTTTGTTTCCGTACAAATAACACTAAATTTTAGGAATGAACGCGGTTTGCTCAATTATCGGGCACCCTTAGCCCGGCCGTTGCTCCTTGGCGGCCAACTTGTAATAAATCTGGGGAGATCCGTGGCTGGGGCTGAAAGAAAGGGTCGAAATCTTATGAAAACTTGGCATTATTTCTATATCTACAAGTAATCACGCGAGTGCCAAAAGGGGTAAAACTGGATAGAGACGTAGCGAAGAAACAGTTTCTCCCATTTGATATTATAAAAAAACATCCATGGTTTTTCAGCCGGCCTTTGCGGTAAGAAGATGTCAAAAGAGCAAAAAAGTATTGCAACCTAAGATCTAAACGCTTGTGAAATGCTGAAAAAACGCGGGTTTTCCTGGGGAAAAGTCGATCTAAGTTAGAACATCCTAGGATGTGTGAAGGAATGTAAATGGGCGCTTCTAGATGATGATAAAGCGCTTACCAGAGGGGGGGGTGAAATGCCAGAGGAGTTGTTCAAAACTCAAAAAACAAATATTGCCCACAAAAAAACCGGTTTAGCGAAATGGATTTCGCCTTACCGGTTGAGGAATCTTCTCATTTACTTTTCGTTGACCAAACTCTAGAACTTGCCTACGAGCATGATAGCGATAATAAAAGAAAGAATCGCTTGGAATTCCATAAATGCTAGACCAAGAAGGAAGGGAGTAAATACATCGTCCTTAGAAGATGGATTACGCGCAATTCCTTCAAATGCAGCTGCTGCAGCGCGTCCTTGGCCGCCAGCGGCACCGAAAGCTCCTAGACCAATAGCTAGACCTGCTGCTATGGCAATTAAACCGGCTTGTGATTCCATGATAAACTCCTTCATAAATTAAACACACTGATTAATGATCGTGCGAAACCGCCATTGAAATATAAATTGCTGACAGCAAAGTAAAAATAAAACTTTGAACAAAGGCTACAAGTAGCCCAAAAAACATAAGCAGAGAGGGAACGACCACATAAGTAAGTCCCGTGAATACGCCGACAAGCATGTGATCACCAAAGATATTGCCCATTAAACGAAGGCTTAAAGAGACAGGTCTAAAGCTGTGGGAAATAAGCTCAATTACAAACATTACAGGAAACAACCACCAAACGGGTCCACCAAAATGGGCTAGATAACTTTTTATGCCCTGGGCTTTAATTCCGAAAATGTTGTAGGTAAAAAATACAATCACCCCCATCGCCAGGTTTGTGCTCATACTTTCAGTCGCGGGGGGAAATCCCGGAACTAGGCCTAAAAGATTATTGAATAGAATGAAAAAAAACAGGGTTCCTACCAATGGCAAAAAAGTTTTGTAGCTCGTGCCTATCAAATCTTTTGTTAAGTCAGTGACAAATCCTGCAATCAACTCAATAAAAACAACCAGACCAAATCGATCCGAAGGAACCGGATTAGCTAAGGAAGAATTTACATAAGACCGAAAAGACAGTCCTAAAATAGCTAAAATCAAAGTTACGAAAAGGGCTCCGACCGCAGGAGAAAGGGCCGACTCCATCCCCAACTGGTGGGCTGTTATTTCAAAATAGTTAATAAAATGGGGGATTCCAGCTGCTTGGGCGTGACCCGCAAAAGTAAAACCTAACCCTATACTTAGTAAAGAAAATAGAACTTTTTTCATTACAAAACCCTTAAAAATTAGCGCGCCAAATAAATACACCAAAAAATCTACTTTTAATAGAAAATTTTATCGATTTTCCATGGGCTCCTGAAGACAATAGTAAAACCAGCCCAAAGAAATTAACCCGCCTATGGCCAAGCCCCAGGGAGTGGATACATATTTTAATCCCACAGAAATATAGAAGATTTCCCAGCTGAGCTTCCCTAAAATCGTAGCCATACCCCTAATTCCGGAAAAGAACCTCGCTTGGCTTCTTCTATTTAAAAAACTACTGCCCAAAATATAAAGAAACTGAAAGACGACTCCGCCGCCTATAAGGCCCCACCAAATACCGTGTTTAGAACTAAAATAGGCTTCAACACCATAAACTATCAGAGCGCCAACTAAAATGCCGGCAACAAACTGGGTATTTTGGCGGGATCTACTCACTTCTTTTCCTTATTCAACATGAATCTTATTACTGTGTAGAAAGTATGGGCAATAATAAGAAGAGATAGAGGCATAATGACCATCAGCCAACTTTGCGACCACGGATGCTTCATATCTAGCTCCTTACCTAGCCAATAGCCACCCATAATTAACGTTGCCGCTTGAACTTGTGCCGCTAAAAAATACATGAACCCGCGCACGTTTCGGTCTAATGCCACAATCTGCCTCTTCATTCAGTCGTATTTGAAAGCTTACACCCTAATAAATGGACACTCAGCAGTCCATATGATACCTTTCACCACCAAATTGAAACTCCAAAACCCAAGTCTCTTTATGAGGCCTTTATCTATAAACGAGATTCCGTATGAACAACTGGTTTCCCGAACAAAATCAAAAGCCTCCTTCACGCCCTACCTCCGACTTATTTACAGCTTGGCAGCAAATCGCTGACTTTATAAAACAACGGGTGGACTCTGAAGTTGCTGAATCCCTATTGCAACCTATTAAAATCACTACCGTAGTTGATCAAGACGAGATCATTGCTCATGTGCCAAATAGCGTTTTTTATCAACGTTTTTTAGATGAGGTCTTCCCTCTCATCAATGATGCAAAGGTACTACTTGGCTTTCAGAATATAAACATACGCCTTAATGTTGAACAGTTGTCTTCAGTTTATCAACAGATTTCCACCTCGATGGAAAACACTCCGAAAGCCAACCATAACAAAAGTATCTCTAATAAGTCAGGATTAAATCCAAATTACACCTTTGATTCTTTTGTAAGAGGTCCCTCGAATCAGTTTGCCTTCGCCGCGAGCCTCAACGTTTCAGATAATCCCGGACAAGCTTATAATCCTATGTTTATTTATAGTCAGCCAGGCCTTGGAAAGACTCACCTTTTGCATGCCATTGGCAATCGCATCCTAGAAAAGAACCCCAATGCTGTCGTTACTGTTACTACTGCAGATACCTTTTTGAATGAAATGATCTATTGCCTTAGACATAATAAAATGCATGAAATGAGGCAAAAATACAGAAATTGTGATGCACTTTTGGTGGATGATATTCAATTTCTATCGGGCAATAAACAGGCGACTCAGGAAGAGTTCTTTCATACTTTCAATGCTCTCCATGGTGAAAAGCGGCAAATTGTCATTACCTCAGATAAATTCCCCCATGAAATACCGGACCTTGAAGAGCGACTTCGCACTCGTTTTCAATGGGGTCTCATTGCTGACATTCAACCACCTGATTTTGAGCACCGTGTAGCCATTTTGTATAACAAAGCCGAACAAATTGGCATCAAACTAACACAGGATGTTGCAGAGTTTATTGCTAGCAAAGTTAAAAAGAATGTTAGGGAACTTGAAGGCACCCTACATCGCATCGCGGGGTACTCAAGAATAGAGGGTCGCATTATTTCGAAAGAATTGGCGGCAGATATCCTTTCCGCCATCGTCGGTGACAACACACAAAGACTCACGGCAGAAGTAATTATGAAAATTGTTGCCGATTACTATAATCTTAAGATTCCGGATCTTAAATCCAAACGCCGTCATCAAAATCTGACTATGCCAAGACAAATTGCCATGTATATGACACGCAACCATTTAAGCTCTTCATTTCCTGAGATTGGAGAGAAATTTGGTGGCAAAGACCATACAACAGTTATGCATGCTGTAAAGAAGATCACTCTCAATCTTAAAACGGACCCTGATTTAAGAAGTCAAATTGAAAATCTTGAACGCAATCTTGAGCAATATAAATAGGTCACAAGCTTGAAACATCCTAGAAAGTCCTGTGGATAACGTGTTTAATTCTCTCTTGAGAACTAGTGGACAGATTGGGATTGAAGCTGGGACAAAAAAATGACTAAAAAAGGGGCTGTGGATGAAAGGTGAGTTATCAAGATTTCATTCCCGATTAACCAACAGAGTACACACAAGGGGTTTCATGGTTAACTGCAATTATAATAGCGACTTACATGTTTATCCCCAGAACATTTTAATCCCTACTACTACTACTATTAAAGAAATAATGAATCCTTAATTAAATAGGGAAAAAACAAAACTCAACAGGAGACATCAATATGTTGGTTACTGTAAACCGAGAAGATTTCCAAACGGCTGTAGCTCGCTTGCAAGGACCCTTGACGGATAAAAATGTCGGGCATGTTGGAATGAAAACGGAAGGCAATCGGCTCATTTTAACCGCGAGCGATAAAATACTAACGATTATTTGTGAAATTAACTCCAACACCATAAGACAAGGCATTGTTTTTCTACCAGGAAAGCTTCTCACCGATGTGGTTAGAGAACTTCCTGTTGGCGATGTTTCCTTGGAATCCAATGAAAGTGCTGTAATTGTGACTGCCGGTGAAAAATCACATTTTACTATGAAGCTGCCCCAAATAAAGAACTTGGCATGGCCAGTAATTGACCGACCAACTCAACTGTCAACGGCAATCGTTTCTGCTGAGCGTTTCAAATATATGATTGAACAAGTTTTGTTTACCATAGCTACCGACAGCCCACACCCTTATGGGGGTGTAGGTTATTTGCACAAGCCTTCATCGCAATTAGTGCGCCTCGTAGGCACGGACGGCTTTAGACTGTCGTACTGCGAAGTCAATCTCGACAATCTTCCAGAAGATTTTTTAAAGTCAGGGCTTTGCTTGTCAAAAAGAGCTCTTTTAGAACTCCAAAAAATTTGTTCTGAAGGCTTTGAAACTGTCAGCTTGTCTATATCGGAAGATCAAAAGACATTTATTACGGAGGTTCCAGGATATTTTGTATTCCATCGCCTCATTAAGGTAAATTATCCGAACTATCAGGGCGTCATTCCCACTGCGCCGGCTCAAACTATAAGTCTGCCGCGAGCCAGTCTGCAGTCTATGGCTAGACGCGTGCTTCTTGCTGCAGACAAGAGTAAGGCCCTCAATTTAAATTTTGAACCTGAAAGGCTCACTTTGGCCTCGCATACTGCAGGAGAGTCTGAGGGTAAAGAAACATTAGGAATTGATGATTATAATGGGCCAAGCTGCAATTTATCCCTAAATGGAAGATATTTGCATGATATTGTTTCTTCTACAGGCAGCGCTCAACTTTTGATCTGCTTTAATACGCCGGATCAACCTGTAATGCTTGCGCCGGCTGTAGAGCCCATTGCCTGCAAGTCTAAACATGTTTTGGTTCCCATGAAAGAAACTCACTAAGAATAGAATTAAAAAACTGTTATTTATGATATAAAATGGGTTCAAATTCTACTTTGTAACGGAAAAAAAATGACATTAAGCATCGAAGGTCAAGCCAATAATTCGTATGAAGCTGATAATATAACCGTCCTAGAAGGGCTTGAAGCCGTTCGAAAACGTCCAGGAATGTATATTGGTTCTACAACTTTAGACGGACTCCATCATCTTGTTTATGAAATTGTTGATAACTCTATCGATGAAGCCATGAATGGCCACGCTTCAAAAATAGATATTGTCATTCATATTGATGGATCACTTTCTGTAAAAGATGATGGCCGCGGCATCCCAGTGGCTACCCATGCGTCCGAAGGAAAATCAGCCCTAGAAGTGGTGATGACCGTACTTCATGCAGGCGGAAAAATGGACGATAAGGCCTTTGCTTTTTCTGGTGGTCTTCATGGTGTAGGTGCCTCAGTTGTAAATGCCCTTTCTGAGTGGTGTCGCGTCGAGGTCTATCGCGATGGCAAAGTCTATGCTCAATCCTATAAAATAGGAGTTCCCCAAGGGGATGTTCAAATCATCGGTGATACGGAAAATAAAGGAACTTTCACTCGATTTAAGCCAGATAATACCATTTTCTCTGATGTTACATTTGATTTTGATGTTCTTCGTAAACGTTTAAGAGAACTCTCTTTTTTGAATAAGGGTATTCGTATTATTCTTTCCGATGAAAGAACGGATAAATCCGAAGAGTTTTTCTTTGAAGGCGGACTTAAGTCCTTTTGCGAATTTTTAAATAAAGGAAGAACCGTTCTTCATTCTGAACCGGTTTATATACAAGCAACTGAATCAAAGAATGGCGCCATTTGGGCTCAAGTGGAATGTGTCCTTCAATGGACAGATAGTTACCAAGAAAATATTCATGCTTATGTTAATAATATCAATACAATTGAAGGCGGCACCCACCTCACCGGGATGCGCTTAGCACTCACTCGCGTCGTCAATCAGTTTGCTGAAAACACCGGAATGCTTAAAAACTTCAAAGAAGGAATTACTGGTGAAGATATTCGCGAAGGTCTTTCGGGAATCATTGCTGTAAAAGTAAAGAATCCAGAATTTCATGGTCAAACCAAGACGAAATTAGGGTCAGCGGAAGTCCAGCCTCTTGTCAATCAACATGTTTCTGAAGCACTGACAAATTATTTTAATGAAAACCCCGCTGTTGTTAAATTGGTTATACAAAAAATCATAGATGCTGCCAGAGCACGCCTCGCGGCGAAAAAAGCCAGAGAACTTACGCGCCGTAAAGGGGCTTTGGATTTTGCTGGACTTCCTGGAAAGATGGCGGATTGCCAAGAAAAAGATCCCGCCCAGTGTGAACTCTTTGTAGTCGAAGGGGACTCGGCCGGCGGCTCTGCTAAGCAAGGCCGAGATCGAAGAACCCAGGCAGTGTTGCCACTTAGGGGTAAAATATTAAATGTTGAGAAAGCACGATTCGATAAAATGCTTTCTTCTCAGGAAATCAAACTTCTAATCAAAGCCCTTGGTACCGGAATTGGCAAAGATGAATTTGATATCAATAAAATCAGGTATCATAAAGTCATTCTTATGACAGATGCGGATGTCGACGGAGCTCACATTCGAACCTTGATATTGACATTCTTTTTCCGACAAATGCCGGAGATTATCGAAAGAGGCTATTTGTACATAGCTCAGCCGCCACTGTTTAAATACAAAAAAGGAAATACAGAAAGATATTTAAAGAATGAATTAGACTTGGAAGAGTTTCTAGCAGAAGTCGGTATGCAGGACTTGACGCTGATGGATGCTAACAACAACCCCATCGACAAATCTCAAGTTAAAAATCTGTTTTCCAAGCTATCCGTGTTTCGCAGATATATGGAAGGAGCTTCTCGAAGAAGAGAAAAAGCTATTGTCGAATATCTAGTAGCTCATCACGAAATTGGACCTGAGCTATTTAAAACTGAAAATAGCGCACAAGAACTACTTGAAAATATTTTGATGCATTTGCACAGCTTGTATCAAAAAATGTTCCACATTTCAGGAGAAATAGCCTTTGATAAAGAGCACTCTTCTTGGAAAATTATTTTTGAGACACGAATCAATAATGTTCCCAAAATTTCCATAATTGATGGTCTGAGTTTAGAAGGTGGTGAAATTGTAGAACTTCGACGCATTAATGCTCAGATTAAAGAAGTCGCCCAGGCTCCATTTAAGTACGCCTTCAATTCCGGTAAAAAAGATGAGTTAGGACAAAATAAGTCTGGAACCATTTCTTCCTTATCTGAATTAGAAGAGTTTATTTCTGGGGAAGGTCGCAAGGGAGCCTATGTTCAGCGTTATAAAGGGTTGGGTGAAATGAATGCGGACCAGCTTGATTCTACAACCATGAACGTCGAGCATCGCAATCTTTTAAGAGTAGAAGTCGAAGATGCGATTGAGGCAGATCGTCTATTTTCAACCCTTATGGGTGAGGACGTAGAGCCTAGACGTGAGTTTATTCAAGAAAATGCCCTTAGTGTAAGAAACCTAGATATTTAATTTAGTAGGAACCCAAAATGACGCTAGCACTTATTCATCCTATTAAGATAGAGCAAGAAATTAAAACATCGTTTTTAAATTATTCGATGAGTGTAATTGTATCCCGTGCCCTACCAGATGTTCGAGACGGTCTTAAGCCCGTGCATCGAAGAATTTTATTTGCCATGCATGATCTCAAAAACTATCATAATAAGCCTTATTTGAAGTCGGCACGTATCGTCGGAGACGTTATTGGTAAGTATCACCCACACGGTGATTCTGCCGTATATGATGCCCTAGTTCGTATGGCTCAGCCCTTTTCTTTGCGATACCCTTTAGTGGATGGTCAAGGAAACTTCGGGTCTGTAGATGGTGATTCCGCGGCTGCGATGCGATATACGGAATCTAGAATGCATGAAATCTCCGAGTTTTTACTCGCAGACCTTGACCGTGGTACTGTTGATTTCGTACCTAATTATGACAATAAAGAAGAAGAGCCTACAGTTTTACCCTCAATGGTACCGCAACTCATTATTAATGGTGCAAGCGGGATCGCGGTTGGTATGGCGACCAATATTCCTCCACATAATTTAGGAGAAATCATTGATGGGCTTGAAGCCATTATAGCCAAGCCTGAAACTACAATTGATGAGTTAATGTTATTGATTCATGGGCCAGACTTCCCAACGGCAGCTGAGATTCATGGGGTGTCTGGGATTCGTGATGCCTATTTAACAGGGCGCGGCTCTGTTGTGATGCGCTCTAAAGCTGTGATTGAGCAGACAAATAATCGTGACCACATCATATTTACGGAAATCCCATTCCAGGCAAACAAAGCAAGAATTATTGAAAAAATCGCGGAATTGGTTCAGGAAAAGAAGATCGAAGGCATTTCTGATATTCGCGATGAATCAGCCAAAGAAGAGATTCGCATAGTAGTTGATATCAAACGCGGCGAATCAGCGGAAATTGTTTTAAATCATCTCTTTAAATTGACACCACTTCAAACCAGTTTTGGTGTGAATATGGTAGCTTTAGTTAAAGGTCTACCGAGACTTCTTAATTTAAAACAAGTTTTAGAAGAGTTTTATCACCATCGACGAGAAGTTGTCGTCAGGCGAACTGCCTTTTTACTTGGTAAGGCCGAAGAACGCGCCCATATTTTACTTGGTTTAAAAGTAGCGGTGGAAAATGTCGATGAAGTAGTAAAAATAATTCGAGCCTCCAGTGATTCAAAAATTGCTGGCGAGCAATTGATTGCAAGATTTGACTTTTCCGATATTCAAGCTAAGGCTATTTTAGATCTTAGACTAGCCAGGTTGACGGGTCTTGAGCGAGAAAAAATTGTAGCTGAATATAATGCTGTTATGATTGAAATTGCTGATTATAAAGATATTTTAGATAAGCCACTTAGAGTTACAGCGATTATTTTAGATGAACTAAAGCTGGTAAGAGAAAAGTTTGCGGATAAACGCCGAACCGTAATTCTAGCAAGTGCTGCAGATCAGTTTACTATGGAAAGTCTAGTAGCTGACTTGCCCGTTGCGGTAACTGTGTCACACACCGGATATGTGAAACGAACTCCACTAACGGAAATTCAGGCACAAAAGCGCGGCGGCAAAGGTAAAGCCGGAATGCTTACAAAAGATGAAGATTTTGTGGAATCTATTTTCCATACGACGAATCATCAAAATATTCTTTGTTTCACCAATTTAGGACGGGTTTATAACTTAAAAGTTTATGAAGTTCCCGAGGCTCCCATGCGTGCAAGGGGCAAACATTTCGCGAATTTAGTACCACTCCAGCCCAATGAAAGGGTGGTTCAGGTTCTTCCTATTTCTGAGTTTAAAGCAGGACTTTCCTTGGCGTTTGTAACCCGAGAAGGCTACATAAAAAAGACTGAGCTCATGTCTTATTCTAATGTTCGTTCCAGCGGAATCATTGCACTCACATTAGAGGAAAATGACGCATTGATGGGCGTTAGAATTGTTAAAGAAGATGACGATATTTTAATCGCTACAAGTATGGGAAAAGCGATACGATTCCCGTCAAGTGATGTGAGAGATATGGGGCGATCGGCAAGAGGCGTGACGGGGATTCGCTTCTCTGAAGCTGATCGAGTGATTGGTCTTGATGTATTGTCCAAAGATCCTGGGACGTTTATTCTTTCTGTCTCGGAAAACGGCTACGGAAAACGTACGGAGCTTGAGGAATATAGGACCCAGTCTCGCGGTGGAAAAGGTATCTATACGATCAAAGTAACCGAGAAAAATGGACCTGTAGTCGGAATCGCTCAAGTCAAGGAAACGGACCATATTATGATGGTGACCACCGCCGGAACTTTGATTCGAAGTAAGGTGTCTGAAATCGGAGTTGTCGGCCGTAATACCCAAGGGGTTATCCTGATGCGGGTATCAGATGGTGAAAAAGTCAATGCTCTTAGTATGATACCTCCAGAAGAGCTTTTTGCCGAAGGAGATGCTGCCAGCGCTAGCGAAGGTTCTGGAGATCAAGAAGACGAGTAAGAGCGACTGTTGATAAACCTGGGGATAGCCCGTGCAAGCAACAGAAAATTAGCGATATAAGTCAGTGTTCTTGGGCGGTTATGGGTCATTAGGGGTTGTGGATTCAGTGGTGGTAACATTAAAAACTCTTGTTGAAAACGATCGTCCTGAGATTTACCGCGAGGCTTCTGCTGGAATCTTTTTGGCTACGGGCAAAAGTCTAGAATTCGAGACCAAGCCCTCCTTGGTCTTTGATTTGGCAAGTCTTACAAAAGGTCTCTTTACTGCTCCCAGAATCTTTCAATTTGCAGCCGAAAGAGGGATTCTTTTGGAGAGGCCAATTTCGGAGTCGGCTAGCTTGGAACTTAAAAGCAGGCTTTCGCCGGCTCTTTTGTCATTAACGTACGACCAAATTCTGTCCCATACCTCAGGTCTTCCCGCTTGGATGAACACTTATACAGAATGTCTCGGAGTCGATACGGGAAGCTCCCTTGCGAAACTCGGCTTTCATTTAAATCGCGTGGCCCAAAGACCTTTAGGCCCCAAGACTTTCTGTTATAGCGATATTGGGTTTTTGCTTTTAGGTTTTATTTTGCAAGTGGAAACGAAGATGAGTTTAGGGAAGCAACTGCGCGCTTGGACGGATCTATCAGGTTCTAGGCTTTCCTATGCTCCCTTGGATCGACCTGAAGTCGCCTCAACGGGCTATTGCCCTATGCGCCAAAGAGAGTTGAAGGGAGAAGTTCATGATGAGAACTGTTTTTACCTTGGCGGAGAAACGGGGCATGCAGGACTCTTCGGCAGTCTTTTAGATGTAAAGCTGCATCTGAATTGGCTTTTTAAAGAATCCTTTGGCCTGTCCTTTCTTCATCGCAATGCGTTAGTCAGAAAACTGCCCCACCAAAATTCCCATCTGACTCACGATGGTCTATTAGGATTAAGGCAAGGGTCTGGTCTTTCTGCCTACGATTTTTGTAGCGGACTAGCTATAGGCCATCTTGGGTTTACCGGAACGGCATTTTGGATAGAACCAGAATCGAAAGACTTTGTGATTCATTTGACTAATCGCGTCGCAAATGGACGACTTTCTAAAGGCATTACTCAGTCCAGGCAAAATTTTTGTGAGTTCGCGAATTCAGAACGTGCTAAATGCTGATACAAAGTTGCGCGAAAGGGCGACTTGTCTAGTTTAGAATTAAGGTATTTTTAAAAAGAAGCGCCGACACCACCAAATAATTCAAAACCAACTGTATTCTTCTTATGACCAAAAGCGCTTTCAAATGCAGCGGCTCCTGCAAGGGAATCTGGAGAGTTTGGGTCTGTCACAGTCGCTGAGGTCTTAGCAGCTCCAGACAACCCCAGAGAAAGGGTTGCTCCCAATTGAACGCCTATAGGGCCTAAGTCCATCATTACAAGAGCTGGTATTCGAAGTGAAATCACAGATAACGAAGACGTGCCAGATACAATGACATTGGCATCTGCGGCGCCATCATTTTTCTGGACGGCAGAAAATTGTGTGTTATTTGACGAGTAGCCAAGTCCTGCCCCCATAGAGATCTTGATAGGACTTTTTTGTATCGTAAATAGATAATCACCAAAAAGGCCAAAATAGCTCCGCTTGGAAGTTAAAGACACATACTTGGTAGGCTCGCTGATGCTATAGTCAAGATCGACATTATTGTTGGGAATCATTCCGGAAATACTGTAGCCAAGCCCCCCATGAAACGGCCCAAACATGCCTGCTAAAAGGAGTGCCGCACCTGAGCTAACTTTAGATTCTTCTGCCCAGAGAGCAGCCGGCTCTGCTGGATTCGGTGGGTTATATTTGAGATTGTTAGATTTAAATACTGTAATGGGTGCGTAGGAGGCGCCAGCATACACTCGAATCTTATTTTTCTGAGACTTTAACGAAACTCTCTTTGTTTTATCCGGATTTGTGCCTTCTTCGGAGGGAGCTGATTTTTCCGCAGCAGTTTCCTTTGCTATGTCTCCGGATGGATCAGGCGCTGCATTTTTTGCAGATTTGCTCAATTTGGCGGTCATGCCTTTCTCGATTTTAGAGAGACCTGACTTTTTTACCTTGACCAGTGCTTTGAGTCCTTTAACTTTTGAAACCACCCCACAGGCGACCTTTTTGCCTTCTTTTACAAAGCAAACGTGAGAACCTACTGGCCATTCCAACTCGGAATCCATAAGGACAATCGGCCCCGATTTCCCAATTTTTTCCACACTGCCAGCAAAGGAGACAGAGGCAAAAATACAAAAAATCCAGCAAGTCATGATCCTCATTTAATGGTGACCGCCCTTCTACGGAAATCTTCACTACTTACAACCACGGGGAAATTGCTAGATGACTTTAAGGTTTTAAAACTTACTAATTTAAGCTGCATAATTACTGGTTTATTTGCCAGTTTCGACAACTCTTCCCGCGAAATTATACCCATTCCCGCTGTAGCATCATAGACACAGGTAAAACCCAAAGTCTCTCCTTGGACACGAGCATCAAAAAATACATAGGCATCTGTATCGATGTTTTGAGCTTGCCAACGCGCCTCTAAATTAGGACCTAAGGGAAAAACAACATTCGTGGCACTCCCCAGGCGAACGCGCCCAAAACTAAGCTCGGTATTGGAGATGATGGAGGCTCGAGAAAGTAGTGGGGTTCTGGGCAGGTCAACTCCCTGGGTGCCACCATCTAAACTAAATTCTAACTTGGTGGGTTTTTGAAGAGCCAGGGAGCTGGGGATGCGCATGGAAATGAAGGGGCTTGGGTCGGCATTTTCTGATTTTTTTCCACCGATGGAAATCCAGTCCATATTCGAGGGCGTGGAGCTGCCGAGCAACGAAAATAGATCTACGGCTTTGGGAAAACAGCCCGGATTGATTTTAGGTAGTCCTCCACCATACCCTTTAAGACTTGTTACAGAAAGGGTTCCCAGGGAGCTGTTGACCTTACTAAGGACCATGTTTGATTTTTCAGCGGTAGTGGGAAAGTTCGTATAATCATTCCCCCCTTCTCTTAAGAGGCGTGACTCGCCAAAATTACCAGGCGAGGCGCCAAACGAAACCTGATACCAATAAACCACATCAGGATCTAGACCAGGCAGCACCACCTGATGATTAAAATGCGGTTTTTCTCCACAAGAAACCTTGCGGGCATCGCGTGGCGGGGTTTGTCCAGAAACTTGGGGCCAAAACACGATCTCACAATAGGCCTCGGCAGTGGTATGGGCCATAAGGACACCAAGGCTGCGCCCATTCGTTCTAGACAATTGAATGGCTGTTGAAGGGTCGATGAGAGCCCTTCCTCCGGCGTTTTTAGGGCCCTTATTACGGCCAGTATTAAAGAGCCAACATCCTGAAAGATTGAAAAAAAGTGTGCATATTATGAAAAACTTCATCAAAATAGGGCCCCTTCTAATGGCTCTCCAGCTATTTTACATCAATTATCAGCTACTACCTAAAATCTTCAAGTAGTCAAACCAGCCTCGAACATGCTAGATTCTTTTCCCGTGGATAAATCCTTAAACACCGGCTCAAAATGTCACGTACAAGATCACATCATACCAAATATATTTTTGTAACCGGCGGGGTTGTGTCCTCTCTCGGAAAAGGAATTGTGGCCGCCAGCGCGGGAGCCATTTTGGAGACCAGGGGTCTTAAGGTCGTCATTACCAAGGCAGACCCCTATCTCAATATAGATCCAGGTACCATGTCTCCGTTTCAGCATGGAGAGGTATTTGTTACGGATGACGGAGCTGAGACTGACTTAGACATTGGTCATTATGAGCGATTTACATCTGTGAGACTTTCAAGACTCAATAGTTTTTCCACGGGCCAAGTTTACGATGCGGTTCTTTCCAAGGAAAGACGCGGGGACTACCTAGGGGGTACGGTTCAGGTTGTTCCCCACATCACCAATCAGATTAAAGAGAATATATTTAAAGCCAGTGAAGGCGCAGATATTTCCATAGTAGAAATTGGTGGGACCGTTGGTGACATCGAGTCACTACCTTTTTTAGAAACGATTCGACAAATTCGTTATGATCTCGGTCCAGAAAATGTCGTATACATTCATCTTACACTCATTCCCTATATCGCGGCAGCTGGAGAGCTGAAGACAAAGCCAACACAGCATTCTGTTCGAGAGTTGAGGCAAATTGGGATTCAACCCGACATTTTAGTATGCCGGAGCGATCGACCCGTTCCTGACGAGATGAAGAAAAAAATAGCTTTGTTTTGTAATGTTGCAGCTGACAGTGTTTTTGAGTCAGCGGACTCAGATTCCATCTATAAGCTTCCCATGGTTTTACATGAGCAGGGCTTAGATGATAAAATTGTCGAGCTTTTGAATATTTGGACTAGAAATCCAGATCTCTCCCAATGGAAAAAAATTGTAGATCGTCTGGATCATCCAAAATCAACACTCAAAATTGGCATTGTCGGAAAATATATAGATGTTGCCGACAGCTACAAATCAATCAATGAGTCTTTGATTCATGCCGGAATTGCAAATAACGCCAAAATTTCCTCTGTATTTATTGATGCAGAAAATATTAATGAATCTAATGTAGCGTCCGTGCTAGCCGAATTTGATGGCATTATTGTACCAGGCGGTTTTGGCAACCGGGGCATTGAAGGAAAAATAGCCGCGATTCGATATTTGAGAGAGTCTGGCAAGCCCTTTTTCGGTATTTGTTTAGGTATGCAGGTCGCATCAATTGAGTTTGCTAGGCATGCATTGGGCCTCAAACGAGCAAATAGCCAGGAGTTTGATGAACACAATGAGCATTTAGTGGTTCATATGATGGAAGATCAAAAGGTTGTTAGCAAAAAAGGCGGAACCATGCGCCTTGGTGGATTTCCGTGTGTGCTAAAAGAAGGTACTAAAACATTTAAAGCCTATGGTAAAAAAGAGATCTCGGAACGACATAGACATCGTTTTGAATTTAATAATAAGTACCGCGAAGCTTTTGAAAATGCTGGTATGGTCGTTTCTGGTCAGTCGCCAGATTTTAGTTTAGTGGAAATCATGGAGCTTACCAATCATCCTTGGTATATTGCATGTCAGTTTCATCCTGAACTAAAAAGCAGACCTATGGAAGCGCACCCTCTTTTTCGGTCATTTATCGAAACCGCCCTAAAGCTTAAAGAGAGCTAATATATGTCTGAGTTTAGCGAACATACAAAGCTTATAGGAATGGAAGTTTTAAATGCGGAAGCTGGAGCCCTCATAAAAGCGGCCAGTGTGATTTCTGATTCTTTTGCTCTCGCAGTCGAAAAAATATTGAGCATCCAAGGTAAAGTAGTGTTGTCTGGGCTGGGGAAGTCCGGACACATCGCAAGAAAATTAGCAGCAACTATGGCTTCAACAGGTACTCCAGCCTTTTATCTTCACCCAGGTGAGGCGATGCATGGAGATCTTGGGGTGCTTCAAAAGGGCGATCTATTATTAGCGATTGCCTATTCTGGTGAAACCATCGAACTTATTGAGGTGGCAAAGTACGCCCGGCGCAGAGGAGTTTTTGTGGTCTCCATCACAGGAAATCTCCGTTCCAATCTTGCCGATTTAAGTGATGCCGTTTTAGATGGCTCTATTGATAAAGAGGCAGACGGACTAGGCTTAGCGCCCACCAACTCATCGACAGTGGCACTGGGTTTGGGTGATGCCCTGGCAATTGCCGTAATGCGGCAGCGTAAATTTACAGACAATGATTTTGCTGCTTATCATCCAGGTGGAAAATTAGGAAAAAGGCTGTCTCACGTTAGGGATCAAATGAAGATATTTGATTTAGCTAGTCTTTTATTGCCTAACGATGATTTTCATGGAGCATTAAAAGCCGTGACCTGTCAAAATTTTGGCATTGCTCCCGTATTAGATCACAACAAGAATATTGTAGGCACTGTAACTGACGGAGATTTAAGGCGAGCCCTATTGAA
This sequence comes from uncultured Pseudomonadota bacterium, assembly GCA_903844895.1. GTDB lineage: Bacteria > Bdellovibrionota_B > Oligoflexia > Oligoflexales > CAIMVM01 > CAIMVM01. Next base: position 25,904 of record CAIMVM010000367.1, read on the forward strand.
GTATGGCGCTGAAGCACTCACTAAGGAAGTTAAAGACCTCATGAACTCTAGACCTAAGACCATTTCTTCCTCCTCCCGATCAGTAGACGCAGTTAATGATATGGATCAAAATAAAATAACGTCTTTATTAGTTGTGAGTGACGCCGGCAAACTTGAAGGCATAGTGAGAATGCATGATCTACTTGAGGCAAAAATTATTTGAATCCTTGAGCCGGGGGCTTAAAGTAAAATATTTATTGCTTTTACTGGGTGTTCTTGGAGTTTACCTTTATTTTTGGAATTATACAGAAACCCCTAAAGGGAAGCCTGCCGCACAAGATGACCAAGTAGTTGTCATCACCAAATTAGAATTTGATACCTGGACTCCCCCCGCAGGCAGAGAAACCTTAAATGCCGGCCGCTTTGCCGTCGTAGAACCTAATATGATCCAGCTCACTCAAGGCGTGGAGGTCGTCGATCATTCGCCTTCAAGAAGCTTTGATAAATGGAATTCTGAAAGTGCAATAGCTCAGTTTCAGGCAACCAACTCAGTACAGGTTTTAAGTGGTGCCCAGATTTTAGAGGCCTTCTTTCCAGGTGAAGTGAGAATTGAAAGAAACGGCGCCACATTGCAGTCTTCAGATGTAAATGCAGACTATAGGACAGAGCAGCTATCAAGTGAAAAAAAAACCGAAGCCAGAAAACGTAATGACAGCCTTATTTCCGAAAATGGCTTTAAAGCTGACTTAAAAACGGGCGATTTCCAATTTATGGGTCCTATGAGTGGGCAAATGGAGAAATTTCCATGAAAACCTTATTTGTATTTTTAGCTTTACTGTCTGGGCAAGCATTTTCTGACCTTCAAGATGATCCTCAAGTCTCCCCCATCCCCCCAGAAGTTTCGCCGCCGGCGACGAGTCAACCTCAAGGCGTTTCCCAAGAGGGTTCCGTCGAAGCCCCTAAGTCTAAGGCAGCAACGGGAAAGAAATTAAAGAAAAGCCCTCCCGTTCTATTTCGGTCGGACTCCATGTCGGGTAATAGATTTCAGGGCCACCTGATTTTAAAAGGCAGCGTGAAGATTACTCAAGGCGATCTTATCATGATGTCAGATGAAGCGGTGATCGATCAAGATATACGCCTCGGCACACTTAAAATGATTGTTGCCACTGGAAATGTCTATTTCCAAAGAACGGATGAGGCATCAGGAAAGAAAATGACGGCAACATCCCAATCAGCCACTTATATGGCTTTGGCTAAAACTATAACATTTAAAGGAAATGCTTCCATTACCCGCGGGACGGATAAGATTAATGGTACAATATTTACATACGATATTGTTTCCGGACTGATTAAGGCCCAAAAAGTTGATGGAGTTTTTGAGCAAAATGAATAATCGACCCACAGTTCTTCGAGCAGAGGGCCTAACCCGAAGCTTTAAATCACGAAAGGTTGTGCAAGGCGTTTCCTTTCAAATTCATTCGGGCGAAGTTGTCGGCCTATTGGGGCCGAATGGAGCAGGAAAGACAACGAGCTTTTATATGGTCGTGGGTCTTTTGTATCCTGATTCAGGAAGAGTCTTTCTTGGAAATGAAGATATAACAGAACTTCCAATGCATTTGAGAGCAAAAAAAGGAATCAGCTATCTGCCACAAAGCACATCCGTTTTTAAAAAAATGTCGGTCGAAGACAATTTGCTTGCCATAATGGAAATAACAGGCATTAAGAAGGAGACACACGAAGAACTTCTGGATTCTTTATTGAAGAAATTTCAAATCGAGCACATTGCTAAAAGTCAAGGATCTGCTCTATCTGGGGGAGAACGAAGAAGAGTTGAAATTGCTAGAAGTTTGATTATCAATCCTGATTTTTTATTGTTAGATGAGCCTTTTGCTGGGGTAGATCCGGTGACGGTACAAGAGATCATTCAAATAATCGGAAAACTCGCAAGAGAAGGACTTGGAGTTCTAATTACCGACCATAACGTCCGTGAAACTCTTGAGAGTTGCCACAGAAGTTATGTTCTATCAGGCGGAAAAATAATTGCTGATGGATCCCCTCAGGAAATAGCAGAAAATTCATTAGTGCGCGAAATTTATCTCGGCGAAAATTTTAAACTCTAGGATTTAAAAATGGCAGATATTAGGTTAGTTCAAAAACTTGGTCAAAATCTAATGATCACCCCGCAGTTGCAGCAGGCCATTAAACTCTTGCAACTGTCTCGGTTAGAACTACAAGACTATGTTGAGCAGCAGCTTTCAGAAAATCCCACCTTGGAAGAGTCTCCCTCTGAAAATACGGGCGAAGAGTCTTATGAAGAAATAACTGCTGAAGAACAAATGCGCGAAGAACTGCGGGAGGCTAATTCCATAGTCGACCCCATTGATCGCTCTGAAGTAGGAGAAGCGGATTGGGAGATCCTGGCTCGGCAGCAGGAACTTGGTCAGCAGGCAAGTTCGACGAAAAACAACAAGAACTCAAATGAAGACGTGAATAGCTTTGAAAGTGTTTTAAGTCGGCCAGAGTCTTTGACTGAGCATCTTGAGGAGCAGCTGAGATTTCTGGATTTAGATGAACGAGAGTTGGCGCTTGGACTAGAAATCATAGGGAATATAGATGAACGCGGATATTTTGCAGCCATTGCTGAAGATATCGCAGATCGCACGGGGTGCTCCATTGAGGACTTTGAAGACATGCTCGACATGGTTCAACGGCTTGACCCCTTGGGGGTGGGGGCTAGAGATCTCAAAGAATGTTTGTTGATTCAGGTGCGAGCTTTACATCTAAAAAATGGCATTGTTGAAAAAATAATCGAACATCATATGAAAGACCTTGAAAAACATAACTATCAAGGGATCGCTAAAGGGCTTAAAATCACAGAAGACCAAGTTATTGAATCCGTTGCTAAAATTGTCGGTCTCGAGCCTATTCCTGGAAGACAATTTGGTACCACTTCTGATCAATATATGATTCCTGATGTCTATGTCTTTAAAGTTGCTGGAAATTGGGTCGTATCGTTAAATGAAGACGGCCTTCCTCGGCTAAAAATTAGCGAGTTTTATAAGGATATGCGCGAAACGAGGCTAAAAAGTACGGACAAGGAGTATTTGACCGATAAGATCAAATCAGCCCAGTGGTTGATAAAATCAATACAACAGCGGCAACAAACGATTCTAAAGGTCACCAATAAAATAGTGGAAAGGCAAAAAGACTTTTTTGATTTTGGGGTTCAGTTTTTAAAGCCCATGATTCTTAGAGATATTGCTGATGATATTGAAATGCATGAGTCTACAGTAAGTCGTGTTACCACAAATAAGTATGTTCACACCCCGCGCGGGATTTTTGAATTAAAATGGTTTTTCAATTCTCCCGTTTCCAAAACGGACGGCGGAGACATTGCAAGCGAAGCGGTAAAATCCATGATAAAGAAAATTATCGATTCAGAAGAACCAAAGTCCCCACACTCGGATCAAAAATTGGTGGAGCTTTTAGAAAAACAAGGCATTTTGCTGGCTCGCCGCACTGTCGCCAAGTACCGAGAACAATTGAATATATTTCCATCAAGCCAAAGAAAACGGATGAAATAGAAATATGAAGAAACGCCTTATCGTTATAGCGGGCCGATCGGGATCTGGGCTGTCGACCGCGGTAAAGAATCTTGAAGATCGGGGGTATTATGCCATTGATAATCTTCCTATCGACCTTATTTTTGCAACGGCTGCTCTCTTACAAAATGGTGATTATAAAGATTATCCAGGATTTGCTTTTGGGGTTCATGTAAGAAAGACCTTGACCGCCTCCGATATTGAACGAAGTACAGCCAAACTGAGGGAGGCTTTCGAGTTTGATTTGGTTTTTTTGGATGCAACCTCTGAAGTTATCACTCATCGCTATGGGGCGAGTCGTCGCCCCCATCCATTGAGCAAAAAAAGCTTTGATTTAGCCGAATGTATAGCCCTTGAGGCGGAGCACTTGGGTCCCCTAAAAGAGGCCGCCGATGTCGTTTTTGACACGTCAGATTTGTCGCCCTATGTTTTGGCGAAGCTTTTAGAAGTCAGATATTCTAACACCACAGAAAAACGTAACTTGTTGGTTCTTATTCAAAGTTTCGGGTTTAAACATGGGGCCTTGGAGCCAGCAGAAGCGATTTTTGATGTTCGTTTTTTACCGAACCCATTTTTTGTAAAAGATCTGTCCCATAAGCCCGGAACCGATAAAGATGTGAAGAATTGGCTAGAAAGCGATCCGAGGTTTTCAGAAACTTTGCTTCGCCTTAAAGAATGGCATCAATGGATTTTGCCTCATTTTCTCGAAGATGGGCGCACCTATTACCGAATTGGTATCGGTTGCACGGGGGGGCGCCATCGCAGTGTGGCGATGGCCTCGGCTTTATTTGAATCGCTTACCGCGCAAGCTTCTAGCCAATTCCATTTTACACTTCAACATCGTGATATCTTAAAATCATAGAAGGCCTTTTTCTCGACAAGGAAAGGCATTTGGCTTGGCCGGCCCATATCGCTCCGCCGGCCAGTGAAGACGGCCTGGCCCTTTGTGGCGGCCTGACTTCTCCTTTCGAAGTTAAGAGCAAATCTCTAGCCGCCCACCATTTAGGCAGCGCCTCATGATCCCGTCTTTTTACGCCCGATGGAATTGATTTCATGGAAAAACGGCTCAAAGTATCCTAATCTTCGAGGACTGAAGAATAGGAAAGCTTATGCAAAATATACAAGAATCTTTAGACTCAAAAATGACGTTTTCTAATAGGCATATTGGACCTAGTGACAACGAGCAAAAGCAAATGCTGGACGTTTTAGGCATTGAAAGTCTGGAGGCGTTGGCAAGAAAAACCATTCCGGAAAATATTCAGAAATTTTCTCCCATGGGGCTTGGCAAAGGTCTTTCCGAATTTGAAGCACTTAGTGAGCTTCGCCAGAAGGCCAGAAAAAATAAGATATTTAAATCTTGGATTGGATGTGGTTATCGAAATGTAATAACACCGTCGCCAATTTCCCGAAATATTTTTGAGAATCCTGGTTGGTATACTCAATATACTCCCTATCAGGCGGAAATATCTCAAGGTCGATTAGAGGCGCTTCTCAATTACCAGACGATGATTTGTGATCTTACGGGACTTGCTGTGGCAAATGCATCCTTGCTAGATGAGGGAACTGCTGCGGCTGAAGCGATGGTGATGATGTCAAATCTAAAAAACAAAGACCAGTCGCGATTTTTTTTAGTAGACAGTCAGTGCCATCCCCAAACGATTGAAGTTGTAAAAACTCGCGCCAAGGCCCTTAAGATATCCATAATCGTAGCTGATCCAGCTAAATTTGTTTTTGAATCCCCCATTTTCGGCGCATTGATTCAGTATCCAGCGACCCATGGGGAAGTTTCGGACTGGACAGGTTTTATTGACAAAGCCCATTCCAAAGACGCCTTAGTGGCTATGGCTGGTGATGTTATGTCTCTGGTAATTCTTAAATCTCCTGGTGCCATGGGAGCAGACATTGCTTTAGGTACATCCCAAAACTTTGGAGTTCCTATTGGCTTTGGGGGGCCCCATGCAGCGTATTTTGCCACCAAAAAAGAATATTTGCGTGGCATGCCAGGAAGAATTATCGGAGTTTCTTTAAATCGCGAAGGAAAGAAGGCCTATCGTCTTTCCCTTCAAACAAGGGAACAACATATTCGCCGCGAGAAGGCAACTTCCAACATATGTACGGCTCAGGCGCTTTTGGCGTCTATGGCCTCAATGTATGCGGTTTATCACGGACCAGAAGGATTGAAGCAGATTGCGAGTAAAATTCACGCTTCGACCGAGCTTTGGGCGTTTGCAATGCGAGCGGCTGGTTATCAGATTTTAAACTCCAATTTTTTTGATACGGTTTCGGTGAGGCTTTCTCCGTCACGGCTGCTTGAGGTTCAAAGTGAAGCCAAGCGGCAATCGATTAACTTGCGTTTTGTTGACCATGAGACGCTAGCGGTTTCGTTTGATGAGTCCACCCAGATAAGCGATCTAGAGGATCTTCTTTCTCTATTTGACAAAAAGATAAAGCTCCAAGATTTTATGTCTCGCGCGCCAAGTCTAGACAAGAATCTATTACGTCAGGATCCCGTTTTAACGCACCCCGTTTTTAATCAATACCATTCTGAAACAGAGCTTTTGAGATATATCAAACGCCTAGAGTCAAGAGACCTCTCACTCACCCACTCCATGATTCCTTTAGGATCTTGCACCATGAAGTTGAATGCGGCCAGCGAGCTTTATCCGGTTAGTTGGCCAGAGTTTTCTAGTTTGCATCCTGGGGTTCCTAAGGATCAAAGTGAAGGCTATTTGGAGATGCTTTCTGACCTAGAAAATATGCTTTGTAAAGTTACCGGTTTCGATGCCGTATCTCTGCAGCCAAACTCTGGGGCTCAGGGGGAATATGCAGGTCTTCTGGTGATTATGAAATACCATGAAAGCCGCAACGAATCGTTTCGAAATATTTGCTTAATCCCTTCTTCTGCGCACGGCACCAACCCCGCCTCTGCGGCTCTTGCTGGTATGAAAGTTGTGGTCACGAAGTGTGATGCGGATGGCAATGTTGACCTTCAGGATTTGAAAGCAAAAGTCGAAGAACATCGCTCCCATCTTGCGGCGCTCATGGTGACCTACCCCTCTACTCACGGGGTTTTTGAAGAAGAAATTAGGGACATTTGTAAGGTCGTCCATGACGGTGGCGGACTTGTTTATATGGATGGCGCGAACCTAAATGCCCAACTTGGACTTTGCAAAGGCGGAGAATTTGGGCCGGACGTCTGTCACATGAACTTGCATAAAACCTTTTGCATTCCCCATGGCGGAGGCGGACCAGGTATGGGACCGATTGCCGTTACATCTCGACTTAAAGACTTTCTTCCTCAGCACACCTTTGCCGAAACGGGCGGACAAGATGCCATAGGCCCCGTTTCCAGCGCCCCTTGGGGCTCTGCATCGATACTTCCTATATCATGGATGTATATTCGCATGATGGGAGATGAGGGCTTAAAGAAGGCAACTCAAGTGGCTATACTCAATGCAAATTACATGGCTCGTCGCCTTGATCCTTATTTTCCGGTGCTTTATCGCGGGAAATCGGGCCTTGTGGCTCACGAGTGCATTGTGGATTTGCGACAGTTTAAAGCCACAACTGGCATTGAAGTTGAAGACGTAGCAAAGAGACTCATGGATTATGGATTTCATGCACCAACCGTCTCCTTTCCGGTTCCGGGAACCCTTATGATTGAGCCTACGGAGTCTGAAAACAAGATTCAGTTAGATCGATTTATTGACGCCATGATCGGGATTAGGAAAGAAATTGATGGCATTTCGTCTGGCAGGTTTACCAAAGAGTCAAACCCCCTTAAAAACGCCCCCCACACCGCGGGAGCGGTCACGGCATCGGCTTGGGATTACGCCTATTCTCGAGAGGAAGCAGCCTTTCCGGCCCCTTGGATACGTGAAGCCAAATTCTGGCCGTTTACATCACGGATTGATGGTGCTTATGGGGATCGAAATCCAGTGTGTACGTGTCCGCCGCTAGAGTCCTATGAGGACTAAAACAGGCCAATGCTTCGTGCCAAAGCTTCTTGTCAAAGCTTCTTGTCAAAGCTTCTTGTCAAAGCTTCGTGCTAGAGCTTAAAGCAAAGCAAGTGCAGCACTTTTAGTTGCCCCACGGCTTGCCTCATTGCCCATATGTTCGGGATGCCCTATATAGCCCCGAATTCAGGAGTGAAAATGAATTTTGGATTGCAGGACAAAAGAGTATTGGTGTGCGGAGGCAGCGGTGGGATTGGCTTTGCTGTTGCCAAAGTATTTCGGGAAGAAGGCGCCCATGTCACCATTTTTTCCCGAAATGAAGCGAAAATAAAGGAAGCTTTGACGACTTTAAGTCCCGATGGCCTAAAGGCCGACTCTTTAGTGGCAGACTTTTCTAACCCTTCTGAA
>CAIMVM010000368.1 GCA_903844895.1 uncultured Pseudomonadota bacterium
GGAAAGTCCACTATTTTAGATGGTATCGCTGGATTTTCTACTTTGGAGAAAGGGGAAATCTATTTCGGAGGCCAATTGATTAGCCACTTGCCTGTTCCTAAGCGACCTATTTCTTATGTGTTTCAAAATTCATCACTTTTTCCTCAAATCTCTGTCGAGCAAAATCTCTTGTTGGCGCTTTTGCATCATGATGTATCTGAAGCCCAGAAGAAGATGCAAGTGAGTCAAATGCTATTAAAAGTTGAGCTTGGGGGAAAAGAGAAGGCTTTTCCAGGTCAATTGTCTGGCGGTGAGCAGGCAAGAGTCAGCTTAGCTAGGAGTCTTTTGCTTTCCAGGCAGATTTTATTGCTAGATGAGCCCTTTTCTGCTCTTGATTCCTCTTTGCGTAAACAGCTTCATTTGCTCGTAAGAAATCTTCAAAAGGAATTCCATCTCACCGTAGTCTGTGTGTCCCACAATTTGGAAGAAGGCTTCCTATTTTCAGACTACATGATCTTGATTGAGAACGGCCGGGTGGTTGCAAGCGGGGCGCCTAAGGACCTTCTAGAACCCCATGCGAGCATGGCAGGCCACTTGATTTTGGATGCAGGCTTGTATTTAAGTTCTAATAAAGGTGATTATTATGTACTTAAGAGGCTTTTGTATTCAGATTCTACAATCTTTGGCAGTGTCGATGACTTGGCTATGGTAGAGCTTAAAGACTATAAAATTGTAGAAACAACATCTGGGAAAACTGTTGTAGATTTGAACACTTTAGAAGTCTTCCCTTTACGACTCTTTGAATCTTTTAAGGGTCAACTTTACTTCCGCACGAGCACCGCGAGGCAGATTTCGCGACCTTCTAATCCTTTGGCGACATTTTCTAGCTAAAGCTACGCAGAAGGCTTGGGAGATTCTCAATGGAACCTGGTTTGAACAATTATTAGCCAGCAATGCTGTGGATAAAACCTCTATTTTGCCATTTCATCGCTTTTTTCTATTTTTTCGTCGTCGGACATGCATATGTAAGTTAGACTTATGGACGTCTATTCTCTTACTTACCTTACTGGGGTTACTTTTATGAATTCAGTAAAATGGAAATTGTTGTGGGTTATTGCCATCGTGCTATTGGGTGTTTATACGGTGACGCCCACTGTGATTTATTTTTCTATGCCTAAAGAGACAAGAAATGATTCTGAGAAGTTTCAAGCGAATATGCCTAAATGGCTACCGCAGAGTCATGTGAAACTTGGTCTTGATATACAAGGTGGGGTGCAACTTGTATTAGGAGTCGATGCGGTTAGCGCTGTCGAAGGAAAGCTAGGCCACATTGCGGTTGATATTACGAGATGGGCAACTGATAGCAATCAGCCCGTGGTGACTGCATACGCTGTTAAAGGCGAGCAAAAACTCGCGGTTGAAGTTAAGGAAGATGCTGATAAAAATAAATTCCGTGATGATTTTAAAAAAGAATTTCCTGGCGTTGAAAGCAAAGGGTCAGAGAAGAACAAGCTTTACTTCGGGTTTACCGAAGCAGACGTCAAGCGAACCAAGCAGTCTGCTATGGAACAAGCTGAAAGGGTCGTAAGATCACGTGTTGATAAATGGGGCGTCGCGGAACCGCTGATTAGTCGAAGAGCAAACGGATCTATATTGGTCCAGTTGCCAGGATTTAAAGACCCGGAGAAAGCTAAAGAGCTTTTAGGCCGAACTGCGCAGCTGAAGTTCAAAATTGTGGATGATGCGTTTACAGGGTTTACAGAGCTTTCCAGAGGTCCTCTACCTGAGGGAATTAAAGTTGAAGACAATGGTGGCCAAATTTCGTTCAGTGGGGAAAATCGCGACGCGTTAATCGCTCTTCTCGGCCCCAAAGTCCCTGAAGGAAAGGAGCTCCTTTTTCAACGGCAGGCCATTGCTGGTGGAAAGTCTAACCTTTGGAAGTCCTATGTGGTAAATGGTGCAACAGAAATCACCGGTGATGATGTTATGGATTCAACTGTTGCTCAAGGGAATGACTTTGGCAATTTGCCACATGTCGCCTTGAAGTTTACAGGCCTAGGTGGCAAGAGATTTGCGGATGTAACCGGAGCCAACATCAAAAAGCGAATGGCGATTATTCTTGACGATGTCGTTGAAAGTGCGCCCGTTATTGAGGCAAAAATTTCCGGAGGCAATGCCACTATTTCTCTTAACAATACGGGAGGCTATGAAAAGGTTGTAGAAGAAGCGAATCAACTTTCCATGATTTTAAAGTCGGGTTCAGTGCCGGCAAATATTACGGTGCAAGAGCAAAGACAAGTGGGAGCCTCTCTCGGTCCAGAGCTTGCTGATCGTGGTGTCAAAGGTGCCTTGATGGGCTTTATGTGTGTGATCATCTTTATGTTGGTCTATTACAGGCGCCCTGGATTGGTTGCGTCTTTGGCGTTGCTTCTGAATGGCCTATTTATGCTGGCCCTAATGGCATTGTTTGGTTTTGCACTATCTCTTCCGGGTATCGCAGGATTTATTCTATCTTTGGGAATGGCGGTGGATGCCAATGTTCTGATTAACGAAAGAATAAGGCAGGAAGTGCGAGAAGGCAAATCCGGCAGAAAAGCTTTAGAAAATGGGTTCAATAAGGTTTTTTGGACCATTATGGACTCCAATATTTGCTCCATGATAGCGGCTGTAGTGCTTTTAGAGACTGCGACATCGGGCCCGATACGTGGATTCGCTGTAACGCTTCTCATTGGATTGCTTGTTTCCCTTTTCACCGCGCTTTATATTTCGAAAATAGTTTTTGAATTCATTTTGAATCGCCTCACCTCCGAAAAAGACATTAAAAATTGGTTGGCGGGTGGAATGAATGCCGGTGAAATTATTTACAAAGTTAATTTTCTTGGTATAGGTAGAGTTGCAGCGAGCTTGTTGGTTGCGCTGGGATTGGTAACCATGGGCGGGGCAGTTGTAAAGGGTTTGAATTGGGGCGTCGAGTTTTCTGGCGGTACAGAGGCTATCGTTAAGTTTTCCAAGGACGTGGATTCGCGTCAAATATCCGAAGCTGCTGAAGCTGCCGGCATTGAAGATATGACCTTACAAGCCCTTGAAGGTGGGAAGCAAGTTTACATTTTGCGGTATCAAGATGCTCTACAAAAAGCTCTGCAAAAAGATGAGACTGGAAAGTCTACGGATGCAGCCGCTATTGGGCAAGCCTCGACGTCGTCAAATTTTCTAGATTTAAAGAAGAATTTAGAGGCCAAGCTTGCTGATTCTAATCCTGTGTTCGAGCAGGTTGACTATATCGGACCTCAGGTTGGAAGCGAGTTAAGAAGTCAGGGTGTGATTTCATTACTTTATGCAGTCATCGGAATTATGCTTTATTTGGCGCTTCGGTTTGACTTGCGCTTCGGGCCAAGTTTGCTCATCAAAATGGTAGTAGACTGCGCAATTGTATTGGGATTCTATTTTTACTTTGGGATGTCCTTTGACTTGACGTCTGTTGCCGGTTTTTTGACGATTGCGGGATACTCAGTAAACGATGCGATTGTAATTTTTGACCGCATTCGGGAAAACATTGCTTTAAACTCCAGAAAGTCATTTTTCGAGCTTGTGAATCTTTCTTTAAATGAGACTTTGGGGCGTTCCATAAATACTTCGATTGTGACCTTGGTTTCGCTTACAGGAATTCTAATGTATTGTAAGGGAAGCATCTGGAATTTTGCGATGTCCATGGGGCTTGGAGTTATCTCTGCGACTTTGACATCGACCTTCGTGGCTCCTTGGGCGATCGTGCTTATGGAGAAATTTAGACAAAACCGTTCCAACTCAGTTCAAGTCCCTAAAACAACCTAGTATTCTCTTGTAATTTTTGCATAGGTAAAAAGGACCTTTTTTGGAGGTCCTTTTTATTTTATTAAGGAAGCTCTCTTAGATTGCCGATGAATCGGTAGAAATTCCTAGGAGGCTGTATGAAGCTGTTGTCGAAAGTTTTACTTTTGTTTGTACTACTGAATTTTTCTCACTTGGCAAATGCCCGGATTATATTTGAGCCGTATGTAAGCATTGCTTCCACGAAAACCCTCAAGCCCAATCGCGCGAAAGGGACGGAATCGGAGACGATTTCAGAGAGAAAAGAGGGGGGCTTGAAGGCTGGCATAAAGCTTGGTTCGTTCTTTTCCCTCTATGGCGCTGTTGGCCAATCGAAACAAACAACGACAACCACTCAAAGTCAAATCGTGGATCAGTTTGGCCAAATTGATTTTGAGAAGGATTTGGATACTAGAACTTCAGGTAAAGAAACCAAACTTCTTGAAACCCAAAATAAAGCCAAGGTGGGCTTAGATATAAATCCAAGTTTTTGGATTTTTATCGTAAGAACCACCGTGGGCGTAGCTGCGACTCAACGTCTAGTTAAAGCTTATGAGGAAGATGTTTTGTTGAAGAATATCAACCCTGAGCCAACTTACAAACCTTTTGCAGGTGCAGGCTTAGGTGTTAGATTAGGGCCTAAAATGTTTGCCCTAGCTCAATATAACTTCAATTTTTATATGTTTCCTAAAAAGGAGCCATTTGAAAGAGAAGTCAATATCAGCTACGGAATCTCACTTTAGAAGAAGTGAGTTGGGACTAAAGGAGTTCCATATCAGTTAGGCCGCCTACTGTAAAGTGCTCCACAGCAGCCATGTCTAAAGATGGTTGGACGCCGTTTCTGAGTCCTTTTGTTTTAAAAGTATCTCGGTAAGTAGTGCATGAAAAATAGTCGAATTTTTCGCCAAATGGAAAATTAGAGCATTCCGTGGCCGTGCCTTCAGGTAGTCTAGGCAGCCGCTCTTGGTTTTGAGCTGGTCTTCCTCTCCCTCGAGGCTTCATTTTGATGACATCTGGATCCTGAGTTCTTTTCATCAGAAGTCCGCAAAGATCTTTAAATTCTAAAGTTTGCGTCTTTGCTGAAAACTGCCCCTCGCGCACATGGTGCGGACACTTGATGCAACCCATCCTCAATTCTCCTTTCGTGGATATCCGCATGTTTTAAATGCGAAGCCGCCAGCCGTGGCAGCTAATTTGGATTTCCTTACTTCATCTGACCTAGACAAAGTACTGAGTGAATATTAATTTTTGTGCTTGATAAAAGTCATACTAACAGGCCCTTTTTTTTTCGCAAGTAAAAAATTCGCTTAGTTGTTGATTTTTTTGGGAAAAGAATTTTACAAGATTGACTAAAAACGGTGCATTTGATAAATGTTACAAGGAATTGCCATTTATTTTAGGAGGCTTTAGTGGCCTGGAACAGTATTCAAAAGGCACCTCTCAATAAAAGTCAGAAATTAGGCGCACCAGATGGTCTTTGGCTTAAGTGTAATAACTGCAAAGGGGTCATTTACAGAAAAGATTTTGAGGCGAATCAGTGTGTATGCACTCTTTGTGAATATCACTATCCTATTGCAGCATTAACACGCATTAAATTCTTTTTAGATCCTGATTCCTTCGTGGAGATGGACGCTAATCTTGTGAGTACAGACCCTTTAAGTTTTAGCGATACAAAGCCTTACAAGGACAGATTGAAAGCTACCCAGAATCATTTGGGGATCCAGGATGCTTTAATTTCTGGTGAGGGGCTTTTAGAGGGAATCCCTGTTCAAGTGGCGGCCATGGATTTTAGATTTATGGGCGGCTCGATGGGAGCGGTCGTGGGTGAAAAGATTTCACGGGCTTTTGCTCGCGCTGTAGCGAAGAATCAGCCCGCAGTTGTTTTTTCAAGTTCAGGTGGTGCTAGAATGCAAGAAGGGATTGTCTCTTTGATGCAGATGGCAAAGACTTGTGCGGCGCTGTCCTTAATGAGAGACAAAGGTGTGCCGATGATCTCGGTGATGACTCATCCCACAACTGGCGGTGTTGCCGCAAGTTATGCCATGCTAGGTGACATTAATGTTGCAGAGCCAGGTGCACTCATTGGTTTTGCAGGGCCCCGCGTGATTAGGCAGACTATCGGGCAAGAGCTTCCTGAAGGATTTCAGCGGTCTGAGTTTCTCATGGAACATGGGATGTTGGATTTGATTTTACATCGAGATTCCATGCGCGGAAAAATAAGCCAAATCCTTAGGATGATCACTCATAAACACTCCTGACTAGAGCTCCGGCTGAGTCGTTTTTTTAGAAGATTGAATTTTGACAGACCAACCCTTTTTGGAAAAGATTTTCTCTAAACAGCCATCCCATATCGCCCTGGGACTGGATCGCATGGTGGCTGCCTATGAGTTTCTAGGGAGTCCGTCTTCTACTATCCCGGTGATGCTGGTTGGGGGTACAAACGGCAAAGGCAGTACTGCAGCTGTCGCTTCGATTGCTTTAAGCAACAGGGGCCTTAGGGTTGGACTTTATACGTCGCCACATCTTTTGTCTTTTGCAGAGCGCATCGCAGTATCTGATCATCAGACGACGATGAAAGAGCTTATGTCTCTCTATAATGCGATAGAAGCCAAATTGCAGGCGCTCAATTGGGATCAGCTGACTTTCTTTGAAGCGACCACTCTTCTAGCTCTCTCCTATTTTGAGGCCCAGAGGTGTGATGTTTTAATCATTGAGGTAGGACTTGGGGGGCGGCTGGATGCTACGAATATCTTATCGCCTTTAGTGTCTATTGTGACATCCATAGACTTAGATCATTTGGAGTGGCTTGGTCCGACCATTGAGCATATTGCAAGGGAAAAACTAGGAATCGCTCGCCCTCATCGCCCTCTACTTTTAGGGGAAGGATTTTCCATTCATGGGATAGAGCATTTGGCTGAGTGCACGCAGGCTCAAATTCATTATGCTTCAAGGGACCGAGCTCTTCCGGCCTGGGTGGAGACTCGAGGTCTTACCTTTTCTGCAAATGCTAGGCTTGGACTGCAGGGAGCTGAGTTGATGCTCAAAACTATGGGTATTCCGGCGAAAGTGGAAGGGGCATTAGGGGGCTTTTTGCCTCCAAGTTTGGCCGGGAGAACTACCGAGATACTCTTTCAGGAGTCTTCTTTGTTTTGTGATATTTCCCATAATCCTGCAGGCATCAAGGCACTAAAGTTTGAGTTCGTTCGACGCTACGGCGCAAAGCGAGTTCCCGTTTTTGTTTCCGTTCTAAGAGATAAAGATGTCGCAGGCATTCTGGATGAGTTTGCTAGCTTTCATGAGCCTCTGGTTTTTTTTAGCACAGCTTCTCCCCGGTCTATTAAATCAAAATCAGAACTTTCTTCTTTGTGGCCAGGTCAGATTGAATGGTATGATAGTTTCCAAGATCTTTGGAACTGTTGGAGTTTTAGGCTAAGCGGCCGAGGATCAGCGATTATTGGCGGATCATTTACAGCGGTTGCGGCGGCTATGGAGTTTTTTGGTGCAAAAGATATTTACGACATTGACTTTCATACTATGGAGTTCAAGTCTTTTTGGAGACAACCTTAAAAAGACATTCTATTTTGATGCAGATTCAACGTCTTTTACAAAAGATTCAAAAATCAAAATATTTGAAGGAAATGTCGTTGCCATTGCGCCGGGCACCTTAATTTCTGCCGACAAAATCACCCACAATAGTGAAACTGGCCATATCTATGCGAGCGGGCATACTATCTTAATTTCTGGTGACCAGGTTTTTGTTGGGGAAGATTTGGAATTTGAGATGGAATCTCAAAATATTACGATTAAAAAGGCTGTATTAGTTGCTAAGGAAATCAATTACACAAGAAAAATTGTCGATGACTTGCTGGGTTTAACGTTCAATGAAATAGAATTCGAGGCCGCTCGCGCTAAGAAATTGGGAGATTTAGAATTAGAACGCCGCCGTTTTATGGACGACTACAGCCGACTGGACGCAGAGGAAAAGTTGCAAACCTTTCGGATAGAAGCTTATATAAAGATACTTTCCCAAATAGACTCGATTTCAGCTCAACCGAATCCATGGATTATCAATAGACCACCTAGTCAAAGAAAAGTTTTTTTGCGCAGAAGGGAGCTTTGGGATAAAGCGAAACAAGAGCAGAATCTTGCTGGTGGTGAGGCCGTGGGATATTTTAGACTTTCGGGCGCCACCATAACGAGGCGCCAGGGGAACGATTATTCCTCCCAGGCTGTTTCTTGGAGCCCCTGTCGTTGCGAAGAGGGGGAGAGTCCGGCTTGGTCCATTCAGTCCGGGAATGTCGAAGCACAAATGCAAGGTTATCTAGATTTTTATAATCCGGTCATTAAAATCGGTGATGTTCCCATACTTTATGCGCCCTTTTTAAGACTTCCTCTGAAAAACACCCCTCAATCAGGTTTTCTGGTTCCTTCCTTCGCATCACAAAGCTCCACAGGATTTGTGATTGGACTACCTGCATATATGCGTTTTTCAGAGCAAAGCGATATGACTTTTAGTCCGGAAATATTAGAAAAGCGTGGGTTTAGGTTAGGAGTAGAGTCCGAGTATCGATTTTCTGAGAGCTTTAAATTTAAATTTGAAGGCGAGGGCATACGGGATCGAATCTGGTTGAAGGAGGCTGGTGCTCGAACAGAAGAACGGGCTCTATATCGCCAAGGTTTAAATGCAGCCATTTTAAAAAATGCTGACGATGTGATTGCACCTGGCAGTGAAGATGAGCAGTTTGCGCGTTTGAGCAATCCCTCCTATTGGGAAGGGCAGCGTCAAAAAGGCGCTTGTGCAATCTACCCCTCCCTAGCCGAAGCAAAGGAATGCTTAGAAAAGGAATTGAGTACTTCTCTCGTGACACCAGAAAATGAATGGCGAGGAAAAGCTGTTTGGGGAGCAACTCGTTATTTAACTCCGAGGTTGTCTTTTGTGACTAATGGCGAGATCTTTTCAGACCATCGCTATCTAGAAGATTTGGAAGTTTCCAAGGGATTTACAGAGGCTATAGCTGGAGTGCCTTTTCGTAGTTTTGCCACCTCTCGTTATCGCTTAAATTTAGACCAACAGAACTTCTATTTTGGTGTTTTCGGAAGCTATAGTGACCATCAATTAGGTGGAGGATTTTGGACGGGCAAGCAAACTCCTGTAGCTGCAAAATATAGAAGCCGCTATTACAGCCTTGGAAACTCTGGTATTTTTGCATCGGCCGCCCTCGAAAGCCGACAAATATACGACAGAGATTCCAGGGATTTGGTTGATAAGACGGATTTGTTAGGGGGAGGACGGCGGGATGTCTATCAGGTAAATACTATAGCTCCCTTAAATATGATAGAGGAACTCCAGACGTCATTATTTTTAGATTTGGAGGGCCGTTCCTTTGTTCATCCAGATCTTCCCGAAAAAACATCTCAGATTAAAACTTCAAAATTTGGCATTTTATCCAGGCTTCCGGTTAAGGGGCAGGTGTTGGTTGGTGATAGCATATGGAAGCATGATTTTACTTTAAATACCAGTCTGTCCATTAGGCCTTTTTCTGAGCGAGAGGGGATTTATGGGGAACTCTTTGATTATGTGGATAAAGACACAGGACAAACTGTAAAAGCTACGGATCGTTGGACTTGGTTCGCATCGGATTTAGGCGTGGAGTCAGCTAATTTGTTAATCCCAACTGATGATGTTTTAACGAAACAAGAAAAAATTAATTTTGAGTCCATAAATTTTTGGAGCTTTTTTGCGAAGACATGGGATCGAGAGTTTCAGCCATCCCGTGCAAAAAGTATCGAGGAGAGGGCTAAAGCGGATTTAAATGGATGGAGCGAAGCGGAGTCTAAGAATGGTGAGCAGGCTCTACCTTTTAACATGTCGCTGGTCAATCGGGTGAGTTATGACCGGGTTAAAGCCAGAAAAAGAGAGGAGTTGAGAGCTACCGTAGAAGCTCTTCGCAAAGCAAATGCTGAAATTACAAATAAAGGTCAGTCGCCTATCAACGTGCCTGATTTGCCAGAACCCTGGTCTGAACTTGTGACAGAGGCGGGGATGGGGATTTATTCGATCGGGTTGTCCCATGTCTCCACTTGGAATCTTTATCGAAATTTTCTATCGAAATCAAATTATGGACTCAGTCTCAGTCCCTTTGTTGATACAAGTATTTCGCTCGGCTACGAACTGGAAAAAAAACCTATTGTAGACAGCAACGGACGTTTTTCGGCCCTGGACACTAGGACGCGAAGCGTCGGAACACAAGCGTTTGTCATGAAGCAACTCAATGCAGTTTGGAAATATGCAAAAAAAGTTACTCAAAACGAGCCTGATTTCAAATATTCAACCACCTTGGGTTTAGAGTACTTGTCGATGTCAGATTGTTGGGGCTTAAATCTTGTAAGAATTAAAGAGTTTGATAAAAGCGAGAAAGAAGCAAGTTGGCGCCTGGAACTGAATGTCATTCTACTGGGAGAAAAAAGGGCCCTTGCCAATATGGCCGGCGCGGCACTCAAGGCATGGGAGAGGCCAAACACCACTTTTAGATAATGACTTGAAATGTATTTCTCATATGCAAATCTTAGCGTTTCATAATGTCGCGTACAATTTGGCCGGAAAGCTCTTTAGAGGCATATTGGAAATTACTTTCAAAGGCCTCATCTGCCCTTTGAAAGCGTCCACCCGGTGTGCCTGCAATATTGATGATGGAGTAGGTGCGACTTAAGGGGTACATCCGGCTAAAGATTGTTTTTCCACTCGATGTATTGACGAGGTCAACTGCAATGTTCATCTGCATGACTTCTTTGCCAGCAAATTTAGATGCAACATTCAAACTTCTAAAGTTGCGGTAGTCGGCAGGTTCACTGCCTGGCTGGTACACGGGGTCTTTCACCGCCGTGATAGTTTGGGGATCTACCTGGATGATGGAAGCGCTTACTAAATGAGCTCTTAAATGAGCATCGGCCTGGCTGCGGGAAGTAAGCCGCAGCTTGCCGCTTTCTCCCACGGCGCGTTGCAGTTCATTCCAAAGGATATCGTGGGGCAAAGATTTTGAGGCCGTATCATAGATGGATTCGACGTAAATGGTTGAAACTCCAGGAGGTGCTTTGAGTTCCGAGTTTGCTAGGCGGTAGCTACAGCTAGACTGCATCACAAGAATTAGCGAAAATAGGTGTGTGGAGTTAAAATTATTCAAGATCCATTACCTCCTGAGGTGCTGCATGATTAGAAAAGGTTATAACACATCTGAGGATCGCCAGCCAACAAAGGCCTTGGTTAAGTCTTACTTGGCTGCCGACCAAGATACCAAAAGCTGGGAATCCACTCTGCTTAACCGAAAAGTATTCGATCTGGATGGGACTGAGTGGCAGATTAAAATTCAGCGGGAAGAAGATTATCTTTCCCATAAGCCTCTAAAACCATTTGGTATTATGGTGAATATCGGATTGACTTACCTTGCGGAAAGCCAATCTTTAATAAAATGCGGTATTTTTTCTGAGGGAGAGGATGAGCGTCTTTTAGGATTCCTTGGGGAAAGCATAGTGCCGATAGAGCTCAAAGCATTTTATCTAGAGGGCACAGAAAAATCTGATGTCGATCGGGAAATTCGTGCGCGCATCGACACACTTTCCAAAGAGATGCCATCGAGGTCTTTAAGAGATTTAAAGCGAAGGTATGTCATTGACTGGATAGAACGAAACCGCAGGTTTAGTAAAAAGTAAATTGGGTGTTGCCCTAGGTTTTATAAAAAGCTATGGATAGGAGTCGTTACTTTCGTTCCCCGAGCTTGGGGCACTTTAATGGAGTCTAGAGACCTATGTTTCAGTTGGTTCCTGAGCAAATAGATGGCGCTGTAGTTTGTAATGTAATCAAAACAGCGGAAAAAAATACATTTGATTTAAGCGTAGAGCTTGCGTTGTGCTTGCATAACTGGATAAAGCAAACAGAACTTCCCTATTTGATTCTTGATCTTCAAGACGAAAAAGAAGTGTGTGAAGTTTTCTTGTCAGAAGTTCTTCAACTTCGCCGGCGTTTTAGAATTCCTTTTCTTTTCGCGGGCGTGATGGAGCGGCCTAGAAAAGTATTAGAAGCTTACGAATATAGCAGAGAGTTTCCCATTTTTATTACACCTGAAGATGCCGTTCGGGCCATCAGGATGGAATATCCAGGTTTAACGGAAATGAAATCTCAAAAAGTCATTTTAGGTAAGTCCATTTGGGAACCCAAAGCCCCCAATGAAGAAGATGATTTTGATCGAGTCGAAGCTGAAGCTGAATAGTCTTTCATTGGTCTAGAAAAAGCCTTCGGGCTTTTTTTGTTTTTGGCGCTTATTATGGAATACAGATGTTCCTAGTCTTCAGCGAGTAATGGATAACCGATTGAAATTTATACTTCACAGTGACCAATCTATCAAGTTAACTGCTGACTTGGACGTCAAACTCATGAGATCGTTGACGGGCAAAAAGAACCCAAAGATAGGCTATATTCCTGCTGCGCCAGATCCTAAGCGCAAATATTTTGAAGAAAAAGCCCATTACTATTCTAAAATTGGATTTAATGATGTGGGTTTCCTTGAACCGACGGAAGTAGGAATTGACAAGGACTGCGAGGAGTTCTTTTTAAGAGATCTCATTCATCTATCTGGCGGCCAAGTTACAGAGTTTAGGGACAGACTTATCCATTCGGGATTGGATCTCAAAATTTCCGCCTTTCTCAAACGAGGGGGAGTTATATTGGGGGTCAGTGCAGGGGCCATGGTTCTTCAGAAGTCGTTTGGACTGGTTCGATTCCTGGGGGAAAAAGGCCATTTGAAAGGTTTAGGCTTTTTTGATTTCGAAGTGTCTCCCCACACGAATGAGTACTTTCCAGACTTAAGGCGTCTCGAGGATTATGTTCTGAAATCCAAGTGTACAGTTTACGCCCTAAACGATGGGGATGCTATTACGATCAACGGCTCTGGAAGCAGCCAAAAAGTAAAAATGTATGGCAATGCAAGGAAAATAGGTAGCGAGCCTTAAACCTGAACTGCACTTCCCAAAAGTGCTAGTTAAATCCAGGAGCGATCGGAAATATCTGTGGCTTATTACCACCAACTTGGTTGGTTCTTACAAACCAAATAAGACTGTCGTTTTCATAAAAAATATTCAGAATTTTTTCATAGGATCCATTAGGCGTAAGTACGCCGATGCTTTTCAGAGAAGCAAAAATCATCGGGATTGGCGAAAAGGGTTCCGCTAAAATAGGATTCTTTGTGCTATTTACGGCCTCTCGCCAATCAGCCCTAAGCCTCGCCGGTCCAATAACTTTGTCTCTATATTGAAAGGCGATCTTTTTTAAGTTTTGAAGGCGCTTAGCGTTTGGTGCGTCCAAGTTCGCAACTCCTGATTTCATTTCTGGAGAGTTGTCGAGGCGATCGAGAAATTTGGCTAAGCTGATATAGGCTGCTTGGTTGGAATCTTGAACGCAAGACTTTGTCGAGGTGACTTTGGCAACGCCGCCGCCATCTGCGGACCTAAATCTAGCAGCCATGACATCAAGTTCCACTAGGATTCCAGCAATAGGATCGATCGTCTTGCCACCAATCATATAAGGAGTGCTAAGGGACGGGTTCCAGATTACTGCGTCTGAAATAGGGCGAGAGTACATCCAGCCACGTTCTAAACTCCCTGAGTACACGTGCCATTTGAGGGCCCCAGAAACGATCCCATTGGGACCATTGCCGTATACCTGGCGATACTCAATATCTAATTTGTCTTCACGAGTAAAGGGGTCTGTTACGACTTTGCCCACACCAAAGGCAAAGTGACCCGTATAATATTTTTTTGTAGGAATCGTAATGGGGACATCGCCACCTTTTCCTCCTATGCCGCCAAAGAGGTGAACAACTAATCCTTTTGAGCCTTTTGGGGGAGTTCTGTTAGCTACATTGCTATTTCCAATGACAGAAGTGGAAATTCGTTTTTTACTTCGTTCTGTTTCCTTAAAATTATCCACGTTAATATAATGCAGACCATCTGGATAGGCGTTAGCTTGGTTCATCTTCATGGCTGCTCTGGGCTCTAAAGCCCGAACTTCAAGCGTGCCATTGGGAGCATCGCCGAAAGCATACCACCCCAAGTCGTTAGCGCCGAAATTTTCGATGCCCTCAAGAGTAGGCTGAGCTGCCGATTCGTTAGGGTCTTCGCGCGTTTCTTGATATGAAACCGTCATTTCATTTGAAAAACCACCTTGGCTCCAGGCTTTAGCAGAATACTTACCTTCCTCTATCTTCTTTTCAAATTTTAAAAGTGACACAAATCTGCCGGTGATTTGAACGGGCTCAGAGTCGAGTGTGAGTGTGTCGCCAGATAGGCTTGCTTTTTCAATAAGGACTTCTATGGAGTCTGCCGTCGCTACTCCATTTATCGTGTCTTTATAGTTATCTGGACGCGCCCCCGCCAAAGATTCTAGAAAACTGACTTTGGAAAGCCCTGACAAGCGTTCTGGTACAATATTTTTGCTGGTTTTAGCATATTCAAAATCAGAAGGAGATATATTAACGTCTATTTTGGTGCGTTGATCATATTCTTTAAACCATTCTGAATTCTTATTCCAGGTGAGCCAAATGGGCTTAGAAAAGGACTGTCCTTGAGCTCCTTGATACACTTCAAACCAGACCCCGCCATCCGGGCGACGCTCGGAATTTTTGGGGAGAATGAGACGCCCCGTCCAGGATTTTCCCGAAGGGTCAAAAAAATCTCTCGTACTGATCATAACGCTGGAAGAATTTACAGTTTCTGATTCAAGACTCTTCTGAGTTTTGCAAGAAGATAGAAGCCATAGAATTAAGAATAAATAGAGTTTAATAAGACACTCCTTTGTTGGTAAAGGTCTCGTGTTTTTCATATCTTACCACAATTGGGAGTAGAAATCAAAACTCACAGGCATAGCAGCGGCTCCCGGCATATGCTTTGCTTGTATGCTA
>CAIMVM010000369.1 GCA_903844895.1 uncultured Pseudomonadota bacterium
ATCATCTGAAATCTCTTCAAAAGCTCGACGTTGCTGTTCCTCGTAACATACAGTCAAATCAACCTCTCCAAGCCGGCGATTGATCCGTTTATAGTTGGCCTTAAAGTCCTCATTGTCGGCAGACAAGGAACGAACAATATTCGTTAGTATAGTTGACTTAGAAATCATCATGCCTGCTATAAATTCTCTCACGAACTTCTTTGCAGGACGGTCATAAGAATTAGTCGGAAGAGAATTTACAAAGCAGTTTAATCTATCTACAATACCCGTTGATTTCATGAGGGGGAGCCCTTTCATATTTTGCGTAAGATACAAATATGATAGGACTTACTCCTCAGAAATCAACTACTTATGTCAAGTCAAAATTTTGGGGTATTCCCAGTAGAATCAGCTGTTGACGAAATGCAATTGTTGCATTAAAAATAAACAGACACATAAATTTACACGCTACCCCGAAAAGGCAAAAGTAGGTCTAGTCAAATCTTCTCTTAGTGTACTTGGATTTCAAATGCAGTACGTTAGAATTGCTAGTTCGGAACTAAAGGAAAAACTTCTATTGGCGATTGAGGGGCCAATATTCATGTCCCCTTGCAAGATTGTCTTGAGATGATTGGGCTCACAGCAGCTAGGTATCACTCATGGGTTAAAAGACAAATAAAATGCTCTTTAGGTGACTTGACATCCTTTTCACCTTCAAAAACAACTAGAACAGAAATTAATACTATTAAGGATTTTGACACGGCAAAGGAGTTTAGTCACTTCAGCATTGGCTCTCTAGCTTGTTTTGCCAAAATGAGAAGGCAATGTGTTTGCTTCTGCATCTGCATGGTGCCCCGCGGTGTGTCAGGACAATTTACTTTTTTGTGGGCGAAAATTCATTCGACTTTCTTTACTTTGTCTTGAAGCGAAGCAGGGTGTCGAATTTGGTACTGATTGGCTCCTGTGCGAAATCCTACGCGAACACTTAACCCAGGCAGATACGAACGTCTCTCTCGAACTATCTGTTGCAGAATCCTACCCGGAAACTGTCAATATCGACTGGATCACCTATGTCACCGCCACCGCCATCAAAGAGCTGGATCCTGTATCCTGGAAAATGGCTCATAGCGAGTGGCTCGATTCCAAAGTTTCCGACGGAAATCTGGTCACTTTCGGTAACGGTTCAAATCACTATTGGGTCTTCGATAACGAGCGCATCATCGAGACATCTGCAGCAAACATAGAAAGTGCCTCGGACTAAACGCAGCAGAAAAGCTGCGCTGGTCGCGAGCCCAGCGCAGCTCCCATATGGGGAGTTAAATCGTCACTTTCCCGTCAATCAAAAGACCGAAAAACTCTTCGCGGGTAAGTCCTTTCCGTTCTTTGGCAACGCGCCGAAAAAGTAACTCCAACCTGTCTCTGTTAGTAAGCGTTTTGTTACAGATCTGCTCAAGATGCTCATCGGTTAACAGACCCAAACTGAAACAAATCAGATCGTCTGTCTTAACCTTTCGCCCGATCCTATGTTTGTTTGCGCGCTTTAAAAGTTCATCCATTTTCACTCTGGTACTTTGCCGTACTCGAATTGGCGACGCTGCAATATCCGCCTTTGTTTTTTGTTTCGCTTTGGATTGCGCCTCTGTTACAGAATTGGTTTCTAAATTATTCATTTTTTCCTGTTCCTACCGAATTTTACTCAGAAAAATGCCGTACCATACGGACATTTTTTGAGCAGATTGATAAAATTCGCGCTGGAATGCCGAACAGGACGATGACGAGACGATGACGATTTTCATGCCTCTGGATACCTAACGATACCAATTCAAGATCGAAACGGGCCACTTCGATGAGTTTTAAATACCTAATAATACTAGACCATACTTCTCAATACTCATTTAGTAGATCCATCATTTGCCATGGGCGGCATGGGCCGAATGATGTACCCCAAAAACTCGTTAGTTCTGTATATTAATGAAATAATATTAGGGACTTAATAAAAATATACTCGTTTGGCTAAAGTTCCGACTTGCTTAATCCGACAAAGATATATATCATTTGGTATATACTAAGGAGGCGGCACAATGAATTCCGGCAAACTCTTCAATAATGGACGCTCACAGGCCGTGCGCCTACCCAAAGAATTTCGCTTCGAGGGGACCGAAGTATATGTAAAGCGTCTGGGGAACGCTGTTGTGCTTATCCCTACCGCAGACCCTTGGGCTAACTTGCGGATGAGCCTTACGATGTTTCCCAGTGATTTCATGAAAGATGGCAGAGAGCAGACCCCGCTGAAGGAACGAGAGGACTTTTAATGTTCATGCTTGACACAAACATCTGCATATACCTGATTAAGGGAAAGTATCCAGCGATTGAAAAGACACTTTATACGAAAGTGCCGATCGATGTTTGCCTTTCCTCCATCACTGTGGCCGAGCTGTATGCAGGGGTCCATAAGAGTCAGGCACCGGAAAAAGCCATAACGGCTTTGGAGAGTTTTTTAACGGCATTCGATGTGTTGGATTTTGATTTTGAGGCCGCCGTTGTTTATGGGAAGCTTCGAGCGACCCTTGAGAAAAAAGGGACCCCAATAGGCCCACAGGATCTTTTCATCGCAGCACACGCTCTCTCACAAAACCTTGTGCTCGTGACACACGATCATGATTTTCAAAAGGTTGAAAATCTCAAAACCGAAGATTGGACCAGCTGATCTGAGCACATCATAAACCATGGACAAATTTAAGACCTTCTCGACCAAAGTAGGTGAATATTCAAATTCCAAAGTTCACAATATCTCGAGACCATGCCCTGCACCGTGCCAGAACAAGTTAGCACCTGGAGCCTGAATATTCGCCTCTATAACATTGTGAAATGACACACTGGGAAATGTCTTGAAATGGCGCCACGCCATGAGTTCTTCAAATCCTCTTGAAATGGAGTACGGCGACGGAGCCAAAACTTAGAACTATAATTTCATGCAACATCGATTCGCAAGTTTACACCTTCTCGACTCAATAGGTCTTGAAGAGCAAGTTTTACAAATAGAGCTTCGCTGTATCCAAGTTTCTGTGCAAAAATAGCTGCACGGGCAGGGCTTAGGCCTTTTCTGCTCTTCTCGAGGTCGCAAAGATGAGAACGAGAAATTTCTAAAAGACTCGCAAAATCAACTTGAGACATCTCTTCGCTTTTTCGGATAGACACTAGCAAAGTAGCAATAGTGAGCGGGGCACCAGCTTTTCTCTCAAGAAACTTCATGGTGTCACTTTTTGAAAAAGCATTTTTGCCTTTAGGACTAATAGTCATGCTTATTTACCTCTTCTATCAATACGAACTCAATTGAATTGTTTGCGCTAACTTCGTAAATTGCTCGGTACGACCTATTCAACCTAATAGACCTTTGGCCTTGTCTAGATCCTTTTAGAGGCTCGTCATGATACCCAGGGATTCGCCTGGTTTGAGAAAGCCCACTATCCTCCACGCTTGCGACCCATGCCATTAGTTTAATCACAATATGCTTTGGGATTGTATCCAAATCTCTTTTTGCGCGTTTACTAAGGCGTACAACATTAATGTCCAGCATTAAGCCTCCAACCTAAGATATTGTACACCTCGATGGAGTACAATGCAAGCATATTTTGATAGTGACAGTGCTCCCGCAGTGTGAACATCATTTGCAACCCTATTTTTAAGTGGTCAAGCAAAGAAGATCTTTTGAATGAAAAAATTAAGCTAATCATCCTTTGCGGACCAGCAACGGACCAATTTTAAGGTTAACCCATACCAATCAGTACCAAAACATTCGGAGTCCATGAGACTAAATTTTTTTTAATTTACCTGTCTGTACAAATCGATACCAACAGATACATAACCAGTTTGAGTCACCATGAAACTGGCGGCATGGGCGGGACGATGTACCAGCAAAAAGGCAAAAAAAGACCCGTAGGTCTTTTCGACATACCCATGCAATAGCTGCGACGAGCCTAGTTTTTTTCAAAATTTTTTATTAGCAAAAAATGATTACTGCGACCGGTCCAGATTTAAACCGCGCAGTATCTTTTTACGCCTTGGCAGTCCTGATTTCATTGTGAAATTTGTATTTTCGCATCAGGCATAAGACTTGCTAGTCTCCCTTTGCGTGGTCAAAATGTTCATCTTTTTGAATGCGGGTAAAAAAATCTTAATAAAGCACAGGAGAGTAAAATGAAAACTAGCTACCTCGTATCTTTGCTAACATGGGCTCGCAACTTAGTAATGACTTCTAAAAAACTAGGAGTTGCTGTTCTTCTGCTCGGCCTGACCAGTTGCGGCGGCAAGAGCCCTGAAACAGGTTCGAGCATTTCAGCACTCTCAAGCTTTAGCGCGCCAGACATTCCTTGGAAGTGCATCAAGTGCTTTGGCGGCACGGGCGTCGGCGACCCCTGCTACGCAGGTTACAGCGGCCCCGTGTACGCAGGTATCAACGGCCCCTGCTATGCGGGCGTCGGCGGCCCGATGTACGCAGGTTACGACGGCCCCATGTACGCAGGTATCAACGGCCCCATGTATGCGGGCGTCGGCGGCCCCATGTACGCAGGTTACGACGGCCCCATATACGCAGGTATTAACGGCAACTGCTATGCGGGCTACGGCGGACCAGTGTACGCTGGTACGCTGCCATTCAATGGCCCCTGTTATGCGGGCTCCAACGGACCGTGCGATCCGCGAGGCACCGGAAAAAACTGCCCTCTCGCCTGCACCGTGTGCGCCTACTCTGCCAGTCAACACTAAGAATCTGCGGCCTCCCTAAGAGTTGATAAAGAAATCCCAAACTTCAGGAACTTACGAATGTCGTCAGAAGCCGCGACAAGATTTTTAAGCAGAGGGTCATATCGAGTGAGTAGGCAAGGGGAATTTCACCCCAAGCCTCTCCAAGAACGGGGCAGGAACCTCTCGATTCACACCGCTCCCATCAAGCAAACCCAAACAATCCTCGACTCCAGTGATGGAATAATTGCGGCCGTTTCTTTGCGATTCCTTCGATGAAGTCACCGGCTGCAGTTTTGCGTCCTTTAAGCTTCTTGTATTTCCGCATGGCCCACGTCCTCAGCGTTCTGTTGAAGTGCTGGCACATGGGATTCATCGATGATTTATTGTATTTTCCGTAATGTTGCTCCCATCCGCGAAGGATGGGTTCACATACACGAGAAATTTCAATTAAATCCAGATCTGATCTTCTGCGAATACCAAGGCTCCGAATTCGCTGGCGCATGGATTTCAGTGATGTTGGACTAACCGCAGGGCTAAAGGCAACAAATCTTTTCTGGGTCTTCCGCAGAATTTGTGGGTAGTTTGAGGTAAGGGCAGATTGTCGCATCGGAGCAGTTCTTGTTATTTTGTCGTTACCACACAATAAAAGAACAAGGTAACTGCCTAAACCTTAGAGCAAAACTGACAGCGAGAAAATCCTATGGTTTTAGGAACCCGGAACTGCAGAAAACTGCCTTATATCATCAGCTAGGAAGGCTACCTACACCAGAGTGGACCCACAAATTCTGCTGATGAGGCTAAAATGGTTTTAATGGACGCATGGCGAGTAGCGCCTCTACCACCTTGACCAAAGTTTAAAATGTACGGACGCCTTGCTCTAGTGTGACTCACTAAGCTTTTACAAGCAGATTCCTCCATAGCTGGCGCCTACGCTTGTGATCAGTCCGCTTTCTGCTAGCCAATGAATTCTCCACTGAAGCTTACAAGGGAAACTGGATTTTGAGAAATAGGCTTCTTTCGTATCTATGTTTACAGTAAAGCCCTGATTCTTTAGTTCGTAGACCATATCCTCCTCATTTGACTGAGCTGGAAAGTGGTTCTTTACCCTTTCCTGGAACACGTTTTCCCCTTCAGAGAAATTTGATGGAAGATGGCGTCCAATTTCAGGTGGGCGCGGAAGTGGTGGATAAAACATAAAGTACACAAAAATAGTTAGAATCGAAATTGAGGCAAGTATAATCTGCCACATAGAAAAATTCCGAGATTTCTTACTGATCTCAGTCATGGTCTCCATTCCTTCCGCCTGATTGTTTTAGCTTCGGTCAAAGAGGAATAGGCATAATAGCTGGCTTTTGTCTCTCATATCAATATGAATAACGTTGTATTAGCAGAATTTGTATTGCCGAGTACTTTGTATCCTCCACAAATCCACTGCACTGCGACAATTCATAGCCTTTGTTTGCTATGTGCCCGAATTTTCTTTCCGCGGGCGACTGTTGCTTGAGTTATCCCCGTAGCATGCAGAGACGTATTAAGGCAATTTAAGGAAGGGATTCCTGCTCCCTGGTTCGGGGAAACTTAGGCTAGGCAGGGAGCACAGTGGACTGTTTTTTTTGTTTCCATTCTTAGCTGTCTGGCAGCCGCAATTTTCTCTTTAAGCTCAGTAGTTTTCTCTTCCATCTAATGGCCGTTATAATTTCTTCCGGAGTAACCCCCTTCCCAAGCGGAATGGCGAATACGGCTGTTGCTTGCAATTAAATAGAAATCAGTTCCTTTGACCAGTGATCCAAAGTTAGACAGAAGGATTGCAAACAAGTAACGGTGCTTCAAACGATGAAAAAACATCTCGAATATGGAGTTACTTTGTTCGATATCGATTGGGGTTATCGAAAGTGAAGTCGACTCTGAATCGACAAGAACACCTACTTCTTGATTGATGTTCTCACGTTCGCTATGGACCAGAACATTAGGTTTGAAATATAGCCCTAAGGAGCCTAGCTTTTTCTAAAGCTTGCTCATTAAGTTCCTGATCACTTACTTAGAATCTAGGACTAACAATACTTTTGTTAACTGGCTACCTCTCCTCTTATAGCGAACTAGGGCATTACTTACACATCGAGTTAAAAGGTGGCTCCACAAGGATTGATAAATCCATTGAAATAGCAGAATCCATTCCTTTGACAACTATTTGAATCCAATGAACTTGTACAGGTAACAACGGGATCTGAAGTCTGAGGATTTCCATCACTACAAACAAAGCCTGGCTCACCGTTATTTTTTCGAATGAGACCTGGAAAGCCATCGGAAATTCCAGTTGCACTTAAGCAAGCATTTAATGGTGATCTTTCCACATAAACTCGCGTATTTTCTGTTACCACAGTGGCGGGCTGTCGTTCCAGGGGGTCAACGCTTGGCGACGTCGCGAGGAGCTCCTTCATTTTAGTCTGGATCCAAGGCATAGCATGCCAAACACTAGCATGTATTGAGAACGTATCCTCACCGCAAATTTCGCTAGCTCCTTCTGCTCTCCCAGAAGCTGTGGTTAGCGCAACGAGTGTGCCATCTCCGAGGACCGCAGGTCCACCTGAGTCCCCACCACAGATTATTGCATTTCCATTTCTCGCTATTCTAATATAGGAATAGGGATCGAGCTTTGAAGGCTTGATTAGGCCCTCCGCTTCTGCTGCTACTGTTCGCAGTTTGCCATCAATAATGTTTTTTTCATTAAGTCCATATCCGGAAATAAACAGGCGTGCACCGGTTCGAGATTCCGCCCTCGGTAAAATATCTCTTACATTTAAATATTCGGAATCTAACAGAGCCAGTGCAAAATCAGAGGCAAGATTCAAACCTTTCAATTCAGATATTTTTTCTGTCATGGTGTAAGTTTCATTAGTTATAGCTTGGATTACTGTCTTTGTAATTAATTGGCGACTAGAGTCAAAACGTTCTATAATATCTCCAGATTTTACTTTACAGTGTGCCGCAGTTAAAACAATACGGGAATGAATCAATACACCTGTGCAATTGCCCGATTGAGTTGTAACAGCTACAGTATAGCTGCCTGGATCCCATTTTTTAAGGTCGTCCCCAGAAATGACGACACCATTTGATATTTTTTCATCAGAATTTTGCTGCGAACGATTGCAGGAAATCGCCAGAAAACAGATCAAGATATTTAAGGCACTCTTCATGACAACCTCCAGAGACACAGCGTTATCGGACGCTAAAGACAAAATCTTCACATTAGCTGTAATATCCATTGATTTCTGCGACTTGGGAGCCTCAAACACTGGATTCAAAAAGAGACGAAAAAGAGACGAACTGAAAAAAGAGACGAACTGAAAAAAGAGTCGCAATGGCGCGAATAAATAAGATGTATTTACTAAACGATTTCTCAAAAAAGAGACAAGAGGTACACATTTTCAAAAAGCCGAAAAGGACGCCCCAAATGCGTCCATCAACCGTGCACTATGAAAATTTACTTGAGACGCAGAGAAAAGGCCCATAATCTATAGCGCAACCAGGCATATCATTAAAGTATCTATGGTTAGACCTCGCTGCGAGGACTCAGGAGAATTTGGCTGTTTCCCGCTGATTGCTCGCCAGTCTTGCTGTAAAGCTTATTGAAAAGAAGTCCCGCTGAAAACTCAGGGGGATATCTTGAGATGGCGCTGTGCGCCTTGTCTAACCAAACTACCAATTTCCACTGAATCTTCGACTGCCATACGTTGAGGCTTTTTTAAAAGACGCCCGCCACCGAATTTTCCACTCTCCGACTTTTAAAGCACTTAGATTGACACAGCGCGTCAAACTAGGCCATTTTAAGTTCGAAATCATTTTCAGCAACTAAAATTTTAAGGCGATGGTCATAACGCAGGTACTCTGATCTATCCATTAAAATCCGTCCTTTTAAATTCCATTTTAAGAACTATCGGATCGACCGAAAAAGACTTTTTTAGTACTAACGGAAATTTTGTCGGAAATGTTGTAAAATGCTGGCAATCGACGCAGGGAGACATAATGTAGACACGCCGCAATGAGTGTTTGAAGATCCAATGTCAGGAAAAAACAGCTTTAGGATGAACATGGGATGGCGATGCGAAGTTATACTTTTGTTAGATAGCCTCTATCGACTGATTCCTCGAGCAAATTCAGGACGAATTGCCAGAGTTCCGTTGAACCTTCCTTGATGTGCATGTTTGATCTTACGACCATGTCGTAGGTGACGTTGTTTGCTTTCCAGGTAAAGCCCTGGGTCAAATAGTTTTGCAAAAGCGGTTCCAGTCGATCAAAGACCGCAGCAAATTTTGCTTCATTTGACTCTCGTACTTCAAACTCTTTCCAGATGGATATGAGTTCCTCAGATTGTTCGGCAGGCAGCAATCCAAAAATCCTGTCGGCCGCCTTAAGCTCCTTTTCCGCAGCATTATGTCTGTCTTTAGAATAGAGAAAGGTATCTCCGGCGTCGATTTCCACGATGTCGTGAATGAGAAGCATCTTTAGGACTCTTTCGATATCAATGGGGAAATTTGAATACTCCTTTAAGAGCACGGCCATTATGCAGATTGTCCAGGAATGTTCAGCATCATTTTCGAACCTGCTGCAGTCAAACAACTTTGATTTTCGAAGGATATTTTTTACTTTGTCGACTTCAATTATAAAGGCGAGTTGCTGTAAAAGTTGTGGCTTGCAGTTAAGATTTGGCAGCAAATGCATTCGTCTTCAGCCCTTTCTTTAGTACACTACTTTTATCTATTTTAAGTTTGCAGGCAAATCAAGCCTCTTTTCCATGTATTACCTTCTACTCACCACTATATAGATTTACAAGCTCTTTGCTTATAGTATACGGCTTTGCAGCCTTTTGAATCCCAAAAGCCATGCTGTTGCCGCCACTACAGACATAGGAGGCAACTTTTCTTAGTTTAGGGCAAGGGATATTTACATTTAAAACAAAGCTCCGCACTGCGCCGTGCTGCAACAATATAATATTTTCCCAGCGCCCATACGACCGGAATACCCGTTATTCGAAACTATAATGAGCAGAATCACCAACCGGCCGGTAGCCAATCCGTTGGTAAATGGAGTTCGAGGTTGGATTGGCAAGGTCGGTAAAAAGGAAACACAATTGTTTCCCAAGGTCGAGCTGCATTTGGCTAACTTCAGCCACGATAGCAGAAGCACAACCCTTTCCTCTATGCTCCGGAGGTGTATAAACCCAGTTTATGCGGATACCACTTGGAGTATTCCCCCCAACTCCAACCATCGCAACAGGTTCTGAGTCTATCTCCCAAAGAAACCGAGTCTTATGTTTGATGGCGGTATTAGTGTATTCCTTCACTAATACATGGTCGTATTTCAGTCCGCAGTCAATGGCAAATCTCATACCCCAACTTTCCAGAAGCCCGCGATCGCTCTCTACAGCCGGCCGAATTCCACCTAGAACCTTAGGCCTATACTCGACTTTTCGAAGTTCATAAATACGCTGGGCCATTTTTGAACGAATTTTTATATCTGATGCTGCAGCCAACATATCAACAAATCTCGCAGCAGTAACTGCGAGACCTATGATGCCAGAGGGCGTTTTTGGCAAAGACTTGATGAAGTCGCCTACTTCCCCCAAAAAACCGTTGGGGATATCGGCAAAGCCCAAAGGATGCGGTGGTGTCATCCAAATTGCAGCCACTGGTTTATCATCCATCGACATTACAACAAGGTAAAACTCGGGGTACTGCTCTGGATAATTGATTAGCGAGTCAATTATATCAATACCCAGGCAATTCTGACCCTCGCGCTCAAGCATAAATGGATAAGCTATTTCTCTAAAAGCTTTCGCATCAAAGAACTTCTGTATTTTCATTCCCATAACGAATCGCTCCTAAGAACCAGCTCTTGGTGGGGGCTAGAAAACGCCATCCTAGCCCCAATCATAGTCAACTTAGCCTACATGGGGACCTTACAAAGTACAAAATAGCCTAAATTCCGCACGCTCTGTGTTAGGATATTTTGGACTGTGCTTTAAGCATATTCGCTTATTGAATTCCAAACAGATCCTACCAGGAACCAGCCAACTATTTGCTTTCTAAGTCAATCCAATAGCGCCTCCTAGCGACTCTCATTCCGGGTTCATACAATTTATCTTGAAGCGTACCACCATTGGCTTCAATGGTCCGCCAAGATCCAACATTGTCGTCGTTACATGTCAGAAGAATTTTATTTAGACCTAGGGACTTGGCAAAAGGAAGGGTTAGCCGTAAGACTTCTTTAGCATAACCTTTCCGACGTTCCGACGGCACAATGCCATACCCAACATAACCTCCTTCTTTTAGAAGATTGGCATTCAACTCATGCCTTAAAGACACTCTCCCTATTACTTTTTTGTCTAGAAATGCCACGAGATACGTGTTGGGTACAAAAGCACCTATATCGATACCCTTAGACCACCCATTTACACGTTGAACATAATCTGTGAATGTATTGCAATCGAACCTAAACGCGAATTCAAAGTCGGGATTATGTGCATTGAATTCATCATTGGCATTGCGGAAAGCAATTTCATCGTTTGAGTGAAGTTCACGCAATTCAATCATTTTCTTTCAACCTTTCAAAGATTTCTATACTTTGTCCACTGGCCCTTTTACTGCCTGAATCAACTACCCGCCTCGTATAGAGTTCCCCGTCGTCAGAATCCCTCAAATGCGCCACGAGAAACTGAAGGACTCATAAAATCTATGTTTTCATCAACTCGTTTAGAACTTATAAATTTAGCAAATGAATGCTTGGTAACTATAGGTTTAAAAATTTGTTCACGCAAAAACTCTATTGCAGCTTGCTGCTCAGGAGACCAGATTTTCAAGTCAATGGCCCTGGTCAATTGCTCCTTCTGAAGCTCTTTAAGCTCGACAATCTGCTCCGCCGTCAATAAATCAGAAAAGTTGATCAACTTTAAAACCTTGTAACCAGATGACAAGACAATATCGTTGGCGAGCAAAGCATAAGCTTCAGGATCGCCCCCTTTAGCTTTCTCAATCCATCCCTTAAGATCCTCACTTGGAAAAATCGACTCCCATAAGGCTGGGAGAGTAGCAAAGAATGATAGATCAAGTGGAGTTGCTAGTTGTTTGCGCCAGTATTCAAAACTTGAAGACAAGGGATCATCATACTTGTCACAACCTACTTTGTACCAGGACTGAAAGTCGCTACACACAAGAAAATTTTTGGTTGGTTTCACGCCAGCATAAATCATAGCCATAGCTTGTGAATCGTATATCAAAGGATCTGATATAGGCTTCCCGGGCACAAAATAGTCCATCATCGTAGTAGATCCAACCGCCTTTTCAGCAAGTGGATCTGAACTTCCTGCG
>CAIMVM010000370.1 GCA_903844895.1 uncultured Pseudomonadota bacterium
GTCAATAATCCTATTTACTGCCATTGCTAAACCAAAACCAAAGCCGATAGTTAAAGACCAGTAGAAATAATTTATAAACTTCATGAATTCTCCTCCCCAGAATTTGGATAATTAAAAGTAACCCCGCAGGCAAGGATAGCCTTTAAAGCCACCAAAGCTTCTCGTTCTGCAATCGTTTTCCAATGATTTAAATCTTCTTCATCGCGAGGTTGATTACTTTTTGGGAACCACATTTTCAGCAAATCTTTAGTGATAATGGCAACCAAAATCTCCTCCTCAGTGCTTAGATTTTCCATAAATTCCTCTCAAAAAATCAACTATAAACAGACTATAAACAGACTATACCACTTAAAACTAAACTCAACTATTTTCTCCCTAACGCGTATAGGATTTCACTCGCGAACGATAGTTAAATTAAGTTAAGATAAGTTATAAGTAGTATAGTTATTTAGTTCCACTATCCAAAAAAACAAAAAACAAAAAGATTTTCCCCATTAGTAATTTTCACTTTTTTCCCTTTTTTAGGTTTTTCATTCAATGCCAAAAGGCCCCAAAACTTCACTTTTCATGTCCCTTTTATACCATTTATCCCCTCACAAAAAGCCCCCAAAAAAGGCCCCAAAAAACCAAAAAAGCACACCCAAATTTCCCTCTTTCTCTCTTCTCCATCTCTCCCTTTTTTCCCTATTTTTATATCTTAGGAGAGCGCGAAAAATCGACTTTTCACATCTCACAACTCCTCCGCATCTCCTCAACACACCCCCGTTTCGCCCCCCTCCTCCGCCACAAAGAGCGGTAGGATTTGGCTATGGTCACAGATAGCCCCCACTCCTCAGCCGAAAAAACCTCCGCCGATTCTCCCTCCCCCGCCCCCGCAAGAAAGAAAGCGGTTGTAGTACTCCCGAGCAGGGGTCGCCCAGAGCGTTTGACAAAAGCATTAGACTCTGTTATTAAGAACAGTTCCCCTGATTTGGATATCGTTGTAGCCATTGATCATGACGAAAAGGACTTCTACCCTAGGGTTGAAGGGGTTACCTATGATATTGGACCCACCCCAACTACCATTGGCGTAAACGCTAAGTTAAACCGTTTGGCTAATAAGTACAAGGATTCGTATGACTATTTCCTCTGGGTCGCAGATGATTCAATCATCCTTACTAAGAAATGGGACAAACTCCTCATAAAGGAGATTTCGAAGATTAGGCATGGAATCTCTCACCCACACGAAACCACTCAGGACATACGCAAACTCCCCAGCAATGGAACCTGCTTTGATCTAAGTATCGTTAGGACTTTAGGTTACTTGGCTCCACCATCTCTACTTCATCTCTATATAGATAACTTCTGGCAGTTAATTGGTACCGAGTTAGGAACCTTGCGATACACCCCCAAGGTTGAACTAGATCACCAACACTTTACAAATACTAAATCTGTTTGGGATGCTCAGTATGCGAAAACCAATAGCCAACAAAGATATGACCGTGAACGAGATATGTATGAGGTTTACAAAAACCACCAACTAAAGATTGATTTAGCCAAACTTAGGAGTACCTCCTTTGACTAGATCACTTGATTTAGGGTGCGGTAGGAACTTAAAGAACCCATATCAAGCAACTGAAGCTTTCGGTATTGACATAGTTTCCCAAGAAAACCTCAGAGTCTCTGTTGCAGATCTAGTTATAGAACCCATTCCGCATCCAGATAACTCTTTTGATTACATAACCGCTTTTGATTTTATAGAGCATATCCCTAGAGTTTTATATATAGACGGTATTAGAAGACAGCCGTTTATTGAATTAATGAATGAAATCTGGAGAGTCTTAAGACCTGGGGGAACATTTAGAGCGCATACACCAGCTTTTCCTAAGGCTATGGCGTTCACAGATCCAACGCATGTAAACATAATTACTGAAGATACCTACAAGTATTTTTGTGGAGGAGATCACGACCAACTTGCACGCTCATATGGATTTACAGGGATGTTTAATCTAAAAACACAGTACTGGGATCGTGAGTGGGATTATCATTTAATCTGGGAGTTGGAGGCAGTTAAGTGAAAACCGTTTTAATTACTGGAGTTGCTGGATTTCTAGGTTCTCATTTAGCAGATAGTTTTTTAGCAAGAGGCTACAAAGTTTCAGGTATTGATAACTTTATTGGCGGATATAAAGAAAACGTCTCTGATGAAGTTTTGTGCCATGAAGTTGATTTGGATAATCTAACTGCCATTCAACCTCTATTCGAAGGTATAGATTTAGTTGTACACGCAGCCTGCACTGCCTACGAGGGTCTATCTGTTTTTTCTCCAGCACTGATTACTCGCAATACATCTCAAATAACTGCAAATGTTATGAGTGCATCTTTACGTGCTGGAGTTAGAAAACTTGTTTATATGTCTTCTATGGCTAGGTATGGAACTCAAGAGCAATTACCGTTTACAGAAGATATGATTCCAAAGCCTCAAGATCCTTACGGAATTGCAAAGTACGCTTCTGAACTCCTAATAGAAAACTTAAGCAAAACTCATGGCATGGAGTACTCGATACTTGTTCCGCACAACATTATTGGATCTAGGCAGAAGTTTGATGATCCCTACAGAAATGTAGCTTCTATTATGGTTAACAGAATGCTTCAAGGAAAACAACCAATAATTTATGGAAGTGGCGATCAAAAGCGTTGCTTCTCTTTTATTCAAGATGTTATTGATCCGTTGATGGTTGCATGCGAGACATCCGTTGTAGATGGAACCGTTACTAATATTGGACCGGATGAAGAGTTTATATCTATAAATGATCTTGCTAAAACTATTGCAGATATCTTATCTTTTGATTTAGATCCTATCTATATGCCAGGAAGACCTCAGGAAGTTTTTGAGGCAAACTGCTCTGCTGACAAGGCAAGAACATTGCTTAATTACTCAACCAGCACTACTTTAGTTGATGGTTTAACTCAACTATCTAATTGGATCAGCGAGCGCGGCGCGAAGCCTTTTGAATACCATTTACCGATAGAGTTCGTTACAGAGAAAACTCCTAAAACTTGGACTCAGAGGTTAATGTAATGAGTAAATTAAAAGTTGTTTCACTTTTTGCCGGCGTTGGTGGTTTTGATTTAGGAGCCGAGAGCGCAGGTTTTGAAGTTATCGGTCAAGTAGAAATAGATAAGAAGTGTCAAGAGATTTTACGTCGTCAGTTTCCAGATGCACTACTTCATGACGATGTAACTACCGCTATCGACTGGGCAAAGGAGAATGATTTAATTGGAAAAGTTGACATCGTCTGCGGAGGATTCCCATGTCAAGACGTCAGCGTCGCTGGAAAGCGTGCTGGTATCGCTGGGGCACGAAGTGGTCTCTTCTGGGACGCCATACAATTTGCACAAGAAGTTAAAGCACAAACTATTATCTTGGAAAACGTCCCAGGACTTTTATCAAGCAACGAAGGACGCGATTTCGGAGTCGTCATCTCTGCAATGGCCGACGCAGGGTATAGCCACATCGAGTGGAGAGTTCTGGATTCGCAATTCTTCGGAGTCCCCCAACGACGTCGTAGAGTCTTTATTGTCGGAAGTTCTAGAGACCTCAGTGGAGCCCCGATTCTCATTGAGCGCCAAAGCGTGCGAGGGGATTCTTCGCAGAGCAACACGGAGGGGAAAAGTCTTACCGGAGCAATTGCATAATGCTTTGGTACGTAAAATCGAGAAGAGCGCAGAGTAGTACTGACTGTGAAACATGGGTTGAGAGAGGTGTGGTTCCTACATTGAATGCTTTTGATACAGGAGATACTAGAGCTACCGTTATTGTTTTCCACCCCCACAGGTCAGACGGGGCAAGAATTCAGGGAGATACCATCAACACCCTAACAAGTTTTATGGGTACAGGAGGTTTAAATACACCAATGGTTGCAGTGATCCCTATTCACGATAAGGCAACACGATATGCAGGTAAAAGACAAATGCACGACGGAACTTATTCAATGGATGGTGCTGGAAATGGGTTAGGGATAGGTAAAGAAGGAGACCCAATGAACACACTTACGGGGGGAGATCGTCACGCATTATTTGAAACATCAAATATACGTCGCTTAACTCCAGTAGAGTGTGAAAGGTTACAAGGATTTCCTGACGGCTGGACTGATGGACAATCTGATTCTCACCGCTATAAACAAATGGGTAATGCAGTTACAGTAAATGTCACAAAATGGATATTTAACAGTTTAAAAAGCAGTATCGAATCCGTCTAGTATAATCAGATATCAACATAAAAATAGGAGAATGACATGGCAGAAAAAGGTACAGTAGAAGCGATCATTGAAGTCGCTAAGAAAGAAGTTGGAACCATTGAAGGTCCAAAAGATAATGAAACTAAATATGGAAAATGGACTGGGGCAAACTTTTTGCCTTGGTGTCAATCCTTTGTTTCTTGGTGCGCGTTTCAATCAGGGGTAGCAAAATTCCCAAAGAGTGCATCAACTGTTGCAGCCTCAGATCAATTTAAAAAAGAAAAGCGCTGGTCAGATGCTCGCAATGATGACCCAACACCTGGAGACTGGATTTATTTTGACTTCCCAGATGACGGAGTTAATAGAATTTCTCACGTAGGTTTGTGTATTAAAAACAATGGCGATGGAACTATTCAAACCATTGAAGGAAATACTGCCGGATCTGCTAAAGGAGATCAACGAAATGGCGGAATGTGTGCGGAGAAAACTAGAGCATACGTAAAAGACAA
>CAIMVM010000371.1 GCA_903844895.1 uncultured Pseudomonadota bacterium
TATCCGAACATATCAACTATCCGAACATATCAACTATCCGAACATATCAACTATCCGAACATATCAACTATCCGAACATATCAACTATCCGAACATATCAACTATCCGAACATATCAACTATCCCAACATATCAACTTTCCAAATACACAACAAAAGGTATTTCCATTGGAATTTGGTAGATTTGAAAATTGCCAAGGGAGATGATCGCTCAGGATCTTTGGAGGCTTTCCAAAGGATCAACCAGCATCTAAAAATTGCGAAACCGACGGCAAGCTAGGGCGCGCAAGTTAGCATGAGTTTGATGTGGCGGAGGAAGAGGATGATTCCTTGAACACCGCAAAACGTACTTAAATTGCCAAAAAAAGTTTTGAAATCGCAAGGACGGGCTGATTCCCCAGAACCCATACTGTGAGCTAATACGCCTTAATTTAGAGACGTTTGGCCGCATCGCTAGGCGTTCTCTTTTGGCTGATGGTTGCTATATAGTCTTCTCATTGGGGCGTCAAAAAATCTTCAAATTTCTAACGAGGCCCATGACGCGTCTGATTCCCTAGGAAATACGTCATGATAGGACTAAGGTATGGCACTTCGATCTCGCACTGGCCTTTTCCCAT
The DNA here is from genome assembly GCA_903844895.1 of uncultured Pseudomonadota bacterium. Taxonomy (GTDB): domain Bacteria; phylum Bdellovibrionota_B; class Oligoflexia; order Oligoflexales; family CAIMVM01; genus CAIMVM01. The sequence continues at coordinate 616 of CAIMVM010000371.1, forward strand.
GAAGTCAGATCATGAACTACTATTTACCAGATGGTCCCCTACTCGCGACCTTCTACTCCACAGTATCTACTGGGTAATTTTTGATACTTGCCATTAACATGCTGACATTAGAACATGAAAGAGTCACCATAGAAGGGCTGAATTATAAAAGCGCAGCGAAACATCTTGTGGTTCACCCGGATGCTACTATTAGGCGTTATTTTTGCATTAGCCAGCGTCATTGTATTTCCCATTGCCATTCTGCGCTTTAGAAACACATCGAGCAACCTCCTGTTCGTTACCTTGACTGCACCGCTTAGCAGATTTGTGCTCGGACTAAAGGTCGAGTTTAGCGGCCTTGACTACGCAAAAAATCGTCTTCCCGCTGTTTTTGTCATGAATCACCAAGCGGCACTTGATATCCTCTTAAATCGAGAAATTTATCCTCGCTCTTGTATTTTGGTGGTAAAGCGTGCCTTAGCTTTTGTACCCGTCTTTGGTTGGATGGTCTTTGCAGCCGGAAATATATTGCTTCAAAGGTCCAACAAACAACAATCGTTGGGTCAAATGAATTCTGCAGATCTAGCGATCACAGTCAGGAGGTCCTCAGTTTGGATATACCCTGAAGGAACGAGACGAGGAGCAATGGGACTTGGCGACTTTAAAAAAGGCGCCTTCTACATGGCCATAAAGAACAAAGTACCGATCATTCCGGTGATTGCTTCAAGCTACACCCACAAACTCAACTTCTCGAAATGGCGATCAGGCGTCGTTTTGGTCCAAGTTTTGCCACCCATTCCAACAGATGGTCTCAGATTAGAAGATGTTGATGTTCTGTTACAGAAATGTCACGACCTCATGAAAGATTCCATAGCAAAGCTCGATGCTCGGGTTGTACAACCAGGTTGAAATCGCATTGACAGAATTAAGCGCAATTACACCTACCGCATAAAAAACTACTTCTAACATCTTTTTTGACCAAGATCTGAGATATTTGATGGTTTCCCTTTGATCCCGTCACATTGCAAAGCGGGACATAATGTGATTAAATTATCCTCTGGTTTCAAACTATAGGAGACCCAAAATTGACCGAACTAGAGACGCCAAAATTAGACATACAATCGGCAAAACGAATTTGCGAATCTGTCGAAGCAAATGTGGGAAAGGTCATTCAAGGAAAAGAACTTGAAATAAGGCGAGCACTATCTTGCTGGATAGCAGGCGGGCATGTTCTTCTGGAAGACGTTCCAGGCACCGGAAAAACGATGCTAGCTAGAGCCTTGGCCCGTTCGGTAAATACTCATACAAAGCGCATTCAGTTTACCCCCGATCTGATGCCCAATGACATTATAGGATCCTCAGTCTATCAGCGCGACAAAGGCGCCTTTCAGTTTATCCCAGGACCGATATTTACAAACGTTTTGATGGCAGATGAGTTAAATCGAGCAACACCCAGAACCCAGTCGGCGTTGCTTCAGGCCATGGCTGAGGGCCTCTGCACAGCAGAGAATCAAACTTACACCCTACCAAGTATCTTCTTTGTTATAGCCACTCAAAACCCTGTGGAACAACATGGAACATTTCCTCTCCCCGAAGCTCAACTAGATAGATTTCTGATCCGTTTGTCGCTAGGTTATCCGGATTTTAATACGGAAAAGAAAATCATTGTATCTCAGCTCATCAATCACCCCATTGACAGCCTTGAACCGGTTTGCAGTGAGGCAGATTGGCGAGGAGTCCGGGAACTTATGAAAACCATCGAGGTCTCAGAGGGGATTCTAAATTACGCCATGGGACTGGTAAATGCTACGCGCCAAGACCAAAGATTGACCTTAGGATGCAGCCCCAGAGCTACTCTAGCTTTGATTCGACTTGGACAAGCCTTTGCCGTCATGTCTGGGGAGAACTTTGTAAAACCAGACTTTATAAAAAAGCTTGCCCCTTCCGTGATGGAACACAGGCTCATCCTTTCCCCAAAATCTAGGATGGAAAGAATTCGAGAGTCAAATATTGTCAGTGAAATTTTGGCTCGGATGCCGGTTCCCATTAGTTAGAACTCTTCTTTGGGAACTCATTCCATTTTATGACCTCAATTATTAAAAACCTTTTTGAAAAATGGCTCGTAGGCCCAAGCAAGGAGCGGCCTTATTCAGCACTCCCTTGGGAACAGGAAAAAACCTGGTCTGAATTTAAGCCTCTAAAAAAGTTTCCTATATATGACTTTCCACTCGCTTTAGTATTGATCCTTTGCGCTGTAACTATACTCATATCATTCATAATTAGAGCGCCACTAAGCGCTGGAGTTGCTGCGGCTATTTTCAGCCTCGGCATATTGGCCTATAAGGACAGCTGGGAACAAAGCTGTGCCCTCACCGTTGTTTCCTCAGATGCTGCTTTAAAGGTCCACGAATTTGAAAGCTTTGTCCTCAAACTTGTTATCAAGAATCAATCCGAACTGCCGGTCAATCCAAGTTTTCTATACCTAAAATTTGACGGCTCTCTAAAGAAAACACAAATTGTCTCCCTTTCCCAATTCTCTCCCTTTGAAACAAAGTCTATTGAAGTTGAGCTGGAGGCAGACGCAGGAATGGGAAGCTTTTCTTTTGATAATATAAAAATCATTACTCAAGATAGATACGGCTTCGTACGTCGATGCGTCACCCATGAAGCTTGCACCAAGGTTGAAGTCTTTCCTGAATTCGCCAATATGCCACCAATTGATCTAACAACATCGGGTAAAACAGCACACTCAGGCAGCATTGAATCTCATTTCAGCGGCGGTTCTGTGAACTATCTTGGCAGTCGTTTCTATCAATATGGAGACAGCATGTCGAGAATCGACTGGAAAAAGTCGGAACGCTTACAAACGCTTGTCACCAGAGAATTTGAGCATTTAAATTCCACCGATGCCACCATATTTGTCGACCGAAGAGCTATTAGTTCCTTTCAATTTGGCCACATTAACTCCTTTGAACAAATCAAGGACACCCTACTTACATTAGCAAGAACCCTCATGTCTCAGAGGATTCGTGTTCGTGTCATTACAGACGATTTCGCCACCGAATTCGGCAAGGGGGCTCAGTTTTTAGACTATCTCATGGAATTGGTTCGCAGCATGCAATCACATAGCGCAGAACCATTCGATCGACTACTGACGCGACATCAAGGAAACATTCCTGCTTATAGCGTGGTTTTTCCTATTTTTTCTACGATTAGCGTCGACATCAACTCGCTTACAGAAAACTTTCTCATGTGGGACCAAATCCATGTCGACATCATCCCGATTATATTTGACTCTTCAGAGTTCGAAAGTAAGATCTTAAATACAAACCCCCTGCAAGACGAAGACCGAATGGATTTGCAGCATTTTAAAAAAATGCATTTTAATAGCGACCAAGGATCATCTTACTCCAATATGATTCGAAAGCTCAACAAAGACTCGATCATAATTGGGCCAAACCAAAGCATAGGACAAGTTTACGCCGGGATGCTCAGGCGATGAAAACACCAAAAGCCTACATAAAAGGAAAATCTCCGTCAGACCAAGATGCCTATTATTCTCTGTTTATGGGCTGTCTTGCCGTTTTCCTAATCTCATTAACTTTTGTCGAATGGTCATTTGATTTCATTTTCTTTCCAACCGTAATTTCTAGATTTGTTTTGTATTTTTTAGGATTTGTCGGGCAGTATGCAATCTACGGGAATCATTCTTTTCGCACCGGAGATTACTTTAAAGCTATAGAAATCCGTGAAAAGACCGCTTTGCTCTATGGCCAGGAGTTTAAGTTCAAAAGCGATTGGCAAAACATCAAGCATACCCAGTTTTTACACTATGGATTGATATCTGCCTTTGCCATCCTGTACATTCTCGCACTTTATTATATGTCTAAGTCTCATCTTCTCATGGGCCGACTTGAACCAACTGCGATATTTATCGGACTGACCATTGCGGCAGTTAGCCAACCCAGTAGAATTTGGTTCCCCGCCTTAGGCGCTGTTTTCTCCTTATTCTTCAGAGGGCTTCCCAAAGACACCCCACCCTTTTCAGGCTTCCTATTTTTCCTGATTTCAGCTTCTATATTTATGCTATTTGGCACGATCGTTCGCTTCATCTACGAAAGATCAGCAAGCAATGAGAGCGTCAAGTTAGACACTACCATCCTTACAGCTGCAAAGATGACGAAAGGGCACCTCATTGCCCTTGGGATTGGAGCTCTAGTGTTTTATTTAAGTAGAGATTTGCCTCGAAAAAATTCAAATCAATCGAAACAAATTAAAAACACCTCAAATGCCCCCTCAGAACATGTCAATTTACAACGCTATGCAGAAAAATTTGGAGGGATGCCTGGATCCAACACCCCAAACAATGAAAACAACCGATCTCCTTGGGCTTACAATAGTAGCAAAGAGGATGCACCAAATCGCGACGACAAACCAAACCAGCTAGACCAAGAACTAGGACCGGGCCAAGAACGTCAGTCAGGTCACGGAAGTCCGTCGGGGCAAGGAAGCAGATCGGGCCTGGGAAGCCAGGCAGGTCAGGGAAGTCAGGCAGGTCAAGGAAGCCAGGCAGGTCAAGGAAACCAGGCAGGTCAGGGAAGTCAGGCAGGTCAAGGAAGTCAGGCAGGTCAAGGAAGCCAGGCAGGTCAGGGAAGTCAGGGAAGTCAGGCAGGTCAAGGAAGCCAGGCAGGTCAGGGAAGTCAGGCAGGTCAAGAAAGCCAGGCAGGTCAAGAAAGCCAGGCAGGTCAGGGAAGTCAGGCAGGTCAGGCAGGTCAGGGAAGTCAGGCAGGCCAGGGAAGCCAGGAAAACCAAGGAAGTCAAAAGGCCGAAGGAAATCCCAGTTCAGAAATCCATGGAAATCTAAATGAAGGACGGAACAACGGGAGTCTGAATAGACAGGCTTTTAACTCGCAGAATCCTAGTCAGCCAAAATCCTCAAAAATAGAAAAACCTGTTGCCAAGAAACCCAAGGACAAAAAAATTGAATTCTCAAACAAATGGATTAAAGTTCTACTATCAATAACACTCTTGGGAGCAATGCTCGGTTTATTTCTCATTCTTTCAAAGAAGACCAACAAGATCCTAAAGCGAAAATCTCAAAAGCCTGCAGAAAAAAATCCTGAAGAAGCTCAAAAATGCATAGATATGATTAAAGACATTGCACAAGACTTCCAAATAGATTCTGGCATAGACCCCGAGAAAATGCGTGAGAGAATTATTTCACTTTACAGTCTCTTGATTGCAGCAAATACGCACCTTGGCTTTCATCGAAACGTCGACATGACTCCAGATGAGTATCAGGCGCAGTATAGTAGAATCGCACCGCAAAGAACCGATGAAATGGGGTTCGTTACAAAAGTTTACTCGCATGTCTTTTTTGGGAACCAACTACCAAATCTTTCCCAGTACCAAAACTACATCAATGCTGTGCGTCATTCCATTTTGACATTCAAAGTCCTCTCCTAAATAGAAATTTAGTATAGCTTCTAGATCCTCTGTAAAAATTAAAGCTACCAACTTGAGCTTACTAGTACTTCCACTCGAAATAGAAGACTTGCCTTAGAGTCAAGCTCCTGAAATCTCTGAGACGGCATATGAAGGTCCAGGTGCCTAAGAGAGGCCTGATCTTCACAATCTTCTTTCCGAAGTTTGCTTCCACCACGGTCCCTCGATATAATAGAAGCAAATTTTTTCCGCAGTCATGATCCCGATTGAGAGTTGCCTTAACGGGAGTTAATCGATAACTAATAGGAGATTTCAGGATGTCACGTACGCCTTCATTCCGACAGCTCATTCTTGATTTTCGTTTGGCAATGCACTCCGCTGAGTCTGGCACTCCCATTGAAGAATGCCTAGAAGAGAGAAGAACTGAGATCTCTAGACGGGGACTCATTAAGGGCGCGGGGGCACTAGCTTTAACAACTGCATTGCCCCGACCTATTTTAGCTGCCACTGCAAAAACTTACGATGTAGGTATTGTCGGTGCTGGCCTCGCTGGTCTTGTTTGCGCTAATGAACTGAAGCGAGCGGGGGTTTTGGCTCGGGTATATGAAGCGTCCGACCGAACTGGCGGGCGCCAGTGGTCGCTAAGCGGCCTTTTTCCAGGCCAAGTTGTCGAGCGCGGAGGTGAGTTGATCGATAACCTTCACAAAACGATGATTGGCTACGCTCGAGAGTTTGGGCTTACCCTCGAAGATGTAAATAAAGTGCCTGGAGAAGTTCTCTATTACTTTGGGAGCAAAAGACACTCGGAATCTGAAGTTGTTCGAGAATATCGTGCCTTTGTAGAGGTCATGCGAGTCGATTTAACAAAACTTTCTGGCGGACCAACAGCCCTCTCAAGCAACGAGTATGATCGGCAACTGGATAAAATATCCTTGGCGGAATATCTCGCTGGAAATAACGGAGCCAAAAAAGCGGCTGGTCCGATTGCGACTGCAGCCATTTCGGAGTGCTACAAAGCGGAATACGGCTTAGACGCAAGCCAACAGAGCTGTCTCAACTTTCTCATGTTCATCCATGCCGATCGCCGCGCTCGCTTTCAACCTTGGGGTGTTTTCTCTGATGAGAGATATCACGTTGTTGAAGGCAACGACAAAATAGCCGCAGGACTTACGGCAAAAATACAAGGTCAAATTGAACTTGATAGGACCCTCGTTAAAGTTGCTAAAAATTCTGCCGGAAAAATTGCTTTAACGTTCACTAATGGCAAATCAACTATAGTAAAAACCCATGATCAGGTTGTTCTAACACTGCCGTTCACAGTTCTTCGCAAATTGACGTTAGATCCTAGTTTGATGCTTTCTCCGGCCAAACTAAATGCAATTAATCAGCTGGGATACGGCGACAACGCTAAGATGATGATTGGCTTTAAAGGACGCCCATGGGCCCATATAGGCTGTAATGGTGCTTCTTACTCCGATTTGATGAATCACCAAACCACCTGGGAGACGAATCCTACTAAAGCAACTGCAAATAGCTCTGTTATAACAGACTACGCTAGCGCAGAAAGAGGGGCTCGCTTTGATCCTAAAAATGACCAAATGGAAGCCCTTCGCTTTCTCGTAGATTTTGAAAAAGTCGTCCCAAATGCATCTTCAAAGGTAGCACCCAATGCCGATGGATCACTTCGAGTTCATATGGAAGCATGGCCTCGTAACCCTCTTTCTCGGGGAAGCTACACCTGTTACCGCCCCGGCCAGTTCACAACTATCGCCGGACTAGAAGGCCTACCGGAGGGAAATCTTTATTTTGGCGGTGAGCACACCAATTCGTTCTATGAGTGGCAGGGTTTTATGGAAGGAGCTTGTCTTTCGGGAATCGCAACTGCAAAATCAATACTCAAATGAATTGGTAAACCTCATTTCTTTTTGATTGAATCCCTCCGCCAAAGCGATGGGGTAAAAATTTCGGCATTACCCTCGACGGTGGGACTTAGTCAACTATTTGAGTAGGAGAGTTTAAAAAAGATCCCGCCGAGGTGGATTCCAATTAGGAATAAACTTGGGGCAAGTTTTGGAATCCGACAGAGATCGATCGACAACAGCAAAACCAGCAGTCTTTCCGTGATCGTATCTCAAATCTCCAAACCATCCCTCTGACCAAAATGGCATTCTAGAAAAACTCATAAGTGAAACGAAGTCGCATTCCGTTTTTAAATGAGCTAGATCCTCTAAGTTCATGGACTTGGACCCTATCCACTTAAGCTCCTCTGTGTCTGCGCCATTTATGGGATCTAAACTGGCAAGGCCGGAGTCCATCGAAGAATTACAATTGGACTGACTCCCTATTTGAAACAGCGGACCGACTATGGCTTTAGCTGCAACATAGTCATGGCCCTTGCGCATAGCACCTAGCGCAGTCCAGCAAAATGGATTAGCTGGCGCTGGCCAAATGGAAATATCTAAGACTTCTAAAGAAGGGAACTGACTCATCAAATGCTTTTTAAAAAGTGTCTGAGCTTCACGTTTACAAAACCAAAACCCGACATAAACCGTCAATATCAAGACAAATCCAGGCCAGATGCGCCTAGTGGGATTCAAAAAATACCCAATTAAAAAGAGACTCAATCCAACAATCAGTAAAACCACAACTAGACCCCAAGGCACCATATGGGAGGCAAGGGAAACCACAAGGCTCAGGGCATATATGCCTAACATGATTCCGCGCCCTAACTTAGTCCGCTGTTCATGAAAACAAAACACAGCAAGGCCAATCCAGAGCCATGGCTCTAAAATAAAGATAGTGTCCCCGTAATACCAACTATTCTCCAAAGGCCAAAACGGGTGAATTCCATAATTATTGGTAGAGTCAAGAGCTAGATGAGTCATGCCACCAACGAGAGATAGCGCAGCTAGAAACTGCCACTCTGGAACCTTTAAATTCCATTTAGCTTTTTTGGTCCAAATCCAAGAAAGCATAAGGCACATCATAATAATAGGTAAGACAAAAACAAAGGTATGAGTGTGCCCTCGGTGGTGAACGAGGTAATCCAACTTTGAAGTCGTAGAATAGACCAGATCAATATCTGGAAAGTTATTTGCTAAAATAGAAACAAAGACAATCCAGCGATGCCACCCTGCCCCTAGGCGCGACTCCGCACTTTTGGAAGTTTGACTTCGGCTTGCAAGTTTCGCAATGGCCAATCCAGCAAGCGAATGCGTTAAATTATCCAAAGTAGATCTCCCCATGGAAAGAACTAAGGTTTAGAATTTAGTGTCAAGGAGACCGGATCTATAAGGCACTCTAACGCATGGAATTGATAAAGTCAGCAACTTCTGCAGCCTCATTTATCGTCCTCTGACTGACTATCGCTTCATTATTTATGAAACCAAAATTGTGAACAAACAAGGGTCCGGTACGAAAATTAAGATCTCTTGCAAGATTGTGCCTTGAATTTTGATAACGATCGTTTGATTCAACGCCTTTATCTCCAAACAATTGCGCTTCAATCGGAACTCGGACTGTAGTAGCAATATGGCAACTCACACAATCCACAGAATCCACGGTGTGAAACTTCGGATTCTCAATGCGAAGTGCGCGAGAAATAGCATCTTTAGGGTAGGATGTATCTTCCCCAAACATTCTTACATTGTCTAGAGCCGGAGCTAAAGAGTCACTATGAAGAGGAGGCAAAGGCAGAATACCCTGCGGACCATCACCTTCGGCCAGAAAAAAGCGCATCACGGAATCCTGTGAGTTAGGAATCTTAAATGGCGATATAACGTTATTTTACATTTTAAGTGCTATAAAAGACCACTTAAAGGGTTGGGTTCCTGTTACAGCGACAGCTGAGCCCAGAAATGCCGTCATACTAAGATTTTGCTCCTGGGCAAAACTCTGATTAAAGCTATTTAATTTGCCTGCAAATTCATCTCGCTTAGCTCCTAAAAAGGCAGGATGAACACCCAGTGGAAGCCCTTGGGTGCTAGGACTATATTTGACTTTAAGCTCATTCAAACCTTGAATGGCCTCTCTAACTTTCTCCGGAGACAAATTGAAGATAAGATGCATCGCAAAATCTGCGGCAAACAACTCATGAGAAATCAGAGGTTTTTCTCCTGCCAGAGGTTTTAGAATCGGCTGCGCAACAAGCCTTATCTGCCCTTGGCAATCGGCCGCCCTTGACGATTTTTGGCATGGATCCAATCTAAAAGCAACAACGCGCCAATTTGTATAGTCGAAAACTCTCGTTGAGAGTTCTGAGGATATCGTCACATCAGGATGACTGGAGGATCTTTTTATAGCTTTAAAAGCTGAAGGGCTCAATAAAGTCGCCTTCCCATTGCTCAAGGCAAGGTAAAGCCCGAGATCCCCCAGCTTTGAAGGAGGTGGATAGAGGATTGACGCATCGTGAAGATTAAAATTCAAAGAGGCCTTGGCATCTTGAGTATGACTCAAACTAGGATTTTCCGCGGTAAAGTCATTCCTTGTCACCGCATGACAGCCAACAGCGGCTAGGAAAAAACTGCCCCTGCAACAATGAATATTTTTTTAACCGATACATGAGCTTCGATTTCTGCAAGAAGGGGACGCATTGCATCAAGTCAACTTTCCGAAGTTCTACCAACTTCTTTTCCATGGCTGGCATGACAACTTGTCATGGATTCCTAAGTTCAACGACATTCGTCTTTTTACTACGGTTGACTTTCCTTTTACATAGAACTCAAAGTAATATTTGAAGATCCTTACCACTCTTCGGCTAGAAACCAAAGAAAGAGAATCTAGAGAGATTGAATCTAGAGAGATTGAATCTAGAGGCAAAGCGGCTAAAGAAACTGCAGTTTGAATCTGCCGTCCTACTCCGTATCTGGAGCCTCTAGTTTTGCCCATTCCCTAATTCTCTCAGAGTCCTCTGAGCTCCAATGAATGATTTGGCACGCGGCTAAAATATCTGATGGCAACGGACAAACAAACCTCCCCGTTTGTATCAGATCTAAACTGTATGCATGCAGGGCCAATCGATCTAGGCCTAAGGTTCTCCATAGCTTATTGACTTTGCTATCCCCATATTTTGAGTCTCCCACGATGGGATGGGATATTTTTACCAAATGACGGCGCAATTGATGGGTTCTCCCCGTTTTTGGCATAAGCTTCAGAAGACTTAGTCGCTGCTCTGAAAAGGGACCGAGGGGAATAGGCAGCGTGCCGTTGGCAATAACCTCGACCTGTGTTGTGGCCTCTTCATAGTCGCCTTTTGTTTCATCATTTCTGATCGCGCGAAGGGGGGACTCAATAAGAAGCGAGTCTTTCACGAAGCCGCGGACAAGGGCGAAATAGACTTTTTGTACGCTTCTCTCGCTAAACTGGGCCATAAGTTCTGCGGCAGATTTGGGATTCTTTGCAAAGAGAACGACACCAGATGTAGCTCGGTCGAGGCGATGAATGGCATAGACATGATTGCCGCCGTTATAGTCTCTGACCCATTGAAGAAGGGGCTCGGAAGACCGATCCCATTCCGACCTATGGGTAAGCCAACCTGAAGGCTTGGCTACGGCAATCCAGTCATCGGTTTCAGAAATAATTTCCGGTTGGAGGGACATGAGTTTTTCTATCTCGCGGAATCAACTGGGTTCCCAATTCCATCTACTAAAACACCAAAAGCAAGAGTCGTAGGGATCTACTCTTGGGTTTGGGCATACCATCCGTCACTCATGCGACGTTCGTGAATCAAGGCCCAAGCAGCTCCCGCAAATACCTTCACTTTTTGATTGATCGCAAGAAGCTCGGGATCATCCATATCGCCTTCAGCCTTGATGACTACATTAAGCTGATCACATTTAACACTTGCAGCTTGGATCGCTTCTCTTTGCTTTTTTGCATCTAAAAAAGAGTCAAAAAAAATAATTCCGTAATTTCTTTTTTCTTTCCGTCGATGCTGAGCAAAATTCTCTTGCTTCGGCGGAGCTAGCGGGTTGAGCCCGCTTCCACAGGGGCCTGAAAGTTTAATTTTAGAAAGCGGCTTCAAGGGTGCCGGCGCAATTTGGGCGTGTTTTTGCTCTATGTGTTTACCGCCAGGTGCGTTCCCTTGGCGTGGCGATTGAGGCGATGACTGATTGTTTTTTCTTCGATGTCTGCGTTTATTCATCAATAACCTCACTTAGCTTCGGAAAGTCTAGTCTCAACCAACTTGATCGCATCTTTTATAGGAACTCGAGTCTGCTCGGCTGTATCCCTATCTCGAATCGTTACCGTATCATCTACTAGACTTTGCGGATCTATGGTTATGCAATAGGGAGTTCCTATTTCATCATGACGGGCATAGCGCTTGCCGATAGATTGAGAATCATCATAGCTCACATGAATGCCCGCCTTTCTGAAGGCGGTTGCTATTTCTTGGCCTTTTTCCGGTTGACCGTCTTTTTTGACCAAGGGAAGTATCGCTGCTTTAAAAGGTGCTAAACGAGGGTGGAGCTTTAAGACAGTACGGACCACATCTTGCCCATCCTTGTCTTTTCTTACGTCTTCAAAGTAAGCATCAAGAAGAAAGCAAAGCACAGCTCGGGTAAGCCCAGCGGCAGGTTCGATAACATAGGGCGTGTATCTCCATCCTGGCTTACCGGTCTCTGGATCATTTTTTTGCTGGTCAAAATAGCTTAACTTGACCCCAGAATGCTCCGCATGCTTTTTTAAATCGTAATCGGTTCTACTGGCGATACCTTCAAGCTCGCCCCAGCCCCAAGGATAATCATACTCAACGTCATAACAGGCGTCGGCATAATGAGCCATCTCATTAGCTTCATGAGGACGCAGTCGAAATTTATCAGCTGCATTGGAATACTTCTTCCACCAGTTCATGCGCTCGTCAGTCCAGTAGTTAAGCCATTCGCGCTGAGTTCCGGGCTCGCAAAAAAATTCCATCTCCATTTGTTCAAACTCAAGACTTCTAAAAATGAAGTGTTCCACCACAATTTCGTTTCTAAAGGACTTCCCTTGCTGCGCAATACCAAAGGGTATTTTCATGGATGAGGTCTGCTGTACATTGAGAAACTGGACAAACATAGCCTGAGCGGTTTCTGGCCTTAAATACACCGCATTGGACTCAACTTTTTCATTTAACTTCGCAGTAAACTCTTCTTTTGTGAGGTTTTTTCCATAAACTTCTTCGACAAATTCTTTTAAGGGCTCAACGGCACCCATTCCGGTGCGAAACATCCCGTTAAATTGCCTTTCATCGGAAAGGTCGGAACTGCCACAATGGGGACAAACATATCCTGACTTGCCTACAACACCAGTTAGTGACTTACCATTTTTTTTTCCTCCTTCGAGGAAGGAAACTTGACTCCCTGGCTCGGCCTTGGGTGCCTTATCAGCCCGAAATCTTTCCTTGCAATTTTTGCAATCGACAAGTGGATCTGAAAAATTGGCCAGATGGCCAGAAGCTCTCCAGACATTAGGATGCATCATGATGGAGGCATCAATGCCCACAATATTGTCTCTCTCATAGACCATGCTTCTCCACCACTCCGAAGCAATATTTCTCTTAAGTTCCACACCTAAAGGGCCGTAATCATAGCAAGACTTTAAGCCGCCATAAATTTCACTACTTTGAAAGATAAAGCCCCGCCTTTTGCAAAGGGAAACCATTTTGGCCATCAGATCTGCGTTTTGGACACTCACGCGACGCTCCATAAAGAGTAAAGAAGCATTGAGAGTACATTGATTTTTAAGAGCTTTCAATGAAACTAAAGCCAATCTCCTCACAACTGCAGAAACGCGCCGCCCAACGGTGCTACTCTTTTGAGCACGCCGACCTCGAATCAAAAAACTCGGTCGGTCGAAGCATTCAGCGCACCCAAAATGCTTGTGCGTATATTCCTCGGCGGGAGTTTCAGATGGTTTAGAGACACGCTACCGATCCTGAAGCCAAGCGCATTTAAAGTGCCCAAATTAGGTTTAGGACACCCAAGACCTCTCGTTGATGAGTTTCGCATTTTGTTTTTCAAACCATATGGGACAAAAACAATAAGACTTCAGGCGGAGGAGATTCGAAAATACGGACTGAATCCGACTAAAGCCAGGAACGACTGGAAAGTAAAATTTTGATAGCTCCCGGTCTTTGCAAAAGACGTAACAAATATTTGCCAAATACCAGCCAATGCTCTAACATCTATGGTCTATACGCCCTGGAACCTCCGGGTGCGAAAATTGCAACGTCCTTGGAGCTCTACATGACTATGAAGAAGACCAATTTAAAAAGTGCCAAAGTTCAGAAAGCAGCTAAATTTACATTTAGCGATTATAAAGTTGCGACTATGTCAAAAGAATCCATTGATTGGGGACGAAAAGAAATTGAAATTGCAGAAAACGAAATGCCAGGCCTTATGGCAATTCGTAAACTGTACGGACCTAAAAAGCCACTAAAAGGCGCTCGCATCGCCGGTTGCTTGCACATGACCATTCAAACCGCTGTACTCATTGAGACGCTTATTGAGCTTGGAGCCGAAGTAAGATGGTCTAGCTGTAATATTTTTTCTACTCAAGACCATGCAGCATCCGCAATAGCAGCCGCTGGGATTCCAGTATTTGCTTGGAAAGGTGAAACCGAAGAAGAATATGAGTGGTGCGTAGAACAGACAATTATGTTTGGCGACAAGCCCCTAAATATGATCCTTGATGACGGCGGAGATTTAACCACTCTCGTTCATCAAAAATACCCTAAAATATTGAAGGGCATAGTAGGCATTTCTGAAGAAACCACCACAGGCGTTCATAGACTTTACCAAATGCTAGAAGCAGGAAAGCTGAAAATACCAGCCTTCAATGTTAATGATTCGGTAACAAAGTCTAAGTTTGATAACCTTTATGGATGCCGCGAATCTCTTGCGGACGGCATCAAACGCGCCACTGACGTCATGGTTGCTGGTAAGGTTGTTGTGGTTGCTGGGTATGGAGATGTCGGCAAAGGCAGCGCCCACTCCATGAAGAGCTTAGGAGCAAGAGTTATTATCACTGAAATCGATCCCATCTGCGCCCTACAAGCAGCTATGGAAGGTTATCAAGTTCTTACCATGGAAGAAGCGGTGCCGATGGCAGATATTGTCGTCACGGCTACAGGCTGTGTTGATGTTGTCACTAGAAAGCACATGGATATGATGAAGAACGAAGTCATTCTATGCAACATTGGTCACTTCGACAATGAAATCAGAATTGCAGACTTAGTGAACGATAAGAAAGTAAAAGAAATCAATATTAAGCCTCAAGTAGATCGCTTTATTCTTCCTAACAAGAAGAGCGTGATTATTTTAGCACGAGGACGCCTCGTAAATCTTGGTTGCGCTACTGGACACCCAAGTTTTGTAATGTCCAATAGCTTTTGCAACCAGGTTTTGGCGCAAATTGAACTTTGGACCAGCAAAGAAAAGTATGCAGTGGGAGTTTACACCCTTCCTAAAAAACTTGACGAAATGGTTGCAAGACTCCATTTGGAAAAACTCGGTGTCAAACTTACTAAGCTTACCAAGTCACAGTCTAAGTACATGGGCCTACCGGAAGAAGGCCCCTTCAAGCCTGATCATTACCGCTACTAGTTTTTAAAATTAAGCTCCCCCTAGCTGTGAAATCAGTTCTGCAGCTAGGGGGTTTTTATATTTCCCGGGATCATTGTTGAGTCTTATTGTTTAGAATCCTGATGCCATTCTTGCAAAGTACCTTCTGCCTTGAAGAGACCTAATCAGAACCGCCATGAGTTCCCTCAGGGACACCATTTAGTTCGAACTAGAGTCCTGCATATCCCGAAAACACTCAGCTTGCCCTACCACCGAAACGTCACAACTTTGATCCTCAAGAGTCTCTACACTTGCCTCGGTGACACTGGGCCTTTTATCTAATTCTCCACCGAATTCTGAAACCTTGACCTGCTTTTCTCGGAGTGTTTTAAATTCTTGAATTTGATCCCACTCTAAGCCTGTACTTTCAAGTTCAGCTGTTCGGAATTTTTCTTTAGTTTCTTCGGCAATTTCCAGAGACGGCTCTACGTCTGCCTCTACATACTTCAAAACTCGACTGCTATTGCCAATGGAAATCTTCACGGTTCTGAGCGCTGAATTTTCCACTAGAACTCCGTCGAGAATCCCTCCGGATATTAGCTGAAAGGTCGTCTTCTCGGCCATGTTCTTTAAAACAAGAACCGATGAGCCCTTTTCTGCGGTATCATTAATGACACCTACGACTCTATATCCTGCTTTAACGGCATCAAGTTTCGCATCACTCGGAAACGGCAGCATCGGGCCTTGCCCAAATGCGAATTTACTCAAAAAAACAAACGTCAATGCATATCTAAGCATAGGCATTCTCCTCCTTTGACAACATCGGAGGAGCCTAGAGAATTCTTAAATCAGCCGATTGTCATTCAGACAAATAGTAAAAAAAAACACCTCAAAATAAATAGGTTACACAAATGACTCTTACAAACTCTTAGATCGTGCGCACCTTAACTGTGAGGGATCTTTCCTGCTTCAGCCCTTGAGCCCACGACAGCAAACTTTGAGAAGAAAGCATTCAAATATATGAAATGCCAGATTTTTTCCAAGCTTCAAGGCTCCCAGGTGGACTCTCTATCAAGATCCAGGTCACCAAAGAAAGTCTCAACAGTTCCCACAATGTGATACTGCGCCGTGGGCATGACACCTTTTGCAATTATAGATTTAAAGACTAAGGAAACGCGATCTCCAAAAACCCTCAAGGGGAGCTTAACTAGGGTGGAGTCTTGCCCAAGAATTTTGACCGGCTCGGTTTGAATTCCTTCTGCTAAAAGAGAATCCTTTACAGAGAGCCTATATTTTAGATTCTTAATAGTCGCTTCAAAGTAATTGGGATTGGCGACTCTTAAGTATACTTGCAATTGTATACCTTCTTTTGAAAAGCCATCAAGCTTGATGTCCTGTACACGAATGGTAGGCTGTGCGGGCTCGACTCCAATCATCTTGGCGAAGGTCTGGCACCCCCCTAAGAACACTAATGCTGTAAATAGTATGATATGCTTCATGCTTCTATATTAACACCTTAAGCCTAAAACCCAAAACAAACAGCTCTTGAGACGATTGTAGAGTCGATTTAGGAAAAGGCTCTAAGTACCATTTTGATCGAGATCACCATGAAGAAATGATGTTTCACCTGCGACACTTGGCAGCTAAAATACCGATAATACAAAATGATTTCATTGGAAAATTCTCCTTGATCTCCTAGGTCCAACTTTCATCCTCGAAGCAATTTGGCAAGAATTCCACTCCTTTCCTTTCCTTTCCTTTCCTTTCCTTTCCTTTCCTTTCCTTTCCTTTCCCTTCGGGACAGAAACGAGAGCAGAAAGGCCATCATAGCTGCCTCATCACCTGCCTTCTGCTGGTTTCCTATCAATTCCCAAAAAGCCTCCATTTTGCAAGTCACGCTAGTCGTCGCCTGCCTGAGCCTCAAGGAGCATCCCTTGGGGCTCAATGAGACCAGTCCTCCGTAGAGATTACGCTGGCAACGATGATTCCTATGATGAATTTGGGCCCACTCTGTGATAAAATCTCCTCCTGGAAAATGAACCTCTGAAGGATTTGTATGGATATCGAAGCACTGAAATCCCAGATAGAAAGACCAAGTAAAGCCATTATTACCGGCGGCATGCCTTACACAAATGGCCCCATTCATTTGGGGCATTTGGCAGGGGCCCACGTCCCGCCTGATATTTTTGCACGTTGGATGCGAATGCTTATCGGCGCAGAAAATGTGCTTTTTGTGTGTGGAACCGATGACCACGGCTCTACCAGTGAAATTTCTGCAAATAAATCTGGACTTTCCATTAGAGACTTTATTGACCGCACACATGCGCAACAAAAAAGAACTTTTGATCGCTATGGGATAAGTTTTGATACCTTTACCGGCACTTCTGCTCCTGAGTGTTTTCCTTTTCATAAAGACATCTGTCAGGAATTTCTAACTCGTCTGGATGCAAATAAACTTCTAGACAAGAAGGTCAGTCGTCAATGGTACGACCCTAAAATTCGAAGGTTTTTGCAAGATCGCTTTGTTACCGGCCGCTGCCCCAACACTAAATGTGAGAATGAGTCGGCCTATAGCGACCAATGTGAAGCCTGCGGTACTACTTATGATCCATCTGAGCTTATAGACCCTAAAAGCTCTTTGAGCGATGCGCGTCCAGAGCTAAAAGACACCCTGCATTGGTGGCTCAATTTATGGGAGGTGTCTGAAGAGCTCAGAATGTGGATCCAGTCCAAAGAGAAAAAGTGGCGTTCAGGAGTCTTCAACGAAGTAATTCACACGGTGCTTCCGGGACTCAAGTTTTCCAATACCCATGAAGAGACTTACAAAACTATAAAAGAAACTCTTCCGAAACATAAAAGTAAATATGCGGCTGGAAAGAAAATCGCCCTAACATTCGAAGACAAATCTTCTTTAATCCTAGCCAAAACTACGCTTCTACAAAGCGGCATTGACAGTGAATTTCTGGACTCTTGGGCACACCGCTCCATTACCCGCGATGTCTCGTGGGGAGTTCCTCTTCCAGAATCCTTCGGTTCCGAGGCGTTGGGAAAGAGCTTATATGTTTGGCCGGATTCACTGATAGCTCCCATTGCCTTTACAAAAGTAGCCTTAGCTCAAAAAAATAAAGACCCAAAAGATTCTGACCTTTTTTGGAAAGATCCAAAAGCTAAGGTCTACCAATTTTTAGGCCAGGACAATGTTTACTATTATGTTCTCATGCAGGGAGCCTTATGGTTTGGCTCCCAAAAGAATCCCCATCAATTGCCACAAGAGGGCGAGTATCAGCTAACTGACATTTTCAGCAGCTTTCACCTCATGGTTTCTGATGCGAAGATGAGCAAGTCCACAGGCAACTCCTATTCAGCCGATCAGCTTCTCGATGAATTTGGCTATTCACCGGAACAAATTAGATATTTTCTCGCCCTACTGAGTCTTCCAGAAAAGAGCTCAAACTTTGACTTTGAAATGTTAAAGGAAAGAAATCGATTCCTTGCTGGGCCATTAAATGCTGCCTTTGAAAAGCCCATTTCCGCCTGTCACTCAAAATTTAATGGTCAAATACCCGAAGGCGAGGTAAGCGAGAAAATCATAAACGATACTACTCAAATGATAAAAAAGTACATCAAATCTATGGAAAAAGCGGAGTACTCCACCTTGCTATACGCCTTGGAAAACTACGCACGAAGCATCAATAGTCAATTTACCCAATTCAAACCCCATGATGATAGAGCCCCCCTAGAGCAACGACAAAATGCACTGGTATCGTGCTTTTATGTATTAAAAAATTTAATGATCATGCTCTACCCGTTTGTCCCAACAACCATGGACAAACTCAGGCTCTCTTTAAATTTACCAGAATCTGTTTTTAGTGTGGATCAACTAGGCATCCCATTGCCACCACTTCACACTATTGGCAATCAAGAGGACTATTTCCCCAAAGTGGAGTAGTCGCTTGGCGATGTTTATACTAAAATAATCATACTACAAAGTTTGCACTTCATTGCCTTTTGTCAAAGGTTGGTCCTTTTAGAAATTCGAGGGTCACCGCCAAGAATGGCAATCAGGGCAAACTCCATGTAAAACGCTCATTGGTCCACTCATAGGAACGCTCATATTTTCATTCATGGGTTCATTCCTACGTTCACAAGAAAGGGTTGAAATGAAAAGTTACCTTTTAGGGATTGCCATCTTTAGCTTTAGCTTCTCCGCTTCTGCAAAAGACATTGTCAAGATTGTAGCGGGAAGTTGCATGAAACAAGAAAGCCCAAAGCCTGCCTTAGTCTCTATGGCTGGAGAAAATCCAGATTTGACTCTACTTATGGGTGACAACATATACGCAGATACCACCGACCCCAACTTGATGCGCAAACTTTACCAGACCCTTGTTACAGACAAGTCTTTTTTAACCCTTAAAGAAAAAGCACCGATTATAGCCACTTGGGATGACCATGACTTTTCTACGGACGACTCCAACACCACAAACCCAATTAAAGATGTCTCCAAAAAACTATTTCTAGAATTTTTGGGCGATGGCCCGAAGGATCCGCGAAATTCCCATGACGGCATTTATGTTTCTCGCACGATTGGAGAAGGTAAAAAAACAATCCACGTGATCGTGCTTGACACGCGGTACAACCTTAATACTAGGACTGGCAAAAACCCACCTCCGGAAAAAGTACAAACGAAGGCGGGACAACAGATATTAGGGGAAGCGCAATGGAAGTGGCTCGAAAACGAACTTAAGACACCTGCAGCATTGAAGATCATAGTTTCTTCGGTTCAAGTTTTTTCTAACTTCCATAAGTACGAACGTTGGTCGGTATTGCCAAACGAGTTGATTCGCCTGAAAACTCTTTTAAGTAAACAAAAAGGAACCGGTAAAAATATTATCTTCCTATCTGGGGATCGGCATTTTGGAGAAATCGCAAAGTATTCCTTAGGCAGCGATTCCTATTTTGAAATGACTAGTTCCAATTTGAATCTCCAAGGTCGCGATGACTTCCCAAAAGAAAGCAATCCCTTTGTACTCAACAAACTTGCTGGTCCGCAGTACGGTGCCCTCGATCTGAACTGGGGATTAGATACTGTAAGTGTAACCTTAAGCCTAAAAAGTGCCGACGGCCAAACCAAAGGCTCTCAAAAGGTAGATTTCAAGTATTAGCAGACCTCTCGAAATTTAAGAGCGCATTTAGAGACATTTCCAAACCCAGCATGGCTGGCGATAAAGAATTATGGTTGAAGCAGCAAGCCAGTACCCCATGCGCCCAGAAAGCATGACTCCTCCACCCAAGTACGGGCTCAAGAGTAGACAGCGAAGCTACCGAGCTGATTGCTGATCAAAAGCACATAAAAACAACCTTCTTTGAATCCAGAAGCTATCGATAAACACGAGGGGAACAGCTAAGGGCGTGACGAACTGATTGACAGCTCTATATTGTCCTCTGCTGGCAAAGATTGGAAGTTCTTAAGCCAAGCACACTTTTTAGATCCTAGCTATATTTAAAGTCTAGCTATGAACTACTCCACCCAATCCTCACAAGCCCTGGGGACTTGCTCCGGTATGGGATGGAGTTTCGTGTTTCACAGGAAAAGAGTTCTTCTCCTCCACACCTGAGGCCGGTTCCCGACCCGTGACAAAGCCTGTCAAAGCATA
>CAIMVM010000372.1 GCA_903844895.1 uncultured Pseudomonadota bacterium
AAAAAATCCACTGAATTAGCTACACGATTCCGGCGAATTTCCTAGCGTAAAAATCAGTGACTTAGATCCCTTTGTTATCAGAATTTTCAAAAAACGAAGTTTAAATGTCTTTTGCCGACGGGGCAGGGAGTTGGTGTACTATAACTCATGTACTAAAGTCTGTTTTAACGAACCTATCGGTGCTCGAGACATTACAGTAGTTACAAGAGAAAGGATCTAGTTTGGTTAAGTTTTTGATTGACTGCTTCAACCCCTTTAATCATGGGGTTCCATGAAGACAAGATGAGTCAAGGTAGATAGCTATTTTACACTTTCCACGCAAGCGAAGATATCAGTAGATGTGTTCTTACAAAAGACAATGAAGTCTTTGTGCAGAGATTCCATGTCCTTCAGCCAGGAGTCGTAAAGATTGATATAACGACTTTCATCGGAATTGAAATCATTGGCGGAGATTTTCCCTTGTAAAAATCTCTCCCGCGACTTTTCCATAACGTCTCGAGCTAATTTAGAAATTCCTTTGTCTTTATTTAAGCGGTCCCTAAGGCGCTTGATGTCTTGGATGACGAACTCAACCGTCCTTTTGTTTTCTGACGATTGGTACTCGGCTCGACTTTTTTCGGAAGCTTGTTGCTTTATCAGGCTATTAATTTGTGATTCTGTTTGGAACCGTGAAAAAAGAGGAAGAGAAACGGCTAGGGTGGTGGACTTTTGAATGTCGCTAGGTAGGTTATCTTCATTGAAGTTTCGACTGATCCCAGCGGAAAGCGAAAACTCGGGGAAATAACGGCGTCGCTCTGCCTTAATGGCTAAGCTAGAGGCCTCTCGAGATACTTCGTCGATACGGGTATCCAGAGATGAGGAAACGGTGGCAAATGAATTGAGGCTGCTGGCCGTTTTGTCAGAGAGCAAATGAAGCCAAGGCCAGGAGAGTTGATCGAGTTGCTTTGTGTCCATTTGGTAGCGCCCAGAAATTATATTAAGATCAAGTTTAGATTGTTCAAACTCATTTTGAGCGTTGTCAAAATCAATTTTTAGTCGGATCCATTCTTCTCCGGCAAGTAATCCTTTATTAAAACGAATTTCTGCATTTTCTAAAATGCTTCTCCGAGATTTCAGCCATTTTTCCCGTTCTATGAGTGACCTGCTTTTGCTGACGTATTCGATGAGGTCTTGAGCCACAGTCGCTGTCCGGTCTAGGATTTTTTTTGATTCCTCTAGGTCGAGTTTTTGAGTGCGTTTTTTTGCTACATCGCGGACCAGCGAATCGTGTCCACCATTAAAGACAACTGCACTTGCAGATAGACTGATATTTGAAGAAGTTTGAGTTTTAGAGCCTGCATGCAATTTGCTCGTGCTTGCTGAAGTCGTTACTTCAGGCAAGTGAACAAAAGACTTAGGAACCAACTCCTCGCGACTTGCTTCTATAGAGAGGGACTCACTTTTTAGAAGCCCATCTTGGGCTAGGATACTCGTGATCATGTCTTGAAAGCTATCGGCGTAGCAAACGCTTGTTGAGCACATCAAAATAAGACTAAAAAAGGCGCAGCCCGTTTTCATAGTAGACTCTTTTTTGCGTTTAATTTGGTTAAGTGGATGCAATGCAAAGAAGGAACAAAGATGAGCGTTAACAGCATAGAGATACATAAGCCGCCAGAAACAGCAATTCCGAGCGGCTGGAGAACTTTACCACCCTCTCCCATTCCGAGAGCAATAGGAAACATCGCAAGAATCGTTGTGATGGAGGTAATCAGTATGGGGCGTAGGCGCTTCTTAGAGGCTTCTATAACGGCAGTTTTAGGAGGCATTCCCTCAAGAAACAAAACTTTAGCAAAGTCCACAAGTAGAATGCTATTGGCGACGGAAATTCCGTTCAATAGGATAATTCCTAAAACACTGTTTAAGCTTAGGGAGCTTTTAAAGATCGTTAAACTTAATAGAACCCCGATTAAGGCAAGGGGAATGGCTATTAAGACAATCAGGGATTCATATAGATTTCCAAATTGGAGCAGCATCGTCAGAAAAATCAATCCCACTGACCAGGCACAGGCTATCAAAAGTTCATGGATCGCATCGTGAATTTCTTTCTCCGACTCCAACCATTTAGCTCCAGCAGCCCAGGGGTTATTTTTCATCCATTCGTCAAAAACCGCTTTTGCTTTTTCGACAATCGTATCTTTTTGGGGCAAATTTTTCTCAGCTATATTTCCAGATAGGGCAAATGAAATCGCGCCATTTTCATAGCTGGATTGGTTTAGGCTTCTTTTGAAATCAATGTCAAAGAGACTTCCCAAAGGCAGGATTTTACCTTGCCAATTGATGGGGAGTGACGAAAATTCTTGAACATCCTTCAAATCTGACAAGGCACTAGAAATTTCGATATCAACGGAAGCTTCGTTGCCGTATAGATTTCCTGCCCAAGTTGATATCATAGCTCGTTCCATATCATAGAGAATGTCGCTTGGGCTCTTGTTAAAGTTTTCCGACCGAAGTCCCGCCCATGTGGCGTCTTTTGGCTTGAGCTGCAAAACCGCAGAGACGCGGCTATCGCCTGGCATATTGAATTCTTTAAACTCGGGAACTTTGAGAGTCAGTTCGCTGCGAATGGCACTTAGAACTTTGGCTCTTTGCTCGATGGACCCGACAGTCATCTCAATTTTGAGGGGAGGAGGCTTTGGAAGGGATAGCTCGCCTGGGTTCCAATCCCAAATATTGTATTCTCTAGTGTCATTTGATTTAAACTCGTCTTCAAGCTTATTCTTTACGAATTTCATATCCGACTTGTTTTGAATAAAGATGAGAATACTGGCACTATTTACCATTCCATTGCCTTGGGCAAAGGTAAAACCAATTTTATCACCGAGCATGTCTTTAATTTTTTTCTCGAGTAAAGTGACCTCGGCGTCTTGCTGCTGAGGTTTTTTTATGGAGTTGTCTTGAAACCAGATTCCAAGAATATTGGAATCTGGTTTTCCAACAATTTCCTTAGGAAGAGTAGGGACCGCGTAGAGGACAAGTAGGGCCAGTGAAATGACCGCTGCCGAAAGCGCGGACACCAAACGGATCCGGCTCTGGATTAAGAAGTCCAATATTCTTACATAGAAGACTTCTAACTTGGCAAGATGTTTATCCAAAGGGGCTCGATGCTCATTTTCTTCTTCAGAAGAGTTTTGGGCTTTGCCGAGCAAATGATAGCGTACGGAGGGCACTAAAAGTAAAGCAATGACAGCTGAGAAAACATGGGAAAAGACGACTGCTTTTGCTAAGTCACCAAGGACAGCGTAAGTAAGGTCTGATGTGAAAATGATAGGAACAAAGACCACTAGTGAAGCAAAAGTTGAAGTGAGAAGAGGCAAAAAGACTTCCTTGACGGCACTCACTATCAAGAAAAGGCGCCGCTCTTTACTCATGTTAGCATGCGACTCACCTTCAAACTTACGCATGATGTTTTCTAGCACAACGACCGAGGCATCCACATTCATGCCTGAAGAGAGAGCGAGGCCACCCAAGGAAATGATATTGAGATTCATGCCAAATATTTTCATGAGTATGAAGGACAAAATCAGACTCAGAGGAATCTCAATTGTAGCTGTAATGACATTTCTTGCGCTGCCTATAAATAGATAGAGAATCACTACCGCAAGGAAGGCGCCAAGAAAGACCTCCTTCATCACATGGTTCACAGCCGACTGGATAAAAACTCCTGGGTCGATCAGGGGCGTGAAGGTGATGTCAGAAGGTAGGCTTGAAAGTACCTGTTTGGTGGTGGCAGCTATGTCTTCTGAAAGCCGCTTGATGTTGCCATCGTCTTTAGGAGTGGCATATACGATGATGCTTTGGCGTCCTGAAGTTCTAAATCCGAAATTGTCATCTTTTTTGCGCTCTACGGAGGCGACGTCTTCCAGGCGATAGATCTTGCCATTGGTGCCAGGCAGCAAAATGTCTTTAAGATCGTCAGCCTTTTGAATCGAACGTGGGATATTTACTGCATAGTTCGTATCCTGAATCTTTACCCTTCCACCTGCTCTTGGCTGAAGGTTGTTTTGAATGGCTGTTTCTAAATCACTGAACCGAATCCCTAAAGAGGTTAAATCTGCAAATCGCGGTTTAACATAGATTTTTTCTCCGGCCGGATTCCAAATGGAAACTTGATCGGCGTCGGAAATTTCTGCGAGTTTTGGGCGGAGAATGGGTTCTATCAAGGAGTATAATTCGTCCACAGGGCGCTGGTCGCTAGATAGGGACGCCACGTAGAACCCTTTTGCTCTTTCTGAACCGCGATTGTAGATATTAACGGAATCCCGCATTTTTGCGGGGAATCTTTCGGAATACCCGCGCATGACATTTTGGACTTCTTTAAGTGCTTCTGATGCTGAGGTGTTCCAGCTAAACTTGAGCCGATACTCAATATTTCCTTCTTTACCATACTCAGCATTTATGTGGTCCACATGGATCAGAGAGCTATTCATTTTTTTAAAGGCGGATTCAATTTCAGCTCCTAGCTCATTCCTAAAACTTTCAGGAGTATAGCCAGATAATGCGAAAGTAACGGATACCCCAGGCCTTACGGAATTAGGGAAAAGAGAGACGGGAAGCTTTCCCCCAGCCCAAAGACCTATAAGGGCCAGGAGTCCTAGGAAGAGATAGACTCTAATGGGATTGGCATAGATTTTATTCATCGAATAACCTTTTTAAGGGGTATGTTCCTAGATGCGGCCATTTGCCGGGATCTTATATGGAATCCCAGTAGCAATATGAGGAGGCTGTTTTAAAGTATTATTTTTTGACACTATTTTTTAGCATTGGTTTCTGCTTTGACGACAACGGTTTCGCCTTCAGCTAAATATTTTGGCGTGTAAAGGACGATTTCTTCGTCTCCCACAAGGCCTTCTTTTACTTGGATTTTGTCAAAGTTGGTGCGACCCAGGGTGACTGGTACATATTTGACTTTGGAATCAATCAGAACGCGAACTTGGGGGACGTCCCCGATATAGGTAGTTGCTTTTTCAGGAATCTCTATTCCAATTTCAGAATTTAGCTTAAAAGTTGCCTTGCCTAGCGTTGATTCGCCTCCTTTTGAGCTGGTCCGCGGAGTAAGTTCAATCTTGTAGGTCTTGGAGATGGGATCCGCAATTGGAGCCATGGAACGGACAACCACTGGAAAAGTTGCAGCTGGATCGG